>NZ_JBEXVF010000016.1:0-175654 GCF_040629235.1 Amycolatopsis sp. NPDC005961 | reverse complement strand
CCTTGCCCGCCGCTTCGACGCAGAGTTCGTTGAAGGAGAACGCGATCGCCGGGTCCGGGACGCCGTAGTTGGGGATCACCAGCGCGCGTTCGGTGCCTTCGCGGTCCAAATCGGACAGGAGCTCGCCGATCGTCGCGCGGGCACCGATCGCCGGGGCGACCGGCGGCCCGCCGTAGAACGGGTACGCCGGCAGCACGCCCAGGTGCCGGTGGGCGTCGTTCGTCCACCGCATCACGCCACCGTCCTCGGCGCGACCCAGTCGTCGTCGGCCGGGTAGGTGCTCACCGGCGTGCCGGAGAGCCACCGGACGTCCCCGCGCCCGCCGCCGGTGATCCGCCGGGTCAGGTACTCCGCGTCCGCGGCGACGCCGCAGAACCGCCCCGAGCCCCAGGTGTGCTGCCACGGCAGGCCGAGGAAGTACAGGCCGGGGCAGCTGGTGACGCCGCGGTGGTGGGTCGGGTAGCCCCGGCCGTCGAACACCGGGACGTCGATCCAGCGGTGGTCGCGGCCGAACCCGGTGCTCCAGACGACCGCCGAAAGCGCTTCCGCGTCGAGGGTGCGAGGCCCGTCCGGCGGTTCCCACACCGGCTGGTAACGCTTCTCCCCCGGCGCCGGGATCCCGCGTTGCGCGATGAAGGCGTCGATCGAGTCCTTGATGCCCTCGGAGACCGCGTCGGCGGCGTCGAGGTTGCGGCGCAGGTCGTCGGCGAAACCCAACTGTCCACTTCGGACGTCATTGAGCCGGCCGTAGAGCTGCATGCCCTGCGTGGCGAACGCGCGCAGGTCGATGTCGTGGCCGCCGTCGCGGCCGGTGACGTAGTGGTTGGCGCGGAACCGGACGGCGTCCGCGTCGGCGAACTCGTCGATGCCCCGGGCGTAGTACCCCATCTCGTCGAGCCACGCGACGACGTCGCGGCCGCGGTAGCGCCGGGCCACCCGCGGCGCCGACCCGACGGCGAGGTGCACCCGGCGCCCGGCCAGGTGCAGGTCCTCGGCGATCTGGCAGCCGGACTGCCCGGTGCCGACGACCAGCACCTCGCCGTCCGGCAACTGCGCCGGGTTGCGGTACTCGGCCGAGTGCAGCTGGACGACGTGCTCGGGCAGCCGCTCGGCCAGCCTCGGCTTCAGCGGCACCTGGTAGGGCCCGGTGGCCAGCACGACGTGGTCGGCGGTCAGCTCGCCGGCCGTGGTGGCGAGCCGGAACCCGCCACCGGGCAGCTGCCGCAGCCGCGTCGCTTCGACGCCCTCGTGCAGCGGGACGTCGGACTCCTTCACGTACGCCTCGAGGTAGCCGACGATCTCGTCCCGGACCATGAACCCGTCCGGATCATCACCCGCATAGGGGAACCCGGGCAGGCGGCACTGCCAGTTCGGCGTGACCAGGCAGAAACTGTCCCAGCGGCGGCTCCGCCATTCGTGCCCCGCGCGCTCACGTTCGAGCACCAGGTGCGCGACCCCGGCGGAGGCCAGGCAGTGGGACATCGACAGTCCCGCCTGGCCGCCGCCGACCACGATCACCGGCTCGTGCCGGCCGTCGAGCTCGAAGTTCATGCCACTCAGTGGACCGGCCGGCCATTTCCGGGCCGTTTCACCCGGAACACCGACGTGTTACCAGACGGCGTCGGAGTAACGCTTCTCCCGGCGTGCGTTTAACACCGCCCGGGCGCCCGTATAACCAGTCCGGTCAGCTCTCGGCGGGTTCGAGCAGGATCAGCGGCACCTCGCGGTCGCCGGCCTCGACGGCCTGGGCGCGAAGGCCCGCGAAAAACGGGTAGAGCTCGTCGGTGTAGGCCAGCCAGCTCTCCCGCTCCGCGCCTTCGGCCACCCGGGCGGTCATCAGCCGACGCCGGGGACCGTCCTGCAGCTGCACCGTCGGGTGCGCCACGAGGTTGTGGAACCAGCTCGGATGGCGAGCCTGGCCGCCGGCCGTCGCGCCGATGGCGTAGACGCCGTCACGCTCGATGCGCATCAGGGCGACCTTGCGCAGCTTGCCCGACCGGGCGCCGCGCATGGTCACCACGACCACGGGGCCACCCCCCATCGTCGCGCCTTCGCGGCCGTCGGTGCGCTCGTAGAGCTCGACCTGGTCGCGGGTCTTCGCGTCGGCACCGGGGACGTACTCACCGTCGAGCAGATCCGTTGTCATCTCGGAAATTCCTTTCGTTGGGGGGATTCAGGCGGTTACCCGGACCACGGTCTTCCCGATGGTCCGGCCGCTCTCGACGAGGGTGTGCGCCGTCTTCATGGTCTCGGCGGTCAGCCCGTCGAGCGTGGTGGTGACGATCGGGCGCAGCCGGCCCGCCGCGACGTCGTCCGCCGCCCGGGCGAGGATCCGGCCCTGGCTGGCGACGTCACCGCCGGCCACGATCTTGCTGAACACCATCTCGCTGTGCAGCGACAGCGACTTGCCGGTGAAGGCCGCCGTGTCGAAGGGGCCCGCGAGGTCGACGGCGGACAGGTGACCGAAGGGGCGCAGCACCTCGACGATCGCCCCCAGGTGGCCGCTGGTGCCCGCCGTCGAGAACACCAGGTCGACGTGGTCGATCCCCGCCGTGCGGAGCTGGCCGGCCAGGTCGCCGCGGTGGTCGACGACCAGGTCGGCGCCCATCTCCGTCGCCCACTTCCGCGACTCGGGCCGCGAGGCCGTGCTGATCACGAAGGCCGGCGTCGTGGCCTTGAGCAGCTGCGTGGCCATCGACCCGACGCCGCCGGCTCCGCCGATGACGAGCACGCGGCCGACCCCGGGCAGCAGCGCGTCCTGGTCGCGGAACAGCGATTCCCAGGCCGTGAGGACCCCGACGGGCAGCGATGCGGCGTCGGTGAACGCGAGCCGGTCCGGGATCTTGGCGACCACCCGGTGGTCGACCGCCACGCGCTCGGCCCAGCTGCCGTCGCGGGTGATGTCGCCGGTGCCCAGCACCCGGTCCCCGACCGCGAAGCCGGTGGCCGCGGACCCGGCTTGGACGACCACTCCGGCGAACTCCCAGCCGAGGACGACCCGCCCGCCAGGCTCGGCGCTGCGGGTCCGCCGGATCGCGGCTTCACCGGGGTTGATGCCGATCGCGTGGACCTCGACCAGCAGGTCACCGTCGCGTAGCCGAGGTTCGTCGACCTCGATCAGGTCGATGGCGAACGCGTCGAGCGCGTGCGCTTTCTCGTAGGCGAGTGCTTTCACTATGCCTGCTTCAGGGCGTGCAGCGCCGAAAGCGGGCCGCCGATCTGCATGAGGCGGCCGCCTTCGCGCAGCGTCCCGGCGTCGACCGGCGCGAATCCGATGGCGTCGGCGACCGCGTGGAAGTCCGCTTTGGCGGCCGCGTCGTCACCGGCGTAAAAGAGCAGCTGCCGTCCTTCCGCGTGCCGGGGATCGGCGGCGATGTACTGGGCGTAGAGGGTGTTGAAGGCCTTCACCACGCGCGCGCCCGGCGCGCGTTGCGCGACGAACTCGCCCGCCGTCCCGACCTCTAGCTCGGCGAAGGTGTTGGTGGTGTCGACCAGGATGCGGCCGTCCCACGCGGGCAGCCCGGTCAGCGCGTCACCGACCTGCGGCCACATCACGGCGAGGAAGACCATGTCGGCGGCGGCCGCTTCGGCGGCCGTGCCCGCGCTCGCGAGCGGTCCCAGCCGGGTCACGACGTCGAGCAGTGTGTCCGGGCCGCGGCTGTTGCTGAGTGTCACCTTGTGGCCGGCCGCCACGAGGTGGCCGGCGATGGCCTGCGCGACCGTCCCGGCGCCGATGGTTCCGAAGTTCACGACCGTTCCTTCCGATCTTCGATGTCGATCGACATCAATAGTTATGATTGCCTCCGTCATCATTGACTGTCAACCGTGGACACTCGCTTTGATGGTGACTATCATCGAAGGGTGCCTCGCATCACGCAGGAGCAGAAGCAGCTCAACCGCGAGAAGATCGTCGACGCGGCCGGTGCCGGCTTCCGGCTGCGCGGGTTCGACGGCATCGGCATCGAAGAGCTGATGAAGTCGGCCGGCATGACGCACGGCGGGTTCTACAACCACTTCGCTTCGAAGGACGACCTCGCCCTCGAAGTCCTCCACCAGGGCTTCACCGACTCACTCGGCGCGCTCGACGCCATCCGCGAAGCGCATCCCCGCTCGGCGCGCGCAGCCCTGGAGGACATGGTCGACGAGTACGTCAACGCCGAGCACCGCGACCACCCCGAGATCGGCTGCGCCTCGGCCGCGCTCGTCGCCGACGCCGGCCGCCACGGCGCCGCCGCCCAGGCCGAATACCGGCGCGGACTCGACGGTTACTTCGCCACCATCACCGACATGCTGCTCGACCGCGCCCGCCAGTCCGGCACCGCCCTCACCCCCGCCGAAGCCCGCGAGCGCGCGATCGCACTGTTCAGCCAGATGGTCGGCGCACTGATCCTCTCCCGGGCGATCGCCGACGCCGCCCCGGACCTGTCGGACGAGGTGCTGACGGTCAACCGGCGCCGGCTCAAGAAGCTGTGACCACCGTCGTTCCGCGGCTTCGCCCCCGGTTGCGGTGTCCCCCGAGCCGACCAGGACTTCATGAGATCCGCGTCCCTGCCACACCCGGGGCGACGCCTACGATGGTCATCAGGGAGGTCCTGGTTGACCATGACGGGTAACACTCAGGCCGGTTCGGGTGAGCCGCCGTCGACTCTGCTGTACCTGATGAAGCAGGTCGAGCTGTCCGTGCGCGCCGAGCTCGACACCCTCGTCCGGCCGGCGGACATCACGACGTTGCAGTACACCGCCCTGACCGTCCTCGAACGCCACCCGGACCTCACCGCCGCGCGCCTGGCCCGGCACTCCTTCGTCACCGACCAGAGCATGGCCGACATGGTGACGACGCTGCTGAACGGCGGGCTGATCGAGCGCCACCGAGACCCCGCCGACCGCCGCCGCCTCGTCATCGCACTGACGCCCGCCGGCCAGCGGCTGCTCGATCGCCTGCGGCCCCAGGTGGCCGCGTTGCAGGACCGCATGGTCTCGCTGCTTTCCGACGATCAGGCGAGCGAACTGCACCACTCGCTGGAGCTGTGCCGGCGCGCGCTGCGCGGGGACCGGGTGGAGCCGGGGCCGGCCTCCACGCAATAGTCAGGAAACCTGTACATCTGGTTTTCGGTGTGGTTTGCTTCACAATCGTGAGTGAGACTGTCGCGTCATCCGGCCCGTCAGCGCCCGCGGAGCTGCGGCGCGGCACCTTGGTGGCCGCGGCGGCCGCCGTCGCGGTCGCGCAGATCGGCCTGTCCATCCCCGCCGTCATCAACGGGTTCATCAACCAGGACCTGCACACTTCGTCGACGACGCTGACCTGGATCTCCGACGCCTTCCTGGTGCCGGTGACCCTGCTGGAACTGTCCTTCGGCGTGGTCGGTGACCTCTTCGGACGCAAGCGCCTGCTGGCCATCGGCGCCGCGCTGATGGCCGTGGGCGGGCTGCTCGGCTTCTTCACGCCCAGCGGCGGCACCGGCGTGCTCATCACCGGTCAGGTGGTTTCCGGCATCGGCGCCGCGGCGATCTTCCCGACGTCGATCGCGATGCTCGCCGCGGGTACGCAGAACGTCCGGCAACGCGCGCAGTCCATCTCCATCTGGGCCGCCGCCCTCACCGGCGCCGGGTTCGTCTCACCGGTGCTGGCCGGCCTGCTGGCCCGGATCGAGCATTCGGGCGGCGAGTACGCGAGCTGGCGCTACGCGTTCCTCGCCATGGCGGTCCTGGCCGTGGTCAGCTGCGTGATCACCTTGGTGGGCGCGCAGAACTCGTCCGCGCCGCTGGGCCGGTCGCTGGACTGGCCGGGCCAGATCACCATCGCGGTGTCCCTGTTCGCACTGCTGTACGCGGTGATCCAGGGAGCCGAAGACGGCTGGGGCAGCCTTCCGGTGATCGGCGGGTTCGTCGTGGCCGTCGTGTTCATGGCGCTGTTCGTCGTCATCGAGCGCCGGGTGGACCGGCCGCTGATCCGCCTGGAACTGTTCGGCAACCGGATGTTCACGGTCTCCGCGGTGGTGACCGTCGTCGGCATGTTCGCCTACCTGGGCACCGCGTACGCGACGAGCATCCGGCTGTCGGCCATCCAGGAGTACACCCCGCTCGTGACGTCCGTCGGCTTCTTCTGCCTGAACGTGATGGGCGTGGTGCTGTTCCCGGTCAGCACCCGGGTGGTCGAGCGCTTCAGCCCCGGCGTCGTGCTCGGCACCGGGATGGCGCTGATCGGGATCGGCGACTTCGTGCTCGCCGCCATTCCGGCCACGAACCTCTCCATCGCGGCGGTCGCGGTTCCGCTGCTGGTCGTCGGCGCCGGCTTCAAGCTGGCCGTCACCTCGATCACCGTCGTCGCCGTGAACAGCGTCCCGACGTCCAAAGCCGGCATGGCCAGCGGCGCGACGAGCATGCTGCGCGACGGCGGCCTGACGCTCGGGCCCGCCATCGTGGGCGCGATCGCGCTGACGAACGCCGCGAACGCGATCAACGCGCAGATCGCCTCGTCCCCCTCGCTCCAGTCCGCGCTGGACGCGTTCTACGCCTCGCCGCAGCACGTGCCCCCGGCCCAGCGTCCCCAGGTCGAAGCGGCCGTCCACGCGGTGAAGTCCGGCCCGCTCGGGCAGAACGGCGTCCCGGCGCAGGTACCCGGGCCCGACGGCACGCCGATCCCGTTCAACCCCCTCAAGGACGTCGCGTTCCACGCGCTCTCCCACGCCTACTCCATCGGCTACCTGGTGTGCGGCATCGCCGCCGCGGTGGCCGCGCTCATCGCGTTGACGATGCTGGGCGGACGGCGGACCCAGGACGTGTTCATCGAACCCGAGGCGGACGATCGGCGCTGAGCGGAGCGGACGCTGCCGCGCCGGCCTTCGCGCGGCGGACGAAAGCGATGGTGATCGCGACGATGACCGCGAAAACGGGGCCGGTCGCGATGTGCACGATGCCGAGGACCAGCGGCTGGTCGTCGCGGTAGTAGACCACCTGGAGCGCGCCGTTGACGACGTTGACCGCCGCGCACGTGAGGGTCGAGACGGTATAGATCCGGCGCAGCCGGGGAACGGACTTCCAGTCCGAAGGCCCGCCTGCGACCCGGTTCAGGACGATCCCGGTCAGCGGGCGTCCGATGAGGACAGTCGTCACGCACACCGCGATGACGGCGAACGGGATCAGCGCGGGGATGAGGAAGAACCCGCGCGCCTCGCCGGTGACGGTGGCCACCGCCGCGCACGCCGCGACCAGCAGTAGCCCCAGTACGGCCTGCCGCACCGGCTGCCGCCGGTACAGCCGCCAGCCGAATGCCGCGATCGCGGCGACGCCGGCGGTCACCAGGGCGGCGGTGAGGTCGCCGAGCGCGTTGGCGGCCACGAAGGCGACCGTCGGCGCGGCGGTCACCACGATGCCTTCCCAGCGTCGTTTGCGCGGCAGGACCGGGGATTCGGACGGGACGCGTACTTCCTGAGTCGTGTTCACACCCAAGACCGTTTCATATGAAACCTTCTTGTGCAACTCCGTTTCAGATGATACGTTCTCGGTCGTGACAAGAGCGGCTTCCCGGCTCACGAGAGCGACCGACCGGCCGGGCGACGGGTCACCGTTCGCACTGGGACTGCTGCTGCGCCGCGCCCACGACCGCGCCGCCGCGGAGCTCCTGGGCGTGCTTCGCCCGCTCGGCCTGGAGTTCCGGCACTTCATCGTGCTCGTCTCCCTCCACACCGGCGGGCCGATGAGCCAGCAGGCGCTCGTCGGCGCCGTCGGCAGCGACAAGGCCACGATGGTCCGCGTCGTCGACGACCTCGAGCACGCCGGGCTGGTCACCCGGACCCCCCGCCCCGGCGACCGCCGGGTGCACACGATCACCCCGACCGCGGCCGGAACGGCCGTGTTCGACACCGCCCACCAGCACGCCGAGCCCGTCGCCGAGCACCTGCTCGGCCACCTCGGCGCCGGCGAGGCCGCACTGCTGCTGGACCTGCTGACCCGGCTCGCCTTTCCCGGCGAAGCCACGATCCCCTGAGGAGAAGCTCCATGCGAGTCGTCATCGCCGGCGCCGGGCTCGGCGGCCTGTGCCTGGCCCACGGCCTGCGCCGCGCCGGCGTGGACGTCGTGGTGCTCGAACGCCACGCGTCCCCGGACGCCAAGCCGGCGAGCTACGGCATCCACCTCGACGCCGACGGCCTGCGCGCCCTGCACGCCTGCCTCCCGGAGCGGAACCGGACGCAGCTGACGGAGACGTCGTCCACCGCGCCGGACATCGTGCGCTTCCACGACCAGGACCTGCGGGTGCTCGCCGAACGCGACCACACGCACACCCCGGCCAACACCGATCCCGTCACCCGCCGGCGCGCCGTGAACCGCGACGCCCTGCGTGACGCGCTGCTCACCGGGCTCAACACCGCCAATACCGGCCGCGACGACGTAATCCGCTGGGGCAGCGCCTTCGACCGCTTCGAGTACACAAAGGACGGCGTCCTCGTCCACGCCGCCGACGGCCACACCGTCGCGGCGGACCTGCTCGTCGGTGCCGACGGGGCCAACTCGCGCGTCTGTATGCAGCGGCTGCCCGGGCTCCGGCGCCGCGACCTCGGCATCGTGAACATCGCCGGCCGGGTCCGGCTCACCCGAGAACTGGCCGGCACCCTCCCGGCCGCCCTCGTCGACGGCGCGGTCACCAACATCGTGCCCGCCCGGCCGGGCTGGATGTTCCTGTCCACCTGGGACGCCGGCGCGGCGGAGCGCGTCATCGTGTGGGCGTGGGCCGCGCACCGCTCGACCTACCCGGACGACCTCGGGACGGCCGGACCCGCCCGGTTGCTCGACCTGGTCCGGGACCGGACCGGGACCTGGGCGGCTCCCGTGCGAAGGATCATCGCGGAAACCGACCTCGCGACGGTCGCGGCGATCCCGCTGAAGACGATGCCCGAGCTGCCGGACTGGCAGCCGGCCGCCGTCACGCTGCTGGGCGACGCGATCCACGCCATGACCCCGATGGCCGGGATCGGCGCGAACACCGCGCTACGGGACGCCGACACCCTCCGGCGTCACCTCTGCGCGGACACGGCACCCGACGCCCGGATCGCCGGATACGAGCGGGAGATGCGCGGCTACGCGAACGCGGCGCTGGCGCTGTCCACGCGCAACGCCCGTGGTGCCGCGACGACGTCCCGGCTGCCGCGGTCGGTGTTCCGCACCGTGCTGCGTCTCGCCGAAGCCGTGCCACCGGTCAAGCAGCGCATGTTTCCCGTCCGTTGACGGCGAGCCGTCCCGGCGCCTACGCCTGGTCCGCGGGCGGATAGGTGAACCGGGTGAGCAGGTCCACCAGCTTCGCCGCCTCCCCCGGCCGCAGGTGCGAGACCAGTCCCTCGGCCGGCTCCAGGGCATCTCGGTGAACGGTGTCGAAGGCCTTCAGCCCGGCCGGGGTGATCTCGACGGAACGCACCCGCCGGTCCCCCGGCACGGGCTTGCGGACCGCGAACCCCTTCTCCTCCAGGTCGTCGACGACCCGCATGATCCCCGCCTTGTCCGAGCCGGTCGCCTCCACCAGGTCCCGCTGGGTCGTCGGCCCGCGGTCCACCAGCAGGATCAACACGGCGAAGTGCCGCAGCTCCAGCCCGTGGGGCCGCATCGCCGCGGCCATCGCACCCGCCACCCGCGTGTGGGCCCGGCGCAGCAGCAGCCCCAGTGCGAACGGGGACACATCACCCGGACGGTCCGTCGCACGGGCGGTCGCGGTTCTGGACTTGCCACTCATCCCGCCACCCTACTGCAGGCCAGATCGGACGATACGGTTTCACTCGACACGAAATGGCGGAAGTAACGGCTGCTTCAGGTACACACTTCCGAGGGCCGGGTGGCCGCGGATCGCTTCGGTGGCACGCTGCCACGCCGGGTCGCCGTCGTAGAGGGCCGATCGCAGGTAGGCCCAGGTCATGCGCTGGGTGACCGCGAGCCGTTCGGGGTCTTCGTCGTCGGTTTCGGCGAGGCTGTAGCCCATGACGCCGCCGAGGTAGTGCTTGGCGCCGGGAAGGACCAGCAGGGCGTCGGCACCGGGACTGAGGTGGTAGGGCTCGGCGTGCCAGTCGGCGCCGCGGGTGGTGGCGACGGGGTTCACGTCCTCATCGCCGTGGACGACCAGGGTCCTCGTGGTCAACCGCGAGAAGTCGGTCTCCAGCTCGGGGTACCGCTCGCGCATGGTGTCGGTCATGCCCTCGGCGCTGCCGGTCGAGGCGAGCAGCACACCGGCACGGACGCGGGACTCACGGAAGTCGAGGAAGGCTCCGCTGCCCGGATCGAGAGCCCGCGCGCCGAGCAGCGCGCTGACCGTGTTGCCGCCCGCGGAGTAACCGACGGCGGCGACGCGCGCCGGGTCGAGCCGTCCGTGGACGACCGGCGCCTGGGCCTCGATCGCGTCCAGGTTGTCGAGGATGAGCTCGAAGTCGTCGATCCGCGATCGCCAGAAGAGCGGGTGGCCGACGGCATCCCGGTCGAGGCCGAGCCCGCCGCTCGGAGAACTGAGGTGGGTGGGCTGGATGACGGCGAACCCGTGACTCGCGTAGAAGTCGACCAAGGGCGAGAAGCCGTCCTTGGACTGCAGGTAGTACGAGCTGCCGCCCCCGTGGGACAGCAGCACGATCGCCACGGCATCGCCCCGCAGGGGCGCGGTGACCCGCAGCTCCAGCGGGAGGCCGCGGCAGGGCGCCGGCAGGGTGACCGGGTTGACGGAGACGACCGGAACCGCGTCGGGAACCGGGATGCGCCGAGCGAGTCGGACGTGATGGTCGGTCATGGCCCCACTGTGCGGCCGATCGTCGCGGCCGGGCAGGACCAGGCTGTCCAGGACCAACCTCGTCCTGGATGCGGCCGCACCCGCGCGCGCATACTGACGACGTGATCGACCGCCCCGGACTCGCCGAATTCCTGCGCCGACGACGGGCGGCGCTCACCCCGTCGGACATCGGCCTGCCGGAAACCTCACGTCGCCGCACACCCGGCTTGCGGCGCGAAGAAGTAGCCGTGCTCGCGGGCATCTCGAGCGACTTCTACGCGCGGCTGGAGCAGGCCCGCGGCTCCGACCCGTCGGAGTCGGTCGTGACCGCCCTCGCTCGCGCGCTGCGGTGCACCCCCGACGAGAAGGACCACCTCTTCCGCCTCGCCGGCGTGCCCACCCCGCCGCGCCAGGTCGGTGACCACATCGACCCGGGACTGCGCCAGCTCGCCGCACACCTCGACGCCCTGCCGACGTGCGTCTACAACGACCTCGGCGACGTGCTCTACACCAACGCGCTCAACGACGCGCTGGCCGGCGACGGCGAGTTCCGCCCCGGTCGTGACCGCAACATCTACCGGCGCTGGTTCACCCCCGGGGCAGCACGTGACCACGTTCCGGAGGCGGACCGGGCCCGCCTGTCGGCGGCTCACGTCAGCGACCTCCGCGCCACCTGCTCCCGCCGAGCCGGGGACCCTCGGGTCAGCCAGCTGATCGCCGACCTCTCGACCCACAGCGAGGAGTTCCGGACGCTGTGGAACCGGCATGAGGTCGCCGTCCGGCACGCCGACCTGAAAGCGGTCCGGCACCCCACGGTCGGGCTGATCCGGCTGCGTTGCCAGTTGCTCGTGACCCCCGAGACCGGCCTCCGGATGCGGATCCTCCTGCCACTGCAGGGCACCGACGCCGCCGAGAAGCTCGAGCTGCTACGCGTGATCGGCACCCAGCAGTTCGCTGCCGGTTAACGCCGGAGAACGGGCCGGACCCGGCCGGCGAAGTCGGCGACCAGCTGCCGCGGCAGGTCGTACGAACCGACGTGCTGCAGCAGCACCGCCGAAACGCCGGACCGGGTCAGCTCGGTCAGCCGCGCCGCCAGTTCGTCCTCCGTGCCGTACAGGCAGAACCGCCGGGCGAACAGCTCGGCGGCCTCGTCGTCCACAAAGGACTCGCAGGCCCGGACCGCGGACGCCCAGGACTCGGCGTGCAGCAGGTCCGGGCGCAGCCGCGGCAGGCGCTCGGGCACGCGCACCCGGACCCCCGCCGCCGCCAGAAACGCCGCCCCACCATTCGCCGCGATGCTCAGGCACACCGGTTTCAGTTCCCGCGCATCCCGCCGCACGCAGTCGGTGACGCGGCAGAACGCCGACACCGTGACCGGCACGGATCCGCCGTCCGCCACCTGCCGCATCGCGGCTTTAAGGGGCTCCGAAGCCACTCCGGACAGCAGGATCGCGCCGTCCGCGACCTCGCCGGCCAGCCGCAGGTTCCGCGGCCCGCTCGCCGCCAGGTGCAGCGGCACGGCCACCGGGTCGCGCAGCCGCGACCGCACGCCGTCGAAGCCGACCTCTTCACCGGCCAGCAAAGACCGGATCACCTGAAGCCCGGCACGCAGGCCGGCCCGGGTCGACGGAGCGAGCCCGGCCGGGACGACCGAGCTGTTGCCCACGCCTACGCCGAGCACGAACCGGCCGGGCGCGAGCTCGGCCACGGTCCGCGCCGCGCCGGCCACCACCGACGGATGCCGGGTCACGACGTTCGTCACCGCCGTGCCGAGGCCGATCCTCGACGTCGCCACGGCGGCCGCGGCCGCGGTGGCGAAGACGTCCCGCCACAGCAGCTGCGAGTCCGGGAACCACACGTCGTCGAACCCCAGGCGCTCGACCTCCTGGACGAAGGCCACCAGCTCGGGCAGCGGGACGCACGGCGGAACCCGGACCCCGATCCTCACGCCGCCGGCGCCCCGGACTCCGCACGCAGCACGTCCGGCTGCTCGGCCCGCGCTTCCCGCAGCAGCAGCCCGCCGACGACGGTCACCGCCCACGCCGCCGCCATGTACGCGGCGATGGACACCCAGGTGCCGGTCGACTCCAGGAGGGACGCGCTGATCGCGGGCGCGAAGGCGTTGCCGAAGATCGTGCCGAGGGTGAAACCGATCGCCATCCCGCTGAACCGCAGCGAAACCGGGAACGCCTGCGAGAAGAAGACCGGGAACATCGCGAAGTTGGCGGCGTAACCCGCGAACAGCAGCGCGAAGCCGAGGAACATCAACCAGGGGTTCTTCGTGTTCAGCAGGGGGAACCAGGCGAACGGGAGCACGACCATCGACGCGGCGGCGGCGACGAAGACCGTCTTCGGCCCGATCCGGTCGGCCAGCCGGCCGTACAGCGGCGCGCCGATCACGACCACGAACAGCCCGGGCAGCAGGACGTCGAGCATCGCCGACGTGCTCAGCCCCAGCTCGGTCTTGCCGTAGGTCAGCACGTACACCGAGCTCACGGTGATTGTGACACCCGCGCCGAGCGTGGCCAGCGTCACCAGGAACACCGTGCCGCCGCACCTGCGCAGGACGTCCACCAGCGGCAGCTTGTGCACCGCGCCGGTGCCCTTGACGTCCGCGAACTCCGGGCTCTCCCGCAGGCCCAGCCGGATCACCAGCCCGGCGATGACGAGCAGCACGCTGACCAGGAACGGGATCCGCCAGCCCCAGGCGAGCAGGTCGTCCTCGGGCAGCCGCGCCACGAGCAGGAACATCGCGTTGGCCAGGATGGTCCCGACCGCCGTGCCGGTGTTGAGGATCCCGCCGAAGAACCCACGCCGGTGCTTCTCGGCGTGCTCGACGGTGAGCAGGACGGCGCCGCTGGACTCACCGCCGAGGGACACGCCCTGCACGATCCGGAGCGCGACCAGCAGCACCGGCGCGGCGATGCCCCAGGTGCCGTACGACGGGAGCAAGCCGATGGCGGTGGTCGCGATGCCCATCATCATCAGCGTGGTGACCAGGATGGACTTGCGGCCCATGCGGTCGCCGAGGTGCCCGAACAGCAGCGCGCCGAACGGACGCGCGACGTAGCCGACACCGAAACTGGAGAGGGAGATGAGCGTGGCCACCACCGGGTCGGCGGCGGGGAAGAAGATCTTCGGGAACAGCAGCGACGCCGCCAGGCCGTAGACGAAGAAGTCGTAGAATTCGACGGTGGTGCCGAACCACCCGGCCAACGCGGCCCTGGTCTGTTGCCGTTGTGGTTGTGTCATAACTGCCTCCGGAAGAGCCGGTCGAGTTGGCGTACTTTCGTGTGCCGGCCGGGACATCGGCAACACGCGGGTTCAATCAGCGGACCGGGTGAACCGGCGCAGGAAAGGCAGCACGGTGGCCGCGACCTCGTCGGCCTTGTCCTCCATGAGCGCGACCGTGCCGCCGTCGATCACGGCCGAGTGCACGAGGGCGGCCCCGGTCAGGTGCCGTTCGAGGGGCTCCAGGGCCGGCAGGGCGAACGGGTCGTCGCCCGCGCCGAGGAGCAGGACGGGTGCGCGCACCCGCCCGATCCGCCGTTCCATCTCGTACCGCGCACACGCAAGGTGGCCCTCGCGGGGGTCGACGCCGGGGGCCAGGGCATCCCGGACGAACCGGTCGAGCAGCCCGGTCGCCGCCTTCGGGTAGTAGGGCCGGCGCTGCTCCCACCACGCGAGCAGGTGGCCGCCGCCGGGTTCGCGAGCGGCGTCGTCGACCCCCGGACCGTCCACATGCGACGCACGGTAGCCCGCGTCCGCCCACGGCGTCGACGAGAGGACCACGGCCGTGATCCGGTCGGGTGCCGCGGCGGCCAGCTCGACCGCCACCACGCCGCCGGTGTGGTGACCGACCACCGCCGTGCGGTCCACCCCGAGGGCGTCCAGCGCCGCGAGGACGCCGCGGGCGTAGTCCTCGATGCGCTGCGGAGCCGGCAGCGCCGTGCTGTTGCCGAACCCCGGCATGTCGAGCGCGAGCACCCGGTGGTCCGCGGCCAGCAGTGGCCGCAGTTCGCGGAACTCGTCGAGCGAGCGCGGAGTTTGGTGCAGCAGGAGCACGGCCGGGCCGGTCCCCTGCTCCGAGTAGTGCACCTGCCCGCCCGGCACCGCGGCGTAGCCGTACTCCACCGTCGTCATGCGGCTCCCTGTGTGGTCGGAAGGACGTGCCGGGAGTGTTCGCCCTCACGACCGGTGGAGCCACGCCCGCGGTCCGCCTACCGAACCGGGTCATCGAAGCGTTCCACGACGGGTGGCGGCCGGAAAACACGCAGGTAACGGACGGTGACGCCGACTGGACTTGGATCTTTCCGGATGGTGATAATCCACAGCCGCGAGGAGGTGCCATGTCCACCCAGGACGACGATCGGCCCAATTCGGTGCTCGGCAAGGCGCAGCTGCTGCTCGGCGCCTTCGAATCCGGCGCCTACCAGCTGGGGCTCACCGATCTGAGCCGCCGGTCGGGGGTGCCGAAGGCGTCGGCCTACCGCCTGGCGCAGGAGCTGGTCGAGTGGGGGCTGCTCGAGCGCCGCGGTGACTGCTACCAGCTCGGGCTGCGCGTGTTCGAACTCGGCCAGCGGGTGCCCGCCTCCGCCGTGCTGCGCGCGGTCGCGCGGCCGGCGTTGGCCGACCTCTTCGCGGCCACCCGGGCGACCATCCACCTGGCCGTGCTCGACGGCGCCCACGTGCTCTTCCTGGAGAAGGTCGCCGGCGAGGCGAACATCCACTCGCACTCCCGGATCGGCGGGCGGCTGCCCGCACCCGCCACGGCGACCGGCAAGGTACTGCTGGCCACCTCCCCCGATGTCGAGGAGCAGCTGGCCCGGTTCGACGCGGCCGGGCTGACGCACCTGACCTCGCGCACGGTGTCCTCGGTGGACGACCTGCGCAAGCAGCTGACCGTGGTCCGGGCGAAGGGGTTCGCCCTGGAGATCGAGGAGACGATGCCCGGGGTCGGCAGCCTCGCGGTGCCGGTCACCGGCGCCGACGGCACGGTCCACGCGGCGGTGTCGACGACCGCGCCGGTCGCCCGGCTCGCCCCGAAACGCCTGCTGCCCGAGCTGCGCACGGCCGCGGCGGCCATCGCGCGGGCACTCGACCGTGCCCTGCTCACCGCCTCCGAGGTGCGCAACGAGCCGTTCACCGTCGTCCAGACCCCGGCGAAGCGGGCGGCCGGCTGACCGGTCCGCTCAGCGGACCGGCCGGTTGGGCCTTCCGCGGGCCGGAACGACGATCACCCGGGTGAGCGAACTTCGGGCGAGCACCCTGGTGGATCTGCTGAACGCCCGGTCCCGGCAGGACCCGGATCTCGAACTGGTCCGCTTCGACGACGGCACGCGGCTCCGGATCGGCGACGTCGACGAGGGCTCCCGCGCCCTCGCCGCCCGGCTCCGCGTCACGCCCGGTACGCGCGTGCTGACCTGCGTGCGGCCGGGACGCGCCGCCGTGGAGCTGCTGTTCGGGCTCGCCCGGCAAGGGGCGGTGGAGGTGCCGCTGGCCCTCGACGTCACGCTCCCGGCCGCCGAGGCGATCCGGCACTCCACGAGGGCCTCGGTGCTGATCGCCGGAACGTCGGCGCTCACCGCCAACCCCGCCCTGCTGAACCTCGTCGAGCGAGTCGTCCTGGTCCGTGAGGACGATCCGGGGCCACCCGGGCACCCGTTCCTCGACGAGCTGCCCGCGGCGGGCGTCCGGGAACACCGGCCCGCACCGGGGGATGTGCTCGTCGTACTGTCCACTTCGGGCACGACCGGCCGGGCCAAGGCCGCCGAACTCCCGCACTTCGCGGCGCTGCGGCACGCACGCCGGGTGGCGGCGACCATGGGCTACGGCCCCGGCGACGTGCTGTTCAACGTGTTTCCGTGGCACCACGTCAACGTCCGGCACACCGCGCTCCTGCCCGCACTCCTGACCGGTGCCCGGCTGGTCGCCCACCGCCGGTTCTCGGCCTCCGGGTTCTGGGACACCTGCCGCGCCGAGGGGGTCACGGCGTTCAACTTCATGGGCGCCGTGCTGGCCATCCTCGACCGGCGGCCGGGCACCGACCACGACCACGCGGTCCGCCTGGCCTACGGCGCCCCGGCCCCCGCCGAACTCGCCGGGCGGTTCCTCGACCGCTTCGGCGTGAAGGCCCTCGAGGCGTACGCCAGCACCGAACTCGGGGACGTTTCCGCCAACACCCCGGGCGACTGGCGGCCGGGCACGGCCGGCCGGGTGGTGCCCGAGTACGAAGTCGCGATCCTGGACGAGGACGGACGACCCCTGCCGCCGGGACGGACGGGACAGATCGCCGCCCGCGCCAAGCTGCCGGACATGCGGTTCCGCGGCTACGCGGGCGATCCCGGGGCCACCGCGGCGGTCCTGCGGGACGGCTGGTTCCGCACCGGCGACCGCGGCCGCCTCGACGCGGACGGCTTCCTGACCTTCGCCGGCCGGCGGGGCGACGTCGTCCGGCGGCGCGGCGAGAACATCGCGACCTGGGACGTCGAGCAGGTACTGCGCGCACTGCCCGGTGTGGTCGACGCGGCCGCGGTCGGGGTCGAGTCGGACCTCACCGAGCAGGAGCTGCTCGTCGTGCTGGCCACCGACCGCGCACTCGACGGGCCCGCCGTCCGCGACTGGTGCCGCACGCGGCTGCCGCGGCACGCCCAGCCGCGGTACGTGCGGATCGCGCGCGAACTGCCGCGCAACGGCAGCGGCAAGGTCGTCAAGGCCCTGCTGCCGTCCACTGTGGACGAGTTCACCTGGGACGCCGAAGCCCGGTCCGCCCAGTGAACCGCGCGTAGCCGCCCGGGCGCTGCCGCTGCCTACGGTCGAACGACATTCTTCGTTCCGCAGGAGGGCACCGTTGCGCGTACTCGACCTCACCGACGAACTGGCCCGGCAGGGCGCCCGGCTGCTGGTCGGGCTCGGCGCCGACGTCGTCCGCGTCGACGACGACCTCGACGGCCCCGAGCGCGTCCACTGGCACGCGGGGAAGAAGCTGGCGGCGTCGGACCTCGACACGCTGGCCGGGGAAGCCGACGTCGTCCTGGAAAGCGGTCCGGTCGCGAAGCTGCGCGGCCTCCACGCCGACGGGACCTCGCGGTGGCCGCACGCCGTGCACGTGGTCGTGACGCCGTTCGGGCTCACCGGCCCGCGCCGCGACTGGGTCGGCGGTGACCTCGTGCTCGCCTCCGCCGGCGGGATGACCTGGCTCGGCGGCAAGCCGGACGGGCCGCCCCAGCCGCCACCGCGCGAGCAGGCCTGCCAGCTGGCCGGGGCGCACGGCGCGATCGCCGCGCTGCTGGGCGTGCTCGCCGGGACCGGGCAGCTGATCGACGTCTCGGCGCAGGAAGCGGTCGCCGCGACGCTGGAAACGGCCGCGATCTCGTGGATCCACGCCGGCCGGTTCCCGGTGCGCAACGGCGGCGTCTACGAACACGTCGCGCACCGGATCTTCGCGGCCGCCGACGGGTACGTGGCAGGCGGCTACTCCGGCAGCGAGCGCATGTGGACCGGCCTCCGGGACTGGCTGGCCGACGCGGGCGAGGCCGGTGACCTGCTGGACGAGCGGTTCGCCGACCAGACGGTGCGCTGGGCCGAGCGCCCCCACGTCGACGCCGTGATCGCGCGGTTCGTCGCCAAGCGCACCGCGGCCGAGGTCGCCGAGCAGGGCCGCGACCGTGCCCTGCCGTGGGCCGAAGTGACGCCTCCAGCGGAGCTGACGCACAACCCGCAGTTGCGCGACCGGCGGTTCTTCGTCTCGGTCGACGGTGTCGAGGACGCCGGGTTCCCGTGGGACGCCCCGGGCCTGCCCCGGCCGGTCAGGCTGTCCCCGCTCACCGAGGGCTCCTGGACCAGCGCCCCGGGCGGAAACCGGCCCGCGAAAGGACGTCCGCTCGACGGCGTCCGGATACTGGACCTGACGTGGGTGCTGGCCGGGCCGTATGCGACCAAGATCCTCGCCGAGCACGGCGCCGACGTCATCAAGGTCGAGTCGAAGCACCGGCACGACCCGACCCGGTTCTCGACGTCCATGCGGCTGCGGCCGGGCGCCGGCCCGGACGACTCGGGGTACTTCCTGAACTTCAACCGCGGCAAGCGCAGCGTCGCGCTCAACCTGCGCACGCCCGAGGGACAGGAGGTTCTGCGGGAGCTGGCCGCCCGGTGCGACATCGTCGTGGAGAACTTCAGCCCCGGTGTGCTGGCGAAGTGGGGCCTCGACTACGAGTCGCTGCGCCAGATCAACCCGAAAGCGATCCTGGTGTCGATGTCCGGCGTCGGGCACACCGGGCCGTGGAAGAAGGCCGTCACCTTCGCCGACACGCTCGCGGCGATGTCCGGGCTGTCCGCCGAGACGGCCGATCCGGGCGAGCCACCGCAGGGGCTGGTGTTCGGCCTCGGCGACATGGTTGCCGCCAACGCGGCGGTGCTCGGGGCCCTGGACCTGCTGATTCGCGGGGAGGGTGGGCACGTCGACCTCTCGCAGCTGGAGGCGATGGCGGCCACGATGGGCCCGGCGGTGCTCGACACCGCGCGTTCCGTGCTGCCCGGCGTTTACCCGGCGGCCGGGGACGACCGATGGGTGGCCATCACCCCGCAGGACGAGACGCAGTGGGCCGCGCTGCGGAACTTGGCGGGGTCGTCCGGGGACGACGGCGCTCTCGCCGCGTGGACCCGAACTCAGGACGCTGACGAACTCGCCGCCCGTCTGCAGGCCGCCGGCGTCGCCGCCGCCGTGGTGGCGACCGGCCGCGACCTCGTCCAGGACGAGCACCTGGCCGACCGCGGCTTCTACGTGCGCCTGGACCACCCGATCGCCGGACCGGTGCTTCATGAAGGGATCGTCGCCCGCCTGACGGCGACGCCCGGCACCCTCACCTCGCCCGCTCCCCTGCTCGGCCAGCACACCGAGCCGGTCCTGCGCGAGCTGCTGGGCTTCGACGACGACCGCCTGGCGGCCCTGCGCGCCGCCGGGATCACCGAATGAGAGGAACACGCATGCCGGTCCTGACCACCACCCGGGACGCGGGGGTCGCGACGATCCGGATCGACCGGCCGCCGGCCAACGCCGTGGACCCCGCCCTGATCGCGGAGTTTCTCGAGGTGCTGCCGCCGCTGGCCGCGGACCCGGACGTGCGGTGCCTGGTCATCACCGGCACCGGGAAGTTCTTCGTCGCCGGTGCGGACATCGCCGTCATGCGGGACCTGTCCGACGCGAACCAGGCCGAGATGCGTGGCTGGATCGACGTCCAGCGGCTCCTGGAGCGGGCGCCGAAGCCGGTGATCGCCGCCATGAACGGCCACGCGCTCGGCGGCGGTGCGGAGCTGTCGCTGGCCTGTGACCTGCGGATCCTTTCGGCCACGGCGAGCTTCGGGTTCCCCGAGATCGCCCTCGGCCTGTTCCCCGGGGCGGGCGGCAGCCAGCGGCTCCCGCGGCTCGTCGGACCGCACCGGGCCAAGCGGCTGATGATCGACGGCACCCGCCTGTCCGCCCAGCAGGCCCTGGCGTACGGCCTGGTGGATCGCGTGGTCGACCCCGGGCTCTTCGACGCCGCGGTCGCCGAGGAGGCGCAACTGCTCGCCGCCAAGCCGACCGCGGCGATCGGCATCCTCAAGCGGGTCGTCGACGAGGGCCACGGCCTCCCGATCGAGGATGCTCTGCTGCGCGAGGAGAAGGGCGTCGCGGAGCTGACCCGGACCGCGGACGCCGCCGAAGGGCTCCAGGCGTTCCTGGACAAGCGCCCACCGTCGTTCATGGGGCGCTGAAAAGGGGCGGCACCGCAATCGGTGCCGCCCCTTTCTCAGTACTGCGCGACCATCGGGGTGTCCACGCCGAGGTCGCCGACCGTGCCCGCACCGCCGGGGTCGCCGAGGGGCGCGTCCCGGCCGGGCAGGGGCTGCTCGAAGAAGGCGATCGAGTCGGTGACGAACACTGCCTTGCTCTCGTCGCCGCGGGCCTTGCGGTCGACGAAGATGGCGTCCACCGGGCACTCCGGCTCGCACGCACCGCACTCGATGCATTCGTTGGTGTTGATGTAGCTCTTGCGCTCGCCGACGTAGATGCAGTCGACGGGGCAGACGTCGAGGCAGGCGCGGTCGGTGACGTCGATGCAGTTGGCGCCGATGACGTAGGCCATGGTTTTCCTTCCGGGTCAGGAGTTTTCGGTGGAGTGGCCGGGGAAGAGGGACAGCTCGGGGTCGAGCGCGACCGCGGCGTTGTTGACCGCCGTCGCGACTTCGCCGAAGCCGACGGACATCAGGCGGACCTTGCCCTCGTACTCCGTCACATCCCCGGCGGCGTAGACGCGGTCGAGGCTGGTGCGCATCCGCGAGTCGACGAGGATCGAGCGGCCGCGCAGCTCCAGCCCCCAGCCGGTGAGGGGCCCGAGGTTGCTCACGAAGCCGAGAGCGGCGATCACACTGTCCACTTCGAACAGTCGTGGCCGTTCTTCGCCGCGCACGCGGACGTGGGCCAGCCTCAGCGTGTCTTCTCCGGTGAGCGCTTCGACTTCGGCGTCGGTCACGATGTGCGTTCCGCCTTCGGTCACCGCCGTGACGCTGGCCGCGTGCGCGCGGAACGCCGACCGCCGGTGCACGAGGGTGACGGACTTCGCGATCGGTTCCAGGGCCAGTGCCCAGTCGACCGCGCTGTCCCCACCGCCCACGACGAGGACGTCCTGACCGGTGTGCGCGCCCGGGTCGGTGACGAAGTAGCTCAGGCCCCGGCCGAGGTAGTCCTCGCCCGCGGGCAGCTTGCGCGGGGTGAACGTGCCGATCCCGGCCGTCAGGATCACCGCCCCGGCCCGCACGACCAGGCCGTCGGACAGGGTGACCTCGGGCCGCCCGTCGTTCGCGCGGCCCAGCGCCACGGCTTGGCGGCCCAGCAGGTATTCGGGGTCGTACCGGCCGGCCTGGTCGAGCAGCGCGGACACGAAGTCCCGGCCCCGCACGTGCGGCAGCCCGGCGACGTCGAGGATCTCCTTCTCCGGGTACAGGGCGGCGATCTGCCCGCCCGGCTGGGGCAGCCCGTCGACCACGACGGTGCGCAGCCCGCGGAAGCCCGCGCAGTAGGCGCCGTAAAGCCCGGTCGGTCCGGCGCCGACCAGGAGGATGTCGGTGTCGAGGGCCATGAGTCCTCCATGGAATGTCGAAAGTGGACAAGGCCGGACGTTAGGCGGGCGCCGCGGCGCGGGCCCGGATCGCGGACCGGTGAGCGGACCGCGTTCCGGATTTCGGATCGGGTTCGGTGAGCGGACCGGAGGCGTTGGCCCGCGGCCCGGGCGGTGGTGGACTCGCCTTCAGCTTCGCCACAACGAACTTGGAGCGGTCATGAGCGTGCAGAACGGGGAGACGGCCACCACCCCGGCCCGGCGGAGCCGGCGACCGGTGAGGCTCCCGGGCCGGCAGGACTGGTCGAGCTGGCCGCACTACCAGGCCGCGGCGGCCGGGTTCCGCGGCTACTGGTACCCGGTCGGGTACTCGTCGCGGTTCACCGGCAAGCCCCGGCAGATCACCCTGCTCGGGCAGAAGATCGTGCTGGTGCGCGACGGCGGCAAGGTGTACGCGCTGAAGGACCGCTGTCCGCACCGCGGAGTGCCGCTGTCGGAGGGCAACCAGCAGTTCCCGGGCACGATCTCGTGCCCGTACCACGGCTGGACGTTCGACCTGAAAACCGGCGACCTCAAGGCCGCGATCACCGACGGCCCCGCGTCGCCTATCTGCGGCAAGGTCAAGCAGCCCACCTACGCGGTCGAAGAGCGGCTCGGCATGGTGTGGGTCTTCGTCGGCGACGGCGAAGAGGCCCCGCCGATCGACGAGCAGCTGCCCGAGGAACTGGTCGGCAACGAGGCCATCGTCGGCTCCCGCATCCAGCCCCGCGAAGGCAACTGGCGCTTCGCGTGCGAGAACGGCTACGACGAAGGCCACGCGAAGTACCTGCACCGCACGGCCTTGTGGCGGCTGTTCAAGGCGATGCCGGTCTGGAACGAAACCCGGATCATCCAGCGCGGCCGGTGGATCTACCGCGTCCAGGACAAGCAGTACTGGACCGCCGACTTCCCCGGCCTCGGCAAGTGGGACAACCAGGCGTGGTTCAAGCTGCGGCCGCCGAAGGAAGTCGGCAACGTCGGCAACACCAGCACCCACCGCGAAACCAACCCGGTGATCGCGGCGCAGGAGTTCCCCGGCTTCGCCTCGGTGAGCATGCCCGGCGTGCTGCGGATCGTGTACCCGACGTTCATCCACTACGAGTTCTACGTCCCGGTCGACGCCGACAACCACCTGTACGTCGGCGTGCTGGCGAGCTTCCAGCGCGGGCTGAAGGCGTTGCCGTTCTACGCGAAGTACCTCGGGTTCGTGCGATGGCTGTTCCACGGCCAGTTCTCCGGGCAGGACAAGTGGATGGTCGAGGTGACCGACGCCCCGCCGGAGAAGCTGTACCGGCCTGACGACTCGCTGCTCAAGTGGCGCAAGCTCGCCGAGGACACCTGCGAGGAACGCGTCGACCGGCTGGCCGCACACGGCGTCACCGTGCCGGTTCCGGAGGCGGACTGATGGCGCGCGTGGTGCTCGGCGTCGGGGCATCCCACTCGACGTTGATGAACACCCACTGGGACAAGGTCGTGCACACCGACCGCGCGGAACGTTTCCGCGACGCGCTGCGCGAAGCCCGCGACGAGATCGCCGCGGCGAAGCCCGACCTCGCGATCATCGTGGGCTCCAACCACTTCCGCGGGTTCTGGCTGGACATGATCCCGCCGTTCACCCTCGGCGTCGGCGAGGTCATCGGCTCGGGCGAGGCGAAGACGCCGTCGGGGCCGCAGAAAACCGCGCCGGAGTTCGCCCAGCGGCTCGCCGAAGACCTCGTCGAGCGCGGCACCGAAGTCGCGATCTCGGCGCGCCTGCAGATCGACCACGGCCAGACCCACGCCATCCAGTACCTCCTCGACGACATCGCCGTGCCCGTGGTCCCGTTGGTGGTCAACGTCTTCGCTGCCCCACTGCCCCGCACCGACCGGTGCGCCGAGCTGGGCCGCAACATTGCCGCGGCGATCGAGGCGTGGCCCGAAGACCTGCGGGTGGTCGTGATCGCGTCCGGTGGCCTGTCGCACCAGCTGCCGTGGCCCGACGACTGGCGCGCGCCCGAAGGCGAGGACGAAGAGTTCCTCGTGGAGGCGTGGCTCAACGGCCGCGGCGACTGGGAGAGCTACGACGGCCGCCGTCGCGAAATCATCACCGCGGCGCGTCCGGTGCTGTTCCCCGAGTTCGACGAAGCCTTCCTGGCCGACCTCGAACGCGGTGAACTCGGGAAGTACACCTCCCTGACGACCGAGGAGATCGGGAAGGCAGCCGGCAACGGCGGTCAGGAGCTGCGTACCTGGCTCGTCATGGCCGCCGCGCTTGGCTTCGCACCGGGTCGCGCGCTGGCCTACTCCCCCATGCCCGAGTGGCTGACCGGGATGGGCGTCGCGGTGATCCGGCCGTGACGACTCTCGACACCGTCCTCGCTCGTATCACCGAGGACCGGCTCCGCGAGGCCGCGCACGCGGTCACCGCGATCCCGAGCCCGACCGGCCGCGAAGCACCCCTCGCCCACATGTTGGCCTCGCGGTTGTCTGCGGCCGGGTTCGCCGCCCAGGCCCAGCACCTCGACGAGTTCCAGGCCAACGCCGTCGGCCGCCTGCGCGGTTCCGGCGGCGGCGAGGACCTGATGCTCTACGCACCGATCGACACCCTCACCACCGGACAGTCCGAATTGGACGTTCCCTGGATCGGGCCGGAGCTGCGGCCGGACATGCAACCCGAGCCCCGCGACGAAGGTCCGTTCGTCTCCGGCCTCGGGGCGAGCAACCCGAAGGGTCACGCGGCCTGCATCCTCGTGCTCGCCGAGGCTCTGGGCGCGGTCCGGCCCGAGCTGGCCGGTGACGTCGTCGTGGCGTTCGGCGCGGGCGGCATGCCCACCAACGCCATCGAGGCACCCGGCTACCCCGCGCGGGCCAACACCGGACAGGGCGTGGGCTGTTCGTTCCTGCTCGAACGCGGCTGGCACACCGACTACGCGGTGATCGCCAAGCCCGGGGACTTCGTCGCCCACGACGAAGTCGGGTTGTGCTGGTTCGAGATCACCGTGCCCGGCATCCACACCTACGTCGGCAGCCGCCACCGGCTGCCTTACCGCAACCCGATCGTCACCGCCGCCGACGTCGTGACGCGCCTGGAGCGCTGGCTTGCCGACTACCCGGCCCGTCACCGCACGGCCACCGCAGCTCCGCAAGGCATCATCGGGTCGATCGCCGGTGGCTGGGAACGCATGCTCGCGGTCACTCCGGCCGCCTGCCGGATCCGCCTGGACGTGCGGATCGCCCCGGGCACGACACCGTTGTCCGTCAAACGGGAGCTGGCGGCGTTCCTGGACCAGTTCGACGTGGAGCTGGAGATGGTCCTGGCCATCCCCGGCACGTCGACCCCGCCCGACTCGCCGATCGTGCGTACTGCGATCGACGCCTGGGAAGCAACTTCCGGCCGACCGCATGAGCCGGTGCCGGACAACAGCGGCGCCACGGACGCGAACATCCTGCGCGCCCGCGGCATCCCGACCGTCCGGACCGGCATGCCGAAGGCGGCCTCCGACGACTTCAGCCGCGGCATGAACACCGTCGACGTCCGCGCGATGCGCCGCCTGTGCGAGGTCCTCGCCCGCACGACCCTGTCCACCACCGGGAAGGAAGCAGCATGACCCCACCACCCGAAAGCCACTACGCCGACGGCGGCGGCGTCACCTACCACTACCACGACCTCGGCTCCGGCCCGGACACCGTGTTCCTGCACGGCGGCGGCCCCGGCTGCACCGCGTGGAGCGACTTCGGGCCGGTGGCGCCGCTGTTCGCCGAAGACCGCCGGTGCCTCCTGGTCGACATCCACCAGTACGGCCGCTCGGCGAAGACGCCGATCACCGGGCCGATGTGGGACCACCACGCGGCCAAGACCGTCGCCCTCCTGGACACGTTGGGCGTCGACCGGGCGGACTTCGTCTGCAACTCCTGGGGCGGCACGATCGCGCTCAACCTCGCCGCGAAGTACCCGGACCGGGTGCGCTCGCTGGTCGTCACCGGCAGCATGCCGGTCTTCTACGGACCCCTCGCCCCGCTCCCCGAGGGCGGCCGCCGTGGCCGCAACGCGCGTGACGCCTACTACGGCGGCGAGGGCCCGACGCGCGAGAAGATGCGTCGCCTGATCACCACCCTCGAGTGGCACGACGCCGACCAGCTCCCCGAAGAGACCCTGGACCTGCGTTACGAGCAGAGCCTCGACCCCGGCGAGCGCGAGCTGGCCGCGATGTCGGACTCCCCTCGCGGCGACTGGCAGGACCTGACCGACGAACTCGGCCGCATCCAGGCACCCACGCTGTTCATCTGGGGCATGCAGGACGCGTTCCTCACCCCTGACTACCCGCTGATGCTCGCGCGCATGGTGCCCCACGGCAACCTGCACGTCATGGACCACGTCTCCCACCACCTTCAGGAGGAACGCCCGCACGCCTACCACGCGGTGGTCGACGGGTTCTTCCGTTCCCTGATCCCGCAAGGAGTTCCGGCATGAAGGTCCTGCTCGCCCTGACCGTCACAGCCGCGACGCTCGCTGCCTTGCGCAAGCTCGCCGCGTACAGCAACACCCAAGTCCACCGCATCAACACCAAGGAGCACGTGTGAGCATCTGGACCGAACTCAGCCCCATCCCGCACCGCGTCGAGTACGTCGACGCCGCCGGCGTCCCCACCCGGACGCTGCGGGCCGGGAACCCGGACGCCGAAGCCGTGGTGTTCCTGCACGGCACCAGCGGGCACCTGGAAGCGTTCGCCCGCAACATCGTCGCGCACAGCGAGTTCGACGTCCACGCGATCGACATGCTCGGCCACGGCTACACCGGCAAGCCCGCCCAGCCGTACGAGATCGCCGACTACGTCAAGCACCTGCTGGACTACTTCGACGCCGTCGGCATCCGCGCCGCGCACATCGTCGGCGAGTCCCTGGGTGGCTGGGTCGGCGCGCGCGCCGCGGTCGACCACCCGGAGCGGGTGCTGAGCCTGCAGCTGCTGTGCGCCGGCGGGACCGTGGCCAACCCCGAAGTCATGGACCGGATCCGCACCAGCACGAAGAACGCCGTCGCCACCGACGACGTCGAGCTGACGCGCAAACGCTTGCGGCTGCTCATGGCGAGCGAGGAGAACGCGACCGAAGAGCTGGTCGAGGTCCGGCACGCGATCTACCACACGCCGGAGTTCGTGGCCAATGTGGACAATCTGCTCTCGCTGCAGGACATGGAACGGCGGCAGCGCAACCTCTTGCGTCCGGACCAGCTGGCCCGCATCACGCAGCCGACGCTGATCGTGTGGGGCCGCCAGAACCCGTTCGGCGAGGTTCCGGAGGCCACGAAGATGCACGAGAACATCCCCGGCTCGCAGCTGGAGCTGTTCGAAGAGTGCGGCCACTGGCCGCAGCACGAGCAGGCCGCCCGGTACAACCCGCTGAGCGTCGGGTTCCTCCGCAAGGCCGCCGCGTGAGGGCCGCGCGGTTCCACACCTGGGGCTCGGCGCCGGTCGTGGACGAAGTCCCGGAGCCGACGCGGGCCGAGGGCGAGGTGCTGGTCGACGTCCAGGCGGCGGCGGTGGCGCACCTGGACGTCACCGTGGCGAGCGGCACCTTCACCCTCAAGCCGCCCCTCCCCTACGCCGGTGGCGTCGAGGGCGCGGGGATCGTCGTCGAAGCGGACGCGGATTCCGGCCTCGCACCGGGCGACCAGGTGATGCTGCGCGGCGCCGGTCTGGGGCTCCTGCGTGACGGCACCTGGACCGAGCGGCTCAGCGTGCCGGCCAAGGCCGCGAACAAGCTCGACGCCCCGCTGCCACCGGAAGTCGCGGCGACGTTCTACGTGCCCGCGACGACCGCGTTCGTCGTCCTGCACGACGTGGCCCGGCTCGCCGAAGACGAGCAGGTGATCGTCGTCGGGGCGGCCGGCGCGGTCGGGTCGATGGTCGCCCAGCAGGCCGTGCTCGCCGGCGCGAAGGTCACCGGGATCGTCGGCCGCGCGGACCAGCTCGCCCACGTGCCCGACGACGTCACCGGAGTCTGCCTCGAGTCCACTGAGGACATCGAGCGGCTCGCCGCCGACCGCCCCGCGTCCCTGCTGGTCGACACACTCGGCGGCGACGGCCTGGTCGCCCGGACCCGCTGGGTGCGCCAGGGCGGCCGGGCGGCGGTGATCGGCTACGTGACCGGCACCGAAGTCCGCGTCGACCTGCCGTCCTGGCTCCTCGACGACGTCGCGCTGCTGCCGGTCAACATGATCCGGCAGGAACGCCGGGCCCGCGAGATCGCCGGTGACCTCGTCAAGCAGCTGTCCGCGGGTGAGCTTTCGCTGGCCGTGCAGAAGTACGAGTTCGCCGACGCGGCACTCGCCCTGGAAGACCTGCGAGCCGGCCGGGTCCGCGGCCGCGCCGTGCTCGTCCCCTAGCGGTTCGGTGAGCGGACCGGTCCGTTGGCCGGACCGGTTCCGCTGACCGAACCTGATCCCATGGAAGCGAACAGCGTCCTCGGCAAGGTCCAGCTCATCCTCGAGGCCTTCGGCCCCGACGACGAGCACCTGAGCCTCACCGAACTGGCCCGGCGCTCCGGCGTGGCGAAGGCGTCGGTGCACCGCCTGGCGCAGGAGCTGCTGACCTGGGGCGTGCTGGAGCGGCGTGGCAGCGACTACTGGCTCGGCATCCGCCTGTTCGAGATCGGCCAGCGGGTGCCCCGCCAGCGCATCCTGCGCGACGCCGCCCGGCCGTACATGGAGGACCTCTACCAGGCGACGAACGAGACGATCCACCTCGCCGTCCCCGACGGCCGCGAGGTCCTCTACCTGGAGAAGGTGTCCGGCCACAGCCAGGTGACCAAGCCGTCGCGGGTGGCCGGCCGGATGCCGATGCACTGCACCGCCACCGGCAAGGTCCTACTCGCCTTCGGGCCCCGGGCGCTGGTCGACGAGGTGATCGCGTCGCCGCTCGACCGGCTCACGCCCCACACGGTCAACGCTCCCGGTCTCCTGCTGAGCGAGTTGGCCCGGGCCCGCGCGAACGGCTACGCGGTCGAATACGAACAGACCCGCGTCGGCTTCGTCAGCGTCGCCATCCCGCTGACCGGCGCGACCGGCCTGACGACCGGCGCCCTGTCCATCACCGCACCGCTGTACCGCGCCGACGTCGGCAAGTACGCCGGGCTGCTGACGATGGTGGGCCACCGGATCACCAAGACGGTCAGCGCCCTGCGGTCCAGTGGCCGGACCACGCCCGTCGCCCGGTGAGCCGCGGCACCCATGCTGCACCGACACCCACTCAGTTCCGGGAGGATCGGTGCGGAAAAGACTCAAGTGGCTCGGTGCCGCGGTCGCGTTGACGGTGACCGCCGCGTCCCTCGCCGCCGGCGCCCCGGCGGCGGCGAACGCCGTGCACTCACTCGTCGTCCAGACGGAAGCGGGCCAGGTCCGGGGGAAGACCACCGGGGCGGTGGACTCGTTCCTCGGCATCCCGTTCGCCGCGCCACCGGTCGGCGGTCTCCGGTGGCAGCCACCGCAGCCCGCGCCGTCGTGGCCGGGGGTCCGGCCCGCGACGAGCTACGGCCCGGCGTGCCCGCAGGGTTCCGGCACGGCGGTCACGGAGGACTGCCTCTACCTGAACGCCTACCGTCCGGCGCGGCCGACGAACGAGCGGCTGCCGGTGCTGGTGTGGATCCACGGCGGTGGGTTCTCGTCGGGATCCGGGAGCGAGTTCGACGGCTCGCTCCTGGCCGAAACCAACAACATCGTCGTCGTGACGATCAACTACCGGCTCGGCGCGTTCGGCTTCCTGAACCTGCCGGGCCTGAGCAAGTCCGGCGGGGGCAACTACGGCCTGCTCGACCAGGTTGCTGCCCTGAACTGGGCCAACGACAACATCGACCGGTTCGGCGGCGACCACAACGCCGTGACCGTTTCCGGGCTCTCCGCGGGCGGCCACTCGGTGTGCGCCCTGCTTTCGTCACCGCTGACGCGCGGCCTGATCGACGGCGCCATCATCCAGAGCGGCGGCTGCCCGAGCCACACCGTCACCGAGTCCCAGGCGGCCGGCGCGCGGTTCGCCACCGACGGCGGCTGCCCCACCGACTCGGTCAGCTGCCTGCGCACGAAGTCCGCGGCCGAGCTCCAAGCCGCGAGCGCCGGCTTCCGCGGCGGCATCCTCAGCGGCCCGCTGCCCACGGCCGGCGTCCCGGAATTGCCCCTCCCCCCGGCGGACGCCGTGCGCACGGGCCGCTTCGAGCGGGTTCCGCTCCTGATCGGCAGCACCCGCGACGAGGTGCGCGGCTGGGCGTTGCCCTTCCGCACCGCGACCCCCGCCCAGTATTCGAAGAGCCTCGAGTACCTCTTCGGCGAGCACGCCGCGGACGTCGAGAAGCAGTATCCGCTGAGCGCTTTCCCCGCCCAGGACACGGCAGCGTACGCATTGGGTGCCGTGTGGACGGATTCGAGTGTCTTCTACGGGCTCGGCGGGTGCCAGTACGCCCAGCTGGCGCAGCAGTTCTCGAAGTACCAGCCGAAGACGTTCCTGTACCGCTTCGACGCGCGGAGCCCCTCCGCACGGGGTGCTTTCGACGCCGGTGCCTCGCACGCGGCGGACCAGGCCTACCTCTGGCCCACCGCGACCAGCGTCTACGACCGCGACCAGCTCCGGCTGTCGGCCGAAATGGTCCGGTACTGGGGCGCGTTCGTCCGCCGGGGAACCCCGGACGCGGCCGGGCAGGCGGAATGGCCGAGCGTCAAGGACAAGAGGGCGATGGTCCTCCAGCCGGGCGGTAGCTCGACGGTGACCTCGACCGCGTTCGCCGCGGCGCAGCACTGCGACCTGTGGAACAGCATCGGCTACCCGTGGCTGGACCTCGACCCCGACCGGTTCGCCCAGCAGGTCGGAGTGGTACGCCGGTAGCTCGCCGGGCGCCGGCCGACGTGATCGGGACACGTCGGCCGGCGCTGGGACACCGACCGCTCACCGGCTCACGACCCGTCCGGCGTCACCTCGGGTGGGGCCTGCAGGTCGTGGGCGCGGAACAGGACGGCGTGCTCGACCCCCATGGCCTTGCCGCCCATCGCGGCGAACTGCGGGATGAAGTCCGCGGGGGCGGGGTGGTCCGGCAGCGCGGCCAGGTACGCGGCGTGCGCCTCGAGCGAGGCGACGCCGCGGCGCAGCGGCTCACCGGTGACGTCGACGCCGTGGGTCACGTCCGTCATGCCGGGAGTGAGGTACCAGCGCGCGGAGTGCGGTTCCAGGTTCTCGTCCTCGACCTGCTCCGGGAAGACCCACCGGTTGCCCGCGTCGCGGATCGCGTCGAGCGTCGCGAGCCCGGCCGCGCGGTGGTCGGCCTGGTCGAAGCCGTACGGCGTTTCGACGTCGAACCCGGTGCCGAACACGACGTCGGGCTGGAACCGGCGGATCTCCCGGCAGATGTCCCGGCGCAGGTCCAGCCCGTAGACGAGCACCCCGTCCGGGTGTTCCAGGACCGTCAGGTGCTCGACACCGACGACGTCACAGGCGGCCCGCTGCTCGGCGACGCGCAGGCGGGCCGTCTCCTCGGGCGGGTTGGGCATGCCGGCCTCGCCGCGGGTGAGCAGCAGGTAGCCGACCTCGATGCCGCGCGCCGTCCAGCGGGCGACGGCCGCGGAGGTGCCGTACTCCATGTCGTCCGGGTGCGCGACGACGCAGAGCACGCGGCGGAAGGACTCCTCGGGGAGCGCAGGCAAGGTCATGCCGGCCATCCTGCCGCTTCCGGCGCCGGACGTCTTCCGGGAGACCTTCGGCTACTGCGAGCGGGCGGGAAGGACGCCGATGAACTTCGCAGGTACCGCACGCGGACGGGAAGGGCCCCAGCGACTGCCGGCGAACAGGACGACGATCAAGCGACCCGAACCACCGACCCACGCGGGTTGCGCGCCATCGAAGGCCACCAGCGGGGGGTGATGCCACAAGCTGGCACCACCCCGCAGCCGAGCACCACGGCCGTCGAGGTAGTGGACGACGTAGTCGAGCCTTCTGGCATTGGTCCGCCCCGCGGAAGCGAGAGCCCCGAGGCAACCCGGCAGGTCCACGAACACTGCCGTGACCGTCGCAGCTCGCCAGCCGGTGCGCCGGACCGACTCGTAGCGCAGCCACCACAATATCGCCCCCGGCGTGAAGAACAACGACACAGCGATCACGCAGAACGCCAAGATATCCGTCGCATTGTTCCGAGGACCGTCACCGATGCTGTGGGAAAAAAGCAAGAACGCAAGAGCGGGGACCCAGGCCAGGCAGCACGCCGTCGTCCGCAGTGCCACCGCCCCGACGCGCTCCAGTTCGCCAGCCGGCTCCGCCCGCCCCAACCCCCGGGAATCCCCCTCCATCACCCCAGCTTACGGAACGAACACGCTGATCGCGCGTAGTCCTCCAGCGAACGCGGAGCATGGCCGGTGAGCCGCCGGACATCGCCGGTGACGCCGTCGAAGACGTCGGCGCGCACGAAGGCGAACAGCTCCATCATGTGCTCGACCCACGCGTCCGGGCGACCGGAACGGGCGAAATGCGCCCGGTGCGCCTCGAGATCGGCGTCGACGTGGCGGATCGCTCGCCCCGACGCGGCGGACAGGGTTTCGGCCACCTCCGCGAACGTCAGCGACCGGGGCCCGGTGAGGTCGTAGCCGCGGCGGTGATGGCCGTCGGTGGTCAGCACCGCGACGGCCGCGTCGGCGACGTCGCGAGTGTCGACGAAAGCCGCACGGTGGGTGCCGCTTCCCGCGTACAGCTCGTCGTCGTCGCGGATCGCCCTGGCGTACACCGCGTCGTCCTCGTCGAAGTTCTGCATCAGCCAGTTGGGACGCAGGATCGTCCAGTTCCGGCCGGACTCCCGCACCGCCTGTTCGACCCGGGCGCGCGGAGCGGCCGCCGGCGCCTTGTCGACCCCGAAGGCGGACATCAGGACCACGTGCTCCGCCCGCGGGGCCGTGGCGATGAGCCGCGCGATCACCGAGGCCGCGTCGTCCAGCACGTCGAGTCCCTTCAGGAACAGCGCGTCCGCGCCGGCGACCGAACCGGCCCAGGTGGACTCGTCGGCCCAGTCGAACGGCACCGGGGTGACGTTCGCGGTGGGCGCTCCCGGATGCCGGCTGGCCGCCCGCACCGCAAGACCCGCGGCGGCGAGCGCGGCGGTCACGCGCTTGCCCGCCTTGCCGGTGGCCCCTTCGACCCACACCGTCTTCATCATCGTCTCCCGTTCACGATCAGTGGATGATGGCACCACGCTATGGCGAGCTGAAGAGACGGGAAATGGGCGAAAGTCGCACTTCTTTGTCTCAGCGTCTCGACGCCGTAGACTGCCGGCATGGACGTGCTGGCCGACATCCTGACGGCGATGCGGGTCGGGCGGCCGGTCGCCGCCCTCACCGAAGTGCACGCGCCGTGGGGACTGCGCTTCGACCAGGTCCTGGGCGCCGCCTTCCACGTCGTCCTCCAGGGCAGCTGCCGGCTGGTTCCCTTGGACGGAAAGGCTTTCGCGGAGGTCCAGCTGGGACCCGGGGACGTCGTCCTGCTCGGCCGCGGCGCTCCACACGCGATGGTCTCCGCGCCGGATGCGCCCCTCACCGCGTTCGCCCCGGTTCGGGACAGGCCGGGCGGCTCGTTCGGGCGGTTCGCGCTGCCCGGATCCGGAGCTCGGTCGACGATCGTGTGCGGCGCGTACAAGCTGATGCGCCGCCGCCCGCATCCACTACTGCGAGACCTGCCGGAGGTCGTCCACCTGCCGGCCGCCCCCGGCCGGAATCCGGGGCTGCGGGCGATGGTGGACCTGCTCGGCGCCGAGCTGCACGAGGCGCCACCCGGGGCCGCCGCCGTGGCACCGTCCCTTGTGGACGCTCTGCTGGTCTACCTGATCCGCGCCTGGATGGCCGGCGCCGAGAACGGCACGACGACGAGCTGGTCGGCCGCGTTGAGCGACCCCGAAATCTCCCCGGTGCTGGCGGCCATGCACGCCGACCCCCGCCGAGCCTGGACGGTGCAGCAGCTCGCCGCCGTCGCCGGGCTGTCACGGGCGGCGTTCGCCCGCAGGTTCACCTCCGTGGTGGGCGAACCTCCGCTGACGTACTTCACGCGCTGGCGGATGACCACCGCGGCCCAGCTGCTGCGCACCACCGACCACACGCTGGCCCGCGTCGCGGACGCCGTCGGCTACGGCTCCCCGTTCGCCTTCGCCAAGGCGTTCGCACGGGAATACGCGACCACCCCCGGCAGCTACCGGGCCGAGCCCGGCGGATGATCTTCCCGGGCGCGCGGCCTCGCGGTCACGGCATCCGGCCGGGATCGTCCGGGAAGCCCGCCGCGGCGACCAGTTCCGGGTCGAGGAAGGTCGTGATCGAGACCAGGTGCGTGGTGTCGCTGGTCAGCACAGCCAGCCCGAACGGCCGGAACGGCGCGTCGGGCCGCGCGCAGTAGTAGGCCACGGCGGCCGGCTGGTCGTTCGCGACCGTGGGAAACATCCGGTAGAGCCCGGGTGCGGTGAGCACGTACTCGGCCAGAAACGGTACGCAGGAACGCTTTCCGGACAGCGACAACCCCGACGGGATCACCTCGAGGGTCGCGTCGTCGCGCAGCAGCCGGGTCAGGGCCACCATGTCGGCGGTCTCGAAAGCGGTGATGTAGGAGTTCAGGATGTCGCGCGCCGCGGGCGAGTCCGGCTCGGTGATCTCCTCCGGCGACGGCGCCAGCTCGTCGAGCCGGGACCGGGCACGCTGGAGGGCGCTCTTGACCGCGGGCACGCTCGTGCCGAGCACCTCGGCGATCTCGGTGGCCGGCATGGCCAGCACCTCGCGCAGCAGGAACGCCGCGCGCTGCCGCGGCGGCAGGTGCTGCGCGCTGGCGACGAGGGCGAGCCGCAGCATCCCGCGCTGCTCGGCCACGTGCGCCGGGTCGCCGAACCAGGGGGTGAGCCACAGGGCCTGGGCCGCGGGCAACGGGACGTCCGGGTCCTCGCCCGGAGTACCGAGCCCCGCCGGCAGGACCCGGCGGCCCCGCCCGTTCAACGCCGTGAGGCACACGTTCATGGCGATCCGGTACAACCACGTGCGCACCGCCGAGCGTGCCTCGAACGACGCGCGGGCGCGCCACGCCCGCAGGTAGGTCTCCTGCACCAGGTCTTCGGCCTCGTGCGCCGAGCCCGTCATGCGGTAGCACAAGGCCACCAGTTCCGGCCGGTAGCTTTCGAGGTCGTCCCACGACTCCGCCATGTCCGTCATCCTCGTCGCGGCCGGTAGCGCAGCGACACCAGACCCGGATCGGCGCCCGGCCCCGCGTCGAGCAGTTCCCACGTGCTCGGTGCGTCGCCGGGGCGGGAGAACGACTCGCCGTCCGGGACGATCACGGGCACGACGGTCAAGGTCAGCTCGTCGACCAGTCCGGCCGCGGTGAGCGTCCGCCCGAACCGGCCGTGCCCGTAGACGACCAGATCCCCGCCGGGCTCGCGCTTCATCCGCGCGACGGTGTCGGTGATGTCGCCGCCGAGCACGGTGGTGTTGGTCCAGCTCGGATCCCGCAGCGTCCGGGAGAACACGTACTTCGGCATGGCGTTGAGGTGGGCGGCGTAGTCGCCGGGGGTGTCCGGCCACTGCCGGGAGAAGAGGTCGTAGGTCCGCCGGCCCATCAGCATCGCCGAGCTTTGCCGCAGCGCCGTCAGCGACGCTGTCGCGCTGCCCGGGCCGAAGTAAGGTCCGGCCCAGGCCATCGGTTCGCCGATCACGCCGTTGAGCGACGACAGGGTGCTGAGCACCAGGCGCCGCGAAGAGTCCGTCGTCATGGCAGGTTGGACTTCGCCGGGTCCGGAAAGGAATCGGTCCGGCGCCGATTCCTTCGGGGATCGCCGGTGGTCTGACCTGCCATGAAACTCAGCTACTACCTGCCCACCGGCACGACCCACGAGTTCGCCGGCTACACCGACCCGGTCGCCGCGTTCGCCAAGCTCCTGGAGCTGGCCAAGGTCGCCGACGAGTCCGGGTTCGCCACCATCTGGGCACCGGACCACTTCATCCCCTTCGGCCCGTCCGGGTCCTACGTGTTCGAGGCCTGGACCACGCTGGCCGCGCTGGCCCGTGAAGTCGGCACGGCCCGGCTCGGGCAGCTGGTCACCGGCAACGGCTACCGCAACCCCGCCCTGCTGGCCAAGATGGCCTCCAATCTCGACGTCATCTCCGGCGGGCGGCTGACCTTCGGGATCGGCGCCGGCTGGTACGAAGAGGAGTACACGGCGTTCGGCTACGACTTCCCCGGCGCCGGTGAGCGCCTCCGGCGCCTGGAGGAGGCGCTGAAGATCATCCACGCCCTGTGGACGGGAAATCCGGCCACCTTCGACGGCGACTACTTCAGCACCGCCGGCGCGGTCAGCTTGCCGACCGGCGTCCAGCTGCCGCACCCACCGGTGATGATCGCCGGCGGCGGGGAGAAGGTGACGCTGCGGCTGGTCGCGCTGTACGGCGACCTGTGCAACGTGCAGGAATCCCCCGACGAGGTCCACCGCAAGTTCCAGGTCCTCGCCCGGCACTGCGAGACCGTCGGCCGTGACTTCTCGCAGATCACCAAGACCTCGACGAGCTACTGCATCATCGCCGACACCGACGAAGAAGCCCGTGCCGCGGTCCCGCCGTGGGCGCCGCTGGTGTTCCCGGGCGAGCTGGCCGGCTACGGCCTGATCGGCACCGTCGACACGATCCGCAAGCGGCTGGAGGTCTACCGCGACGCGGGCGTGGACGAGCTGATCGTCGGGTTCCAAGACGCGCTGGACGCCGACACCCTGCGCACTTTCGCCACCGAGTTCATCGCCACCTGACCCGAGCTGTTCCCGCGCCGTGCGGCGGGTGACGCCATCCGCCGCACGACACCAGGGCCGTCGACGCGCGCCGGCGGCTCAGAGGGACTTGAGCACGCGGACGCGGTCGGCGATGGCGCGCCGGGCGACGTCGGATTCGAACGCGATCGAGTCGAACTCGTGGGGCGCACCGGGGTGGAGGTGGAACTCCACCGGCACGCCGGCGCGGGCGAGTTTCGTGGCGTAGGCGGTGTCTTCGTCGCGGAACAGGTCGAGCTGGCCGACCTCGATGTAGGCCGGGGGCAGGGCGGTCGCGTCTTCGAGCCGGGCGGGGGCCGCGGTGGGCGGCACGCCGGGTCCACCGGCGGCGTCGCCGAGCAGGGCCGGCCACGCGGTGCGGCTGTCGTCGTAGGACCACAGCAGGTAGGGCGCGATGTGCTCGTCCGGGGCGGGGGTGCGGTCGTCGAGCATCGGCATGATCAGGATCTGCCGGGCGATGTCCGGACCGCCGCGTTCCCGCGCGAGGATCGACACGGCCGCGGCCAGGCCGCCGCCGGCGCTGTCGCCCATCACGCCGATCCGCCGGGGGTCGACGCCCAGTTCGGCGGCGTGCTCGTGCAGCCAGTTCAGCGCCGTGTAAGCGTCCTCGACCGGCGTCGGGAACGGGTGTTCGGGGGCGCGGCGGTAGTCGACCGAGAGCATCGGCACGCCGCCGGCGGAAACGTAGCGGGCGACGGGGCCGTCGAACAGGTCGATGTGGCCGAAGACGTAACCGCCGCCGTGGAAGAACACCACGGCCGGCCCGGGTGCCGCCCCTTCCTTGACGTACCAGCGCAAGGCGATCCGCGCGCCGTCGCCCGTGGTCGCGAAGTGGTCCGTGGTCTTGACGTCGGCGGGGATCGGCTGAGCGGTGCTCGCGGCGCCGATGATCGGCTCCCACCGGGCGCGCTGCGCCGCGACGTCACCCACCGCCGGGGGTGTCAGGTCGGCCATCGCGACGGCCATCGGGGCCAGTGCCGCGGCGATTTCGGGGTCCAGGCTGAGTGCCATGGTCTTGCCTTCCGGGGTCAGGCGGTGGGCGCGAGGACGATGACCTTGCCGTGCACGGCGCCGTCGGCGGCGCGGGCGTGCAAAGCGGCCAGGTCGGCCAGCGGGACGCGGTCGGCGACGTCGACGCGCAGTTCGCCGCGGTCGACCTGGGCGACCAGCTTGGCGAGCTGGCCGGCGTCGCTGCGGACGAACAGGTCGATGCCGCGGACACCGCGGTCCTCATCGGACGGTGCGGGCATCCACACGGTCGTGTTGACCACGACCCCGCCCGGGCGGACGAGCGTGACGAGCGCGGCCAGCTGCTCGGGCGCCACCGGCGCGAGGTTGAGCACGAGGTCGACCGGGTCGGTCACCGCGTCGGCCACGTTCGTGGTGGTGTGGTCGACGACCTCGTCGACCCCGGTCGCCTTCACCGCGTCGGCGCTGCGGGGGCTCGCCGTGGCGATCACGTACGCCCCGGCCTGCTTCGCCAGCTGCACCGCGTAACCACCGACCGCTCCACCGGCGCCGTTGACCAGCACCCGCTGCCCGGCCTGCAGGTTGCCGTGGTCGAACAGCGCTTGATAGGCGGTCAGGGCCACCACCGGCAACGCGGCGGCCTCGGCCAGCGGGACACTCGAAGGGGCCGCCGCGAGGATTTCGGCCGGCGCGAGGACGTACTCCGCGGCGGCGCCGGGCTTGTCCATCGGCAGGAACCCCACGACCGGGTCACCCACCGCGAAACCCGCCACGCCCTCCCCCAGCGCGTCGACCGTGCCCGCGACGTCGAGACCCGGCGTGTGCGGCAGCCGCACCGGGATCGGGCCCTGCATGAACCCGCCGCGGATGTTTCCGTCGACGGAGTTGAACGACGTCGCGGCCACCCGGACCCGTACCTGCCCGGCCGCCGGGACCGGCTGGTCGACGTCCTCGTAGCGCAGCACAGCGGGGTCTCCGTACTCGTGGAAGCGCACTGCCTTCATCGGAACTCTCCTTCGTCCACCTGCTTCGAATTCGAAGCAACTGACGAGGACAGTACGCTTGCTTTGAATTCGAATCAAGTGAGCCGGCTCTCACCGGAATCAGCGAGACCGTCCTCCTGCCCGCGACCCTGCTGCACACCCCGGCCAGGGCTCCACCTTCCGCGGTGCTCACCGCTGCTCACGACTGCCCGCCGCGTCGCCGGGCACACTCATTCGAATTCGAAGCAGTAGACTCCGGGCATGCCCGACTCACCGCCTTCGCTCGACCCCGTGCAGCTCGGCGCCTACTTCGACCTCATCGAGGTGACCAGCCTGCTGCGGCACGCGGTCGAGCAGCAGCTGCGCGAGGCGGGTGACCTCAGCTACGTGCAGTTCCAGCTGCTCGCCCGCCTCGGCGACTCGCCGACGGGCAGCCACCGCATGACCGACCTGGCCGACGGCGTCGTCTACAGCCGCAGCGGCCTGACCTACCAGGCCGGCCTGCTCGAGAAAGCGGGCCTGGTCGTGCGCGCCCCGTCCCCCGAGGACGAGCGGAGCGTCACCGTCACCATCACCGACGCCGGGCGAGCGCTGCTGGCGAAGGTGCTGCCGGGCCACGTCGAGGTGGTCAGCGGCCTCTTGTTCGAGCCACTCTCGCGCGCCGACGTCCAGGCCCTCGCCGGTCTGCTGGCCCCGGTGCGCGACCACATGCGCTCGACGCCGCCCCGGTCGGCCGCGCCGCGCCGCCGCAAAGGCGGCGCGTGAGCGCGTCCCTCACTCCCCCGGTGAGGAGCCCAGCAGCTGCTCGGTGAGCCGGTCCTTGGCCAGGGCGAGGTGACGCCGGTAGGTGCCGTACGGCAGCCCGAGCCGCCGCGCGGCCGCCTTGTGGGTGCGGAAAGCGGAAATGTAGGTGGCGACGAGGATTTCGCGCGCCTTGACCCCCGCGGGGTCGACCGGCAGCGCGTCGAGGGCGGCCGTGATGGCGCCGCGCAGGTCCGCCACCGGGTCGCCCGATCCCGCCGGCACCAGGTGCGAGCGCACCAGGACACTGGTCGCGAATGCGGCCGGGGTGTGCCAGGTGCGCAGCGCCTCGCTGACGCCGTGCTCGAATTCGGCGCGGGCCATCCGGGCCCCCGCGGACGGAGCCGGCCACGTGGCCACGGGCGCGGCCACGGCGCGGGCCCGGTGCTCGACCCACTCCTCGACGGTCTGCCGCCGCCAGTCCCGGCCGAAGAGGTGCTGCCGCCGCCCGCCGACGTCCACGGCCGCGACCTCTCGCAGCCCGGCTTCGGCCAGGTAGTCGCGCCAGCGCACGGCGTCCTCGAAGACGGTGAAGGTCACCGCCCGCCCGCGGGTCCGCATCTCTTCCGCGATGGTGCGCCTGCTGATCAGGTCCAGCAGGGGTGAGGGCCGCTGGTGGTGGCCGGGCTGCACCGCGAAGCGGCGGACGCCCGCGTGCTCGCCCCGCCGCAGCGGAGCGGCCGCCGCCACGTGTTCCCACAGCGCCGCGATCACCGGGTCCGCGGCGAGGTCCCGGGGCAGCGGGGTGTCGAGCCGCAGGATGGCCATGAACCCCACGGGCTCGGCCGTGCCCGCGTACCGGTAGACGCGAAAGCCTTCCGGCTGGCGACGCACCCAGTGCGCGGCCGCGGCCGCGGAAGCCGCGCCCTCGGCCTCCTCCGCCATCCGCACCACCTCGGGTACGTCCTCGGGGCGCAGCGGACGGTCTTCGATGTGCGGGTGCGCTCCCCAGTCGTACGGGTCCTCCGGGCCGCTCCGGTCGCGGAAGAGGAACATCCACTCCGCCACCCGCAGCAGCACGTCGTCTTCGGCGGCACCGCGAACCGCCTGCAGGCAGGCCACCGAGACGCGGACGCGGACGTCGTCGTGGCGTTCGGGGTCCCGCCAGCGCAGGTCGGCCTCGAGCGTGGCCCGCACGGCGTCGTGGGGGTACAGCCCTTCGGGCGTCGCCTCGATGTAGGGCTGCTGCCGCAGCCAGGCGAACATCGGCGCGGCTTCCGCCGCACCCAGTACCGCTCGCAGCACCGGCTCCCGGGTGACGTACGCCTGCGCGACGACTTCGAGGGCGCGTTGGTGCGCCGCGGTCGGGACGTCGCCGACCAGCCGGTCGACCAGGGTCGTCAGCACGTCCCCGGCGGGTTCCCACGGCGTGCCCGGCCCCTCGGCGGGTACGGAGGCGGCGAGGGACAGCGCGAGCGGGCTGCCTCCGGCGAAGGCGACGAAGGCGCCGCGCTGCTCGGCCGGGACACCGCGAGCGGCGAGCAACGCAGTGGACTGGACGGCATCGAGCGGCCGCACGGCCAGTGCGGCGAAGAGCGGCGCCCAGCCGGGATCCAGCGACCACTCGGCGTCGGGCGCGACCCGGCTCGCCAGGACGACCAGCGCGCCCTCGGCCAGCCGCGGCAGGAAGGTCTCGCGCAGCCACCCCTCGAGCGGCTGGCACTGCTCGAAAGTGTCGAGGAGCAGGACGGTGCCGGGATCGGCGCACGCCGCGGCGGCGGCCTCCGCGAGGCGACGCGGATCGGCGTCGAGGTAACGGGCGTCCACCGGCACCACCCGCCGCCCGGCGAGCGCCGCCTGCCGGGCGGCGTAGCGCAGCAGCGACGACTTGCCGATCCCGCCGGGACCGTGCACGTAGGCCACCACGGGAGCGTCCGGCGCTCCCGACAGCATCCAGTCGAGCACCGCCCGTTCCGGCTCCCGGCCCACCAGCGCACCGGTCCGCGCCTCGGCCAGGCGAGCCGCCAGACCCGTCGTACCCACTCACTGTTCCTCTCGCCGGCTCCGACGCCGGTCAGCATGGCAGACGGAGCCGGATACGCCGGTTTTCTCCCGCAACCGCCCGGGGGCGCGGTTCCCTCGCGGCAGGTGGGGCGGAGTCCGCTCGTCGCTCCTGAGGACGCTGCCTTCAGGGCCGCCTCCGTCAGCGTTTCCAGGTACCGGTCATCGATCGGTACCTCGAGCACGAGCATCCGGAAGGCCGGCGGCGCGATCAACAGGTCGGTGCCCAGCTCGACTTCCAGGCCGGGCGGGAGCTCGCCGCGGTCGATCGCGGCCTGCAGGATCGCCCGGGCTTGCTTAGACCGCCACCGCCGGTACAGCGCGGCTTTGCCGGCCCCGGCGCGCCGGGGTCGGCGTCCGGGGCGGTGTCACTGTCTTGCTCTCGACCGGCTCCACAGAACACCTGCCTCGACCACCTGTTGCGGTGACCGGCGGCGGCGAAGCGTGCCGCCGCAGGGTGTTGCCGGTGTCCACTATGGACGGTGCGGGACCTCTTCGTCGCGGAAGGCCGCCACCGCGCATTCGGCTGCGTTACCCGCATCCGCGGCGACGATGACGCCACCGGCGATCGTGATCGCCGGCTCGAGCGGGATCGCCCGGACACGAGTCGAGTGGATCTCGGCGACCTGGTCGGCGGACAGCACCGTCCAGCTCCGCGGATCCGAGCCGACTTCGACGATCGTGTCCTGGAGCGTGCCGACCGGCCGGCCGGTCGGCGGGCACAGGCCGGTGTCGCGCAGCGCCAGGACCACGGCGTCGTACAACGACGGGTCGTGCTCCCGGGCGGGTAAGCGCAGCGAGTCGCCGGCCAGCTCGGCCAAACCGACGGCGGCGCCGTCCGCGGCCGGGTGCCGTCCGGACACCACCGCCAGCAGGTTCTCCTCCCAGGCCGGCAGGACCGTCAGCCCGGGTACGGAGCCCACGCCGCGGGTCAGCGCCAGGTCGAGGTCACCCTGCCGGAGAGCGTTGATCCGGGCTTCGACCGGCAGGTCGACCAGCACCACGTCGAACTCCGGCGCCCGCTCGCGCAGGGCGTCGATACCGCGTTCCAGACGGGCGGTCATGCCCGCGGCGGTGCCGATGCGCACCGTCGTCGGGACCTGCTTCGCCGCGATCTTCACCTGGCCGGCCGCGGCGAGCGTGGTGCGTGCCGCATCGAGCACCCGCTGCCCGGCCTCGGTGAGCCGGACCCGGCGCGGCGACCGGTCGAACAGCCGGACCCCGAGTTCCCGCTCCAGCCGGGCGATCTGCTGGCTGACCGCGGGCTGCGCGATGTGCAGCCGCTCGGCGGCCCGGCCGAAGTGCAGCTCGTCGGCGACGGCGACGAAACAGCGCAGCGCCCGCAACTCCATGCTTCCCCGCCTCGGACCGGACCGACGATAAGTTCAGCTTATCGCAGCACGTAGCGGTTGGCGCTGGTGCACGTGGCCGGCCGGTGCTGTAGTCGTGATCATGACCATCGAACTCGGGCCCCTCGGCGCCTACCTGACCGCTGCCGAGGCGACCGCGACGGACGCCGTCGCGCTGGAGGAAGCCGGCTACGACGCGATCTGGCTGGCGGCGTCGCCGACCGCTGATCTCCTTTCGGCGGAGCGGCTGCTGGACGCCACGAACCGGATCGTGGTGGGCACCAGCGTGCTCAACGTGTGGCAGGCCGACGCGGAAACCGTCGCGGACTCCTACCACCGCATCGCGGCCAAGCACGCGGAGCGACTGTTCATCGGCATCGGCGCCGGCCACCGCGAAGTCAACACCGGCTACACGTCACCGGTGGCGAAGGTCGCCGGCTACCTGGACACCCTGACCGCGGCCGGCGTCCCCGCCGACCGTGTGCTGCTGGCCGCCCTGGGCCCCAAGATGCTCCGGCTGGCCGCCGAGCGCGCCGCGGGCACCCTCACGCTCCAGGTGACGCCCGAACACACCCGCCGCGCCCGGGAAGCCCTCGGTCCCACCAAGCTGGTGGTGCCCGGCCACGGCGTGGTGCTGGACGCCGACGCCGACCGGGCCCGGGAGACCGGCCGGGCCGGGCTGCGCCAGATCCTCGGCATCGCCAACTACGCCAACAACCTCCGGCGCATCGGCTACACCGACGACGATCTCACCGACCCGTTCAGCGACCGGTTGATCGACGTACTCGTGTTCCACGGCGAAGCGCCGGCCATCGCGGCCGGCATCCACACGGAGATCACGGCCGGAGCGAACCACGTGGGCCTGCACGCGGTGGGCGAAGACCCCATCGGTGTCCTGCGCGCAATCGCCGCAGCAGCGCGCGAACTCGAGGTGCTTCGGGCCTAGGGTGTGTCTGACAAAGGTGTCGACTGGCGCCTGCCATGCTGCCAGCCGTGTCGCGGTTTCAGTTACTCTCAGACGATCAGTGGGCCTTGATCGAGGACCTGCTTCGAACCCGCACCGGCAAACAGGGCCGCCGTTCTCCGATGCCCGCGCGATGGTCGAAGGGATCATCTACCGGTATCGATGCGGGATCGCCTGGCGGAATGTCCCGGCGGTGTTCGGTCCGTGGCAGACGATCTGGACCTGGCACCGCCGGATAGCCCGCGACGGCACCTGGGACACCGTCCTGCACCGCCTGCTCACCGAAGCCGACGCCGCCGGACTGATCGACTGGTCGGTGTCGGTGGATTCCACGATCGACAGAGCGCACCAACACGCCACCAACAGCACCCGCCCCACAGGGGGCTGGATCGAACTACACGGATCTGCTCACCGAGCCGCCTGATCACGCGATCGGCCGCTCCCGCGGCGGCTGGAGCACCAAAGTCCACCACCTCGTCGACGGGAACGGCCGCCCGCTGGTGACGTTGGTCGGGCCCGGTCAGGCCGGGGACGCACCGATGTTCCCGCACCTGATGCGGCACCTGCGGATCCGTCGGGCGGTCCACCTGCCTTCGACCCGGTGGATTACCGCGGGCGCAACGTCGTCGAACGCCGTTTGAACCTGCTCAAACAGTAGCGAGGCCTGGCTACTCGCTATGACAAGCTCGCCATCGTCTACCGATCAGCTATTGTTCTCCATCCAGTGACCACTTGGACCAAGGCTTTGTCAGACACGCCCTAGCTCAACGCCTGCCGGCGTGCGGTTGCGGGCCCGCCGGGCGAACGCCCGGTTCCGGCGAACCGACTATTCGGACAACGCCGCAGTTCGGGCACACGGCGGTGGCCCCCCTGCTAGCGTGCCGACGTGAGCAACCCGTTGATCGCGCCGACCCAGGACTCGACGAAGGCCTACTCCGGCATCTCGCTCCTGGAATCCGCCAACGATCTCTCGGCCGCCATCAAGAGCGGCGACTGGGCGTCGGTGGCGATGGGCGCGGTCGGCACGGCGCTCGACGCCCTGTCGATGGCCATGGACCCGTTCGGCGCGATCCTCGCCGCCGGGGTCAGCTGGTTGATGGAGCACGTCGGCCCGCTCAAGGACGCCCTCAACGCGCTCACCGGCAACGCCGACGAAATCGCCGCCCAGTCCGAGACCTGGGCCAACGTCGCCAAGGAGCTCGGCAGCGTCTCCTCGGACCTGACCGACGCCATCAAGGCCGATCTGCAGTCGTGGTCCGGACCAGCCTCGGACACCTACCGGCAGCGCGGACAGGACGTCGCCACCACCCTGCAAGCCGCGCAGCAGGGCTGCGAAGGTGCTTCCAGCGGCGTCAAAACCGCCGGTGAGGTCGTGGCCGCGGTCCGCACCCTGGTGCGTGACATCATCTCCGAACTCGTCGGCCACCTGATCAGCTGGGCGCTGCAGGTCATCTTCACCCTCGGCATCGGCCTGACCTGGGTCGTCCCGCAGGTGATCACCGCGGTCGCGAAAACCGCGTCGAAGATCACCGACCTGGTCACCAAGCTCGTCAAGGCGTTGAAGGCCCTGGTGCCGCTGCTGAAGAGGGCCGGAACGCTGTTCGAGGACGCGGGCAAAGCGCTCAAGAACATCAAGGTCGGCAAGTCCGCCCCGCCGCCCAAGGTCGGCGACATCAACGGAACCCCGAAGGCGCCACCGGGGAAAACTCCCGGTGGCGACGGCGGCGGCACCCCCAAGGACCACACACCGCCACCGGCGGCCAAGGGCGGCGACGACAGCACGTCGGCCTCGGGCGACCACAGCACCCCGAAGGACCACACGCCGCCGCCCGGCAAGACCGGTGGCGACGACTCCGTGAAGCCCCCGGGCGACCACGGCACCCCGCCGCCACTCGCGAAGGGCGACCCGCCCGGAGGCGGCGGTGCCGGGACCAAGGGGCCGGCGAACACGCCGCCGCCCTCCCCCAAGCCGGACAACCCGCGCGACACCGCGGTCGGCAAGGACAACCTGGTCTGCAAGTCCGACCCGGTCGACGTGGTGCGCGGGGCCGTCGTGCTGGAGCAGGTGGACCTGCGCCTGCCCGACCCGCTCGTGCTGGAGCGGCTGCACCTCTCGACCTACCGCGCGGGGCAGTGGTTCGGCCCGGTCTGGACGTCCACCGTGGACCAGCGCCTCGAGTTCGACGAGCGCACCGCGACCTTCTACTGCGCCGACGGCACGATCCTCGTCTACCCGATCCCCGCGGTCGGTTCCCCGGTACAGCCGGCGGAGGGTCCGCGCCGCCCGCTGAGCGTCGGCGAAGACGGCACGTACTCGGTCACGGATCCCCTGCGGGGCACGGAGTTGCGGTTCGGCCGGCTTCCGGGCCGGGGCGGCGAGACCCTTCCGGTGTCGGCGATGATCGGCGCCGGGCGCGACCGGGTCGACGTGGAGTACGACCGGTCCGGCGCACCGAAGCTCCTGAGGCACACGAGTGGCTACCTGGTCGAGCTCGACTCGGCCGCCGGGCGGATCACGGCGATCCGGGTGGTCGACCCGAAGAAGAACCTCACCGTGCTCGCCCGCACCTTCGGCTACGACGAACTCGGCCGCCTGACCCGCGTGATCAACTCCTCGGGCCTGGCCGAGACCTACGACTACGACGCGGACGGCCGGATCACCGGCTGGCAGGACCGCAACGGCGTCTGGTACCGCTACGTCTACGACGCCGAAGGCCGCTGCGTGCGGACCGTCGGCGACCGCGGGTTCTACGACGGCCAGTTCGCCTACGACCGCGAAAACCGCGTCACCACCTACACCGACTCTCTCGGCCACCGCACGGAATTCCACGTCAACGAAGCCGACCAGGTCGTGCGCGAGGTCGGCCCGCTCGGCGAGACGACGGTGTCCACTTGGGACCGCTACGACCGCCTCCTGTCCCGCACCGACGCGCTCGGCCGCACCACGGCGTTCGAGTACACCGCGGAGGGCCTGCTCACGACGATCGTGCGGCCGGACGGGACCCGCGCCGGAGTCGAGTCCGGAGCGGACGGTTCACTGACGCTCACGGTCACCAGCGGCGCCCGGACCCACCGGCGGGTGTACCCGGCCGGGACCGCACCCGACCTGCTCGCGGTGCGCTCCACGGCGGACGTCGAGTTCCGGCAGGACCGGCAGTGGCGCGCGGAGGTCGCGCCGGCCCCGGTCGAAGACCCGGCGGAGCGGGACCTGTTCGGCCGTCCGCGCGTGGTCACCGACGCCTCCGGGGCCCGGACCCGGCTCGACTGGACCGTCGAGGGCCGCCGCGCCCTCCGGATCGGGCCGACGGGCCGGCAGGACAAGTGGCGCTACGACCCCGAGGGCAACGTCGTCGAGCACGGCGGCGAACGCTACGAGTACGGTCCGTTCGACCTCACCGTCGCGAAGATCGACGCCACCGGAGCCCGGACCGCGTACGAGTACGACACCGAGCTGCGCCTGACGCGCGTGACGAACCCCGCGGGCCTGACCTGGTCCTACACCTATGACGCCGCCGGGCGCCCGGTCTCCGAGACCGACTTCGACGGCCGCGTGCTGCACTTCGAGTACGACGGCGCCGGCCAGCTCGTGAAGTCGGTCGACGGCCTCGGCGCGGCCACGACGTTCACCTACGACGCCCTGGGCAACGTGGTCGAGCGCCACACCGCCGCGGGCGTGACCACCTACACCTACGACCCGGTCGGTTTCCTCGTGCGCGCCACCGAAGGCGACAGCGTGGTGGAGATCGAGCGTGACGAGTTCGGCCACGTCGTGCGGGAAACCGTCGACGGCCGCGCGATCGCGTACTCCTACGACGAGGTGAGCGTCCGGCGCCACACTCCGTCCGGAGTGGACAGTGCGTGGACCTACGACGCCGACGGAACCCCGGCGTCGCTGCTCGTCGGCGGGCAGGTGGTCTCGTTCCGCCACGACGAGGCCGGCCGGGAGATCGAGCGCACCACCGGCACCGGCGCCACGCTGACCCAGGCGTTCGACGCCGAGCACCAGCTGACGCGGCAGACCGTGACCGCGCGCGACACCGCCCGCGTGATCCAGCAGCGCGGCTACCTCTACCAGCCCGACGGCCGCCTCGTCGGCGTCGACGACGCCCTCTCCGGGCCGGTGCGGTTCCGGCTCGACCCGGCCGGTCGCGTCACCGACGTCGCCGCGCGAAGCGGAACCGAGAGCTACCGCTACGACGCGGCCGGCAACATCGTCCACGCGCAGCTGCCGGCCGCCGAGCTCGGACCGCGCGACTACACCGGCAACACGCTGGCCGCCGCGGGCCCGGTCCGGTTCGGCTACGACGCGCAGGGCCGCCTGACCACCCGCAGCGACCCGAGCGGCACCTGGACCTACCACTGGGGTCCGCTCGACCGCCTCCTCGGCGTCCGGACGCCCCAGGGCGCCGAGTGGCGCTACCGCTACGACCCGCTCGGCCGTCGCACCGCGAAGCAGCGCCTGGCGCCGGACGGCAGCGTGGCCGAAGAGGTCACGTTCACCTGGAGCGGCCAGCTGCTCGTGGAGCAGGTGCACCGCGGCGCCGACGGCCGCGAGCTCGTGCTCACCTGGGACCACTACCCCGGCAGCACGCGCCCGGTCACGCAGACCGAGCACCTCGGCGCCGGGGTGCGGTTCTTCTCGTTCGTCACCGACCAGATCGGCACGCCCGTCGACATGGTCGACGCCCACGGGGTCGTGGCCTGGCACGCCACCACGTCGCTGTGGGGCCGCGTGACGCCCGGTCGCCCGGGCGGCGTGTCGACGCCGCTGCGGTTCCCCGGCCAGTACGCCGACGACGAGACCGGCTTGCACTACAACGTCTTCCGCTACTACGACCCGGGCACCGGCCGCTACCTCAGCCAGGACCCGCTGGGGCTCAGCCCGGCGCCGAACCCGATCGCCTACGTGCCCAACCCGTTGTCCGAGGCCGACCCGCTCGGCCTCGGCTGCACCAGCAGCAAGCTGGCCGACGACACCGACACACCCGCACCGCACCCGGCGCCGCCGCCGCACGCCAACGCCGGCAACGACGCCACCCACGTCCAGAACTCCAACCCGTCCCCGCAACCGCCACCACCGCCACCGCCTCCCCCGCCGCCCCCAGGGCACGGGGCCACCGGCGCGCCGCCGCCTCCTCCGCCGCCCCCGCCCCCGGGGCACGGGAACACCGGCGCGCCGCCGCCACCGCCACCGCCGCCTCCCCCGGGCCACGGGAACACCGGCGCGCCGCCACCTCCGCCCCCGCCGCCCCCTGGGCACGGGGCCACCGGCGCGCCGCCACCTCCGCCGCCTCCGCCCCCGCCCGGCCACGGCACGGGTACGCCCGGCGGCGACCACACCGGCGGCGGTCAATCGCACTCCGGTGGCAACCAGAACCAGCACACGCCCATCGACTACGAGCCCGCGGGCCCCGATCACCCTGGGAACAACCGTCCGGCGAACGACAACCGGCCGTTCGGGGACAAGTACGGCGACTACCAGAACGAGCTGGGCATCGACGGGCCGCAGAAGACCCTGAAGATCCCGGACGACCCGAACGTCAAGCTGAACACCAAGATCGAAGACCTGCCGCCCGACGTGGCCCACGGTTTCGGCCCGGCCGACCACGGCAAGACGGTCGGCCACTACATGGGCTACGACGCGGACACCGTCGCCGGGGAGTTCGGGCACAACAAGGCCCACGACGCTCTCGACCTCCAGGGCGGCGGCGGGTACAACCACCAGTCCGGCACGATCAACCTCGGTGCCGGCCAGCCGGACAAGACGCTGTACCACGAGATGGGCCACATCAAGCAGGACCAGCTCGGGTACAACGGCAGCAACACCAACCAGTCGGTCATCGAGTACCACAACGTGCTGCACCACGAGAACAAGTTCAACCTCGACGACCCGCCGCGGACCTCGTACACCCTCAACGACATCCCCGGCAACGCGAACAAGACGAAGCACAGCTGGGAGGACTTCCAGAACGACGTCAACAACCTGCCCGCCGACCACCCGAAGAAGACGCAGACCCAGAACGCGGTCCAGGACATCGAGAACGTCCTGAACAGCGACCCGCGTTACGCCGGGCTCTCCGACCAGATCAAGAAGAACCTGGCCAACGAGTACTTCTGGGGCAAGCGGCAAGGGCGGGGCTGAGCGGCGGCGGCAGGACCACCGGTGCGCCGCCGCCGACGACGGCGAAGCGGGCCGACACGGCCGAGCTACCGACCGAGCGGAGCCTGGCGATGCGCTGGCGCTTCCAGGGCGGTGAGCAGCAGGGACAGGTGCAGCTGCAGCCGGTCGCCGCCGTCGTCCAGGTCGAGGCCCGTGATCGCGCGGATCTGGTCCAGGCGGTAGTACAACGACGTGCGGTGCAGGTGCAGGGCGTCCGCCGTCCGGCGGATCGAGCCGCCCGCTTCGAGGAACGCCCGGAGCGTCTCGAGCAGGCGGTCGGCCTTCTCGTGCTCGGCGAGCCGGGTGAACGCCGCCGGCAGCAGCCCCGGCTGCCCGGCGGGCAGTTGCAAGACCATCGCGTACGGACCGAGGTCCGCCCACCGCACCACCGCACCCGCGCCGGGGACGCGGCCGGCGCCCCGGACCGCCACCTCGGCCTGCCGGTACGACCGCCATGCCTCGCCCAGGCCGGCCGCCGGGGCACCGATCCCGGCGAGGACCGCCCCGGGCACGTCGAGCAGCCGGCCGGCCCCGGCCGCCATCCGCTCGACGACGCCTCCGACGTCCGCGGTGGCCGCACCGGAAAAGAGCGCCGTGCCGTGGCCGTCGCGCACCGCGGTGCGCACCCGGTGGCGCTGCCGGAGCGCGGCCGACTCGAGGACGCTGTGCAACGCGACGTCCGATTCGGCGTCCGGTAGCTCGCGATCCCGCACCCGCAGCGAGACGGCGACCACCGGGCCGTCCTCGGCCGGACCGCCGGCCAGCGCCTCCGCCCGGATACCGGCGTCCGGGTGCAGCAGCCGCAGCAGGAAGTGCGCTTCCGCCGTCCGGTCCGCGGAGTGAGCAAGGGCGCGCCGGCGCATCACGGCAGCGGCCGTCCTGGACCGGTCCTGGATCTTCGCCAGCTCGCGCGGGGTGAGGGTGTGCTCGGCGTCGATGACCATGAGCAGCCCGAGCAGCTCGCCACGCTCGCGCAGCGGCACGCACAGCCGATCGCGCATGCCCAGGTCCGCCCGGCCCGGCACGATGCCCGGCCCGGTCCAGCGAGCGACACCCTGGGCGAGCACGTGCGAACTGGCCTCCGGGCCGGCGTCGCGTTGCAGGACGGCACGGACGCGCAGCTCGTCCTCGTCACCGAAGTGCCGGCTGGCGCACAGGATCCGGACCAGCGGGTCGTCGATGATCACCGACCGGCCCAGCTCCTCGGCCAGGTCGTCGATCAGCACCTGCAGCTCGTCCTCGTCCGTCACCCGCACCGTCCGACAATCTGTGGAACCACGAGCACCGAATGTACGACGGGACGCGGTTTCCGGCGCGCCACCGCCCGCCGAAGATGAGGACAACCGGTGAAGGGAGTTCTCATGGGTCGCCTCGACGGCCGGGTCGCGCTCGTCTTCGGCGCGGGCTCCAGCGGTGCCGGCCTGAGCAACGGCCAGGCCGCGGCGCTCGCCTACGCCCGAGCCGGGGCGAGGGTCGCCGCGATCGACATCGACACCGGAAGCGCCGCGCGGACCGCCGGGCTGATCACCGCCGAGGGCGGCACCGCCCTCGGCGTTCCGGCTGACGTGACCGACGAGGACGACGTCGTCCGCGCCCTCGAGACCGCCGCCGAGCTCGGCGCGCCGACGATCCTGCACAACAACGTCGGCGTCGCCGTGACCGGCGGCCTGGCCGAGCTGACGCGGCAGTCCTGGGACCGAGCGCTCGCACTCAACCTCACCGGAGTCTTCCTCACCTGCAAGCACACTCTGCCCCAGCTGCGCGCGGCCGGCGGCGGCGCGGTCGTGAACGTGTCGTCGTTGGCCGCGATCCGCCACACCGGCTACGACTACCCCGCCTACATGGCGGCCAAGGCCGCGGTCAACCAGCTCACCGTCGCCCTCGCCCTCACCCACGCCCGGGACGGCATCCGCGTCAACGCCGTTCTGCCCGGCCTCATCGACACCCCGCTGGTCGGACGCCAGCTCGACGCCGACCCCGGGGCGCGGGCCCGGCGGGACGCCGCCAGCCCGACCGGGCGCATGGGCACCCCGTGGGACGTGGCCAACGCCGCCGTGTTCCTGGCCTCCGACGAAGCCGCCTACGTAAACGGCGTCTGCTTGCCCGTCGACGGCGGCCTCAGCGCGCGAGCCTGCTGAGGTCACGGGCGGTCGAGAAACTCCTCGACCACGGCGTTGAACGCCTTCGGGTTCTCCAGGAACGGGAAGTGCGAGCTCGCGACGTCGTCGGAGAAGACGTGCAGTTCGGCGTCGGGAACCTGCTCGGCGATGAAGCGCTGCGACCCGACCGAGACGTGGCTCCCGTCGCAGGCCAGCACCAGGGTCGGCACGTCCAGCCTCGGCAGCACGTCCCGCCAGTCCTGCGCGCAGTGGTCCCACAGCAGCGGCACGCCGGCGTAGGCGGGAGTGGACCGGATTTCCTGCTCGACGAAAGCCCAGACCGCGGGATCCGGCTCACCGGAGAACATGCTCCGCACGAAGTCCCGCCCGGCCGTTCCCCCCTGCGGGCCGTGCAGCGACTCGCCGAGCGCGACCAGCGCGCCGACGTCGAAGATCGCGCCCGAATCGGCCTGCTCCCCCGCGCTCATCCACGGCACCGCGGCGACGGCGGCCGGCTGGTCGACCGCGACGAACCGCCGGATCCGGCCGGTACCGTTCTGGTCGACGAAGCTCCACCACACCGACACGCCCATCGACCAGCCCAGCACGTCGGCCCGGTCGAGGCCGAGGTGGTCGAGCAGCTGCTCGGCGTCGCGCGCCAGCCGCGCGATCCGGTAGCCGTGGTGCGGCTTGGCCGACAGCCCGTGGCCGCGCTGATCGAGCGTCACCACCCGTCGCCGCGGCGCGAGCAGCTCGAACTGGTGCCGGAACATGGCCTGGGTCTGGCCCCAGCCGTGCAACATGACCAACGGCGCCGATCCGTCCTCGCCCAGGCCGCTGTCCCGGTAGGTCAGCTCCACACCGTCGTTCGTCGTGAACGTACCCATGACCGTTCTCCTGCCGCGCCGAAGGAAGTGCCACGCCGATCGTCCCCGGGCGCGTGCCGCCGGACCACCGAAGACTGACGGAGCCGCCGACCATCGGATTCCACGTTTTGTCGGAACGGTTCGCGCGCGCGGGCCGCCGACCGCTCGTGATCGGCCGCGGCGTCCACGCTCAGCGGAGCGTCTGTGCTCCGATGACGGACAGCACCTGCAGCTTTTCGTAGCTCTCGCTGCCGGGTGTGGCGGTGTAGACCATCAGCGAGTGGGCCTGGCCCGGGTCGACCAGTCGCTGGCAAGTCAGCTCCAACGCGCCGACCTCGGGGTGGTCGAAGTGCTTGACATCGTGGGGGCGGATCCCGATCTCGTGGTCGTCCCACACGCGCCGGAACTCCCCGCTGCACTCCAGGAGCAGGTCGGCCAGGTGCGCGGCCCGGGAACCGGGACCGCGGACGGTGACGAGCTCGCGCAGTCCCGAGGTGTACATCCGGGTGAGGAACGCGTGCTCTTCCGGTGCGTATATCCGCCGGGCATCGGGGTCGGTGAACCATCGGTACCCCGAACTGCGCGCGGGCCCGGTGTAGCGCGTCGTGTCGCCGGTGAGGGCGACCCCCATCGGGCTCTGCCGCAGCGTCTCGCCGAGCTCGGTGACGATCTCGGCGGGGGTGTCGTCCAGCCGGTCGAGCACCCGCAGGAGGCCGGGGCTGATGTGCTCGGCCGGCGCTCCCCTGGTCGGCGGGTTGTGCCCGGCGAGGCGGAAGAGGTGGTCGCGCTCGTCGAGCGACATGTGCAGCCCCTGGGCGATCGAGGCAAGCATCATGGGCGACGGCTGCGGACCACGTTCACGCTCCAAGCGGGAGTAGTAGTCGACCGACATGTGACACAGCGACGCGACCTCCTCGCGCCGAAGTCCGTTGGTCCGGCGCCGCGAACCGCGCGGCAGGCCGACGTCCTCGGGCTGCAGCGCCTCCCGGCGGTTGCGAAGGAACTCCGCAAGCCCGGTGCGATCGATCACGACACTCCTCCTTCGCCGACCTGCCTCGTTTCTACCGCCTGCCGGCCGAGGTAGCCACGGCCCGCCGATCCCCCCATCGGAACGGAGCGGCGGCCCGGCGAGCCGGTGATCGGGAAGTCCTGGATACGCCCGGGCGGCCCGCCGAGGATCGGTGCCACGGCCCGAACCTCGAAGGAGCAGAACCCATGCCACGCAAGCAGATCGACATCACCATCCCCGCCCTGTCCGGAAAGCGCGCCGTGATCACCGGCGCGAGCGACGGCATGGGCCTGGGCATGGCCACCCGCCTGGCCGCCGCCGGCGCGGAGGTGATCATGCCCGTCCGCAACCTACGCAAGGGCGAGGCCGCGATCACCACGATCATGCGGGCCGTCCCGGGCGCGAAGGTCTCGTTGCGCAGCCTCGACCTGTCCTCGCTCGAATCCGTCGCCGCCCTGGGCGACACGCTGCGCGAGGAGGGCCACCCGATCCACCTCCTGATCAACAACGCCGGGGTGATGCAGCCGCCGCGGCGCCAGAGCACGGCGGACGGGTTCGAGCTGCAGTTCGGCACCAACCACCTGGGCCACTTCGCGCTGGTCGGCCACGTCCTGCCGCTGCTGCGCGCCGGCCACGCCCGGGTGACCTCGCAGATCAGCATCGCCGCCCGCCGCGGCACCATCAACTGGGACGACCTGAACTGGGAACGCGACTACCGCGGGATGCGTGCCTACAGCCAGTCGAAGATCGCGTTCGGGCTGTTCGGTCTGGAGCTGGACCGGCGCAGCAAGGCCATGGGGTGGGGCATCAGCAGCAACCTCTCCCACCCCGGAGTGGCTCCCACCAGCCTGCTGGCCGCCCGTCCCGAAATCGGCCGGAGCCAGGACACGCCCCAGGTCCGGCTGATCCGCACGCTCTCGGCCCGCGGCATCCTGATCGGCACCGTCGAGACCGCCAAGCTGCCCGCCCTCCTGGCGGCGACCGGCCCCGATGCCAAGCCGGGCACCCTCTACGGCCCCAGCGGACCCGGCAGCCTCGGCGGTCCTCCGGCCGAGCAGCGGCTCTACCCGCCACTGCGCAGCGGCGACGACGCCGAACGCCTCTGGCGGGTCTCCGAGGAGCTGACGAAGACCACTTTCCCGACCGCCTGACCTTCCCCCACCCCGACAACCGCCGGCCACCGCCGATTCAGCCGGCGTGCTTCCGAAGCTCGCTCAGGTAGGCGGCGATCGCGTCCCGGTTGCGGGCCAGGACGTCGATGCGCGTGCTCATCCTGTCCCGCTCGCGTTCGAGCGCCGCCACCGTCTCCGCCGTGACGCCTTCGAAGACGATCGGATCGCGTGGTGAGGCGAGGCACGGCAGGACCGCGCGGATCACCTCCGTGGAAAGGCCCGCGTTCAGCAGCTCACGGATTTGCCGGACGCGGCCCAGGGCCGTCTCGTCGTAGTCGCGGTAGTTGTTCGGTCCGCGCGTCGAGGTGATCAACCCCTTCGCTTCGTAGAACCGCACTTGGCGCGTCGAGGCGTCTGCTCGCGCGGCCACTTCACCGATACGCACGTCACAACGCTACCTCTTGACCTTGACGCTGGTGTCAAGGTTCGAGGCTGGCCGCATGAGTGAACCGAACGGAACCGTCAGCCCGGCCTTCGAACCCGTCCGCGATGTCGTGGCGGAGCACCTTCGTCGCGGAACCGAGTGCGGCCTGTCCCTGGTCGTCGACGTGGACGGTGATCGGGTGGTGGACCTGTGGGGCGGTCATCGCGATGCGGCGCGCACCCGGCCGTGGCAGCGCGACACGATCACCAACGTGTGGTCGATCACGAAGACCGTGAGCAGCCTGGCCGCCTTCCTGCTCGTCGACGCGGGCGAACTGGACGTCTCCGCGCCGGTCGCCCGCTACTGGCCCGAATTCGCCGCGCGCGGCAAGGCACAGGTCGAGGTACGGCACCTGCTGTCCCACACCTCCGGCGTGTCCGGCCTCGACCATCCCGCACGGCTCGAGGACCTGTACGACCCGCGTACGGCCGCGGCGCGCATGGCCGCTCAAGCGCCCTGGTGGCGCCCCGGTTCGGCGTCCGGCTACCACCTGCTGAACTACGGCCACCTGATCGGGGAGCTGGTGCATCGCCTGACCGGTCAGTCCTTGCGGGAATTCGTGCACCAGCACCTCTCCGCGCCCCTGGGCGCGGACTTCCGGATCGGGTTGCGCGCGGCCGATGCCGACCGGGTTGCCGACGTCCTCCCGCCCGCGATCGATCTCGATCCCTCGGCCTTGGCCCGGGATACCGTCGCGTACAAGACTTTCACCGGCCCCGCGGTGAGCGCGGCCGCGGCCAACAGCCCGGCGTGGCGCGCGGCGGAACTGGGCGCGGCCAACGGGCACGGCAACGCGGCGTCGGTGGCCGAAATCCTGGCTCCCCTCGCGCGTTCCGGCGCTGCCGCCCACGGCCGCCTGCTCAAGCCCGGCACCACCGAGCTCATCTTCGACCAGCAGTCCGACGGTACGGATCTCGTCAACGGCCTGCACTTGAAGTGGGGCCTCGGGTTCGCGCTGCCCGACCGGCGGACGGTCCCGTGGATCCCGGAAGGGCGCATCGCCTTCTGGGGTGGCTGGGGTGGTTCGATGATCATCCTGGATCTCGATCGGCACGTCACGATCAGCTACGTCATGACCAACATGGGCGCCGACGTCCTCGGCTCACCGCGGGCCGCGGCCTACACAACGGCGATCTACGACGCCCTGGACGCCCGGTCTTGATCCGCTCCCCGACGGCTACCAGGCGTTGTCCGTGCCGAGGAACAGCTCGGCGATCCGCCACTCGCCGCCGTCGTGATCGAGCCGGAAGGTGTAGAAGCCGGTGGCGATCACGCCCGCACTTCCGCCCGCGTTCGAGGTGAGCAGGAGGTAGGCGTGCACCAGCGCGGTCCCGGCGTCCGCGCTGTGGACGACCACGTTGACCAGGTTGTGCCGTCGCTGGTCGGTCTCGGCGCCCATCGCGTCCCGTGCGAACTCGAGGATCGCCGGTCGTCCGACGACGGGTCCGAGGTCGTTCTCGCCGGCGATCTCGAACGTCCACGTGGCGTCTTCGGTCAGGACGGCTTCCAGGGCGGCCAAGTCCTGCTGGTCGAGGGCGAAGGCGTAGCGAGCCAGTGCCTGGTGGACGGCGAACTGCTCCACCGGGTCGAGAGCCACCGACCCCGGACGGATCGCGGTGAGGTAGCTGTTTCCCCAGCCAGGGACGGCCTTCGCACTCATGCGACCGTCAGCACGATCTTGCCCCGCAGGTGTCCCTCGGCAGCTCGCTTGTGCGCTGCGTGGGCGTCCTTGAGGGAGAAGGTGCTGTCGATCGCCACGCGGATCGTGCCTTCTTCGTGCAGCCGCCCGAGTTCGGCGAGCTGCGCGCCGTTCGCGCGGACCTGGGTAGCGGTGACCGTGACCCCGAGCTTCGCGTTCTCCTCGTCGTCGAACTCGCCGAAGTACACCGGGTAGAGAGCCCCACCGCGCTTGAGGGTGCGCAGGAAGCGCCGGCTGTGCGGACCTCCGACGTTGTCCAGGACGAGGTCGAGGTCGCGGGCGACGTCTTCGGGTCGGTCCTGGGTGTAGTCGATGACTTCGTCGGCGCCGAGTTCGCGCAGGAAGTCCTCGTGGGCACCCGAGGCCACGGCGATGACGCGGGCGCCCCGCCACTTGGCCAGCTGAAGGGCGAGGTGTCCCACGCCGCCGGCCGCGCCGTTGACGAGCACCGTCTTCCCGCTGTCGAGCGCCATCGGGCGGTGCTGGGCCTGCTGGAACGGCGAGGGGTGGTCGTGCCCGAGCTCGATCAGGAACTGCCACGCCGTCAGCCCCGACATGGCCAGGGCGGCGGCGTGCACGTGGTCGACGGCGGCCGGTTTGCGGGCGAGGTCGGACGCCGGGGCGGTGACGTACTCGGCGTAGGCGTCGCTTTGGAGCACCGCGGGGAAGCGCAGCAGCCCGAACACCTCGTCACCGGCCGCGAAGCCGTCGACACCGGCACCGACGGCTTCCACGACCCCCGAGACGTCGGTGCCCGGGATCAAGGGGAGTTCCATCGGCGGCTTCAGCTCGGCGGGCACGTCGGGCATGCCTTCCCTCGCGTACCAGTCGGGAGGGTTCAATCCGACCGCCTGCACGCGGATGAGCACCTCGCCCGGCCCCGCTTCGGGGACCGGCACGTCCTCGTACCGCAGGACCTCGGGCCCGCCGAACTCGTGCAGCCGGATCGCTTTCATGGTCTGTGCCGGCACGACACTCTCCTTCGTCTCTCACGCGGTAAGCTAAGTGAACCAGGGATCCGTTTTTCCGGACCACTGATCCGAATATATGGTTCAGTGGTCCACTTAGTCAAGGGAGGGCCCATGCGGGCGGATGCCCAAGCCAACCGCGACCGCCTGCTCGTCGTCGCCGGCGCCGTCTTCGCCGAGCAGGGTGTCGAGGCGTCGATGCGGGACATCGCGCGCCGGGCCGGGGTCGGGCTGGCGACGCTGCTGCGGCACTTCCCGACCCGGGAGGCGTTGCTGGAGGCCCTGCTCCGGACGAGCTTCGACGAGTTGACGGCCCGGGCGGCCGAGGTCGAGGCCACCGGCTCGCCTCGAGAGGCGCTGATGACGTGGGTGCGTGAGTTCGTCGGTTTCACCACGGACAACCACGGGGTGGTGACGTCGATGGTGAAGGCGATCGAGGAGCCCGAATCCGCGCTTCACGCTTCCTGCGTCGCCCTGCGTGCGGCTGGTGCCCGGATCCTCGGCGCCGCCCAGGCCGCGGACGTGGCGCGGCCCGATATCGATGGCGAAGATCTCTTCGCCCTGGTTTCGGCGTTCGCCTGGCTCGGCGACCAACCCGGGCACGAAGCACGCGCCAAGCGGCTCTTCGACCTCGTGATGGGCTCGATCCTGACCGAGCGGGCCGGCTGACGCCCGGCGCTACGCGTGGTTCGCCACCTGCCGGTCGAGCCAGTCGTAGACGATCTCCTCGCCGCCGGGATTGCCCATGTGGCGCAGCCCGCTGCGCGCGTGGATCTCCTTGCGACCCCCGGACAGTGCCACCAGGACGCTGTCCTCGATGGGGAAGATCGAGTCCTCCATGCCGTTGAGGCAGAGCAGGAGGCTGGACGGCCGGTCCAGGATCCCGCTGTCCAGCAGGCTGAACTTCGATCCTCGCGCCCGGTAGTCCGCGACCGCGTTCTCGCCACGGAACCCGTGTTTCCAGGCCAGCGCCTCGACCAGCGCGAACGGGTATTCCATCTGGTCTTGGTGATCGATCCAGTCCGGGTGGTACAGGTAGTGCGCTCCCCCGCCCTGACTGACCACTGCGAGCATTCGCTCCGCATGGGTGTGAGCGAGCCGGAAAGCGTTGTAGCCGCCCGTGCTGATGCCTCGCGCGCAGATCTTGCCGGTGTCCACGGCGTAGGTGCCGGCGTTGGCGTCGACCCAGTCGAGGACGCTGCTCATGAGGCGGTCGGTCGACTGCGGGTCGTGAGCGGCGGCGGGGCAGTCGCCGGTTCCCGGAATCTCGAACGACACCGTCACGAAGCCTCGCTCGACGTGGGCCTGGGTGCGTGGCGTGTTGTCTGTCTTGTAGGCGTCCAGTCCGCAGATGAACAGCAGGACCGGCCAACCGCCACGAGGCGGAGGCCCCTGCGGCACGCGCAAGTAGGCGCTGATGTCCGTCGTCGCGTCCCCCGCGGCGGGGTCCGCGTGGGCGAAGGGAATGCTCACCGGGATGATGGGCGGATCGAGAAGCCGCCCGCCTTTTTCGTACGCGGCCTTGCCCAGTGACCACGCCTTGTCACCGTGCGCCGAGCGAATGATCGGGAAGCGGGAGATCCGGCAGACGGCGGCGGCACGCAGGAAGAGCTCGCGGGCCTGTTCCTGACGTCCGGCGGACAGGTGCTTCTCGGCCTGGGCGACCAGATCTTCGGCCACGGGAACGAACGGTGCCCCGTACTCGTCCGGTCGCGACAGGATGGCGGTGTCGTCGCCCGAGACGCGGACCAGCTCGGCGAAGATCGGGTCGAAGTCCTCGACGTTCCCGTCGAAGAAGGGATAGATCCCGGCGGCGGCGTTGGGGCGCCATTTGTCCGCCCAGAGCAGGGAAACGGCATCGTGGTGGTCGAAGTACGGATACCCGTTCTTCAGCCCCTGGGCGGCGGTCTGGACGTGGAACGGCGGGCAGGCAACCCGAGGGGAGCTACTCATCGTGCACCTTCTTCGGTTCGGGGTGGTCAGGACAGCGGCGACAGGGCGGCGGGGTCGAGCAGCACTTCCTCGACGTCGACGATGTTGCCGATGTCGAAGCCCCGCATGTCGGCCGCGAACTCGGGGCTGGCCATGTACGCGGCGGTGACTTCGCCGGGATCGGCGCCGTCGGGGTACGCGATCAGGGCGACCAGGCGGTGCGCATCGGCGTCGTGGTCGGTCCAGATCCCGTGCGTGGTGACGCCGAAAGCGCGCAGGCTCGGGATGTGTCGCGGCCAATGCACGGTCGCGTAGTCCTGGAGCGCTTCGGCCGTGCGGAGAGTGTAAAACCTGAGCTGGTACACGATCGTCGGATTCCTTTCAGTCCAGGGTCAGCTGATGAGGCTTACGCCCAGGGCGAGGACGGCCAGGCCCTGCAGGACGGCCCTGGGGACGATGATGCGGTCCCAGTTTCGTTGCCAGGTGCGGACGTCGGCGGGAGTTTCGTGGGCGTCGGCGGCCGCGGTGAGCCGCCGGTTGATGGGTGCGCTGATGCGCAGGTACAGCAGCACCCAGACCACCAGCAGCAGGAAAGCCACTCCCGCGGTCACTGCGGCGGCCGGGTGGCCGGCCACCGCGGCGAGCACGGATGCGACGGCGGCCGCGACGACGCCGAGGATTCCGGGAACGGGCACCCGCCGGTCGCCGAACCGGTGCACGTTGCCCATGATCGCGGTGAGGGTGGTGTCGTCGACGTGCGCGAGGGCGGATCGTTGGACGAGCGCGCAGAAAGCGTCGGTGCCGTAGACGATCCCGGTGCTCAAAATGGCCAAGAGCGCGGCGAGGTGCGAGAGCAGTGTCATGCCTGGACTCCGGCGGCACCGAGCGGCGGCAGGGCGCCGATCTGCTGGAACATTTGCATCAGGTTCAGCTGGTCCCAGTGTTCGACGAACATGCCGTCCTCCACGCGCCAGATGTCGATACTGCGCATTTCGACGGATGCGCCGCCGGCCGGGATGCCCAGCAGGTCCCCGGTGTGGGTGCCGCGGTAGGTGAAGCGGCCCACGACGCGATCACCGGAGACGATCAGATCCTCCATCGTGACGGCCACGTCGGGCAGTCCGGTGAAGAACACCGTCCAGAACTGGCGGTTGGCCTCGCGGCCGCCGGCGACGAAGTCGTTGTGGTTGACGTAGTCCTCGGCGATGAACCGGTCCACCAGGTCCGGGTCGTGGGTGTTGGTCATCTCGGTGAACAGCTCGGCGAGCTGGTGTCCGGGTGACGTCATGTCGATCTCCTCGTCGTGGTTAGCAGTGCTAGTTCTAGCAACGCTAACCCCTCGGGTCGACCGCGTCAATAGCACTGCTAGGAAAGCTAGCAGTGCTACAGTCAGGCATGGCCACCCCAGATCGCCGCGGGCGCGAACTCCCCGCCCGTCGCCGCCTCATCACGGCGGCGGCGCGCACCCTGGCGGAGGGTGAGGGCTGGGATGCGGTCACCACCCGCAGGTTGTCGACCGAGATCGAGTGCAGCCAACCGGTGCTGTACAAGCACTTCGAATCGATGGGAGACATCGTCGAAGCCGTCGCGCTGGAGGGCTTCGGCGAACTCGCCGAGGAGCTGCACGCGGCCCGCCACGGCGGCGCCACGCCCGGCGACGACGTCGGCCGGGTCGCCACCGCGTTCCACGGCTTCGCTATGAAGAACCCCGCCCTCTACGACGCGATGTTCACCCGGGCCACCCGGCTGCGCTTCAGCGGGGAGAGCACCCCCGCGCCGCTGGCCGAAGCCTTCGGCGAACTGCGCGATGCCGTCGCCGCCGTTGCCGCCGAGCGTGACGTCGACACCCTCACGGAGGCCCTCTGGGCGGGACTGCACGGACTGGTCATGCTCGGGCGCAACGGCCGGCTGCGCCCGGGGTATGACGCCGACCGCGTCGAGCTGCTGGTCGCGCAGTTCCGCGATGCCGGGTCCTCGGCCGGCTGATCTTCCGCGACGGGGCAACGGACGACCCGCGCCCCGCCGTGTGCGCTTGCGGAGCCCCGGGCAGAGGGATCCTCCCCGCTACTCGACTTGGCCGAGCGGCGGTGGGCTGATCTCGCGCTTGAGGATCTTGCCGGTCGGGCCCTTCGGCAGCGCGGCGAGGAGCCAGATGCGGCGGGGGTACTTGTACGGCGCGACCTGGCTCTTGACGTACGCCTGCAGGGTCTCGGCCGTGGCGGTGGCCCCCGGCCGGAGCACGACGGCCGCGCCGACCTCCTCGCCGAGCGCGGGGTCGGCGACGCCGACCACCGCGGCTTCGAGCACGGCGGGGTGCTCGTAGAGGACCTCCTCGATCTCGCGCGGATAGACGTTGTACCCGCCGCGGATGATGAGCTCCTTCTTGCGATCGACGATGAACAGGTATCCCTCGTCGTCCCTCCGGGCCAGGTCGCCGGTGCGGAACCAGCCGTCCGGGATCGCCTCGGCGGTCGCGTCCGGATGGCGCCAGTAACGCTTCATCACGTTGTGGCCGCGGATGGCGATCTCGCCGACTTCGCCGTCCGGCACGTCGGCGCCGGTGTCGTCGACCACGCGGATCCGCACGCCGCGGATCGGGGTGCCGATGGAGCCGGGCTTGCGTGGGCGATCGGGGTGGTTGAACGCGGCGACCGGGGAGGTTTCGGACAGGCCGTAACCCTCCAGGATCGTGCACTCGAACTTCTTCTCGAACGCGTGCAGCACCTCCACCGGCAGCGCGGCCCCGCCGGAGACGCAGAGCCGCAGCGCGTCGAAGCGGGGCGTGCCGGCCCCGGCGTCGGCCGCGGCGAGCAGGGCCACGTACATGGCCGGCACGCCTTCGAAGACCGTCACCCGGTGCCGGGCGAGCACGTCGAGCACCGAATCGGGGGTGAACCGCGGGACGAGGGTCAAGCAGGCGCCGGCGCCCACCGCGGCGTTGAGGCCGCAGGTCTGGCCGAACGAATGGAACAGCGGGAGCCCCCCGAAGACGACGTCGTCCGGCCCGAGCCGGAACAGGTCGCCGGCCGCGGCCTCGGCGTTGGTGGCCAGGTTGGCGTGGGTCAGCTCCGCGCCCTTGGGCCGGCCGGTGGTGCCGGAGGTGTAGAGGATGACCGCGGTGTCGGACGGCTTCCGGTCGCGGACGCCGCGCTCCGCAGGCACCGGCAGGGCGGTGCCGAAGCCGTCCTCGACGACCGTGCGGTCGATGCCGGCCAGGGCCGCGCCGGCGCACCCCTCCCCCGCGAAGATCATCCGCGCCTGCGAGTCGCCGAGGTAGTAGGTGACCTCTCGTTCCTTCAACAGCGGATTCATCGGTACGACGACGGCGCCGGCGCGCAGGATCGCGTAGTACACGACGGCGAACTCGGGCACATTGGGCAGCATCACGGCGATCCGGTCGCCCGGCCGCACCCCGCGGGCGTCGAGCATGGCGGCGACGGCGGCGCTGCGGCGGTCGAGGTCGGCGTAGGTGAGGACGGTGTCGTGCAGCCGGACCGCGGGGCGGCCGGGGAATGCGTCCGCGCTGCGCACGAGGGTGCCGGCGAGGTTCACCGCGGACCTCCGTCGGCCCGCGGGCGCGGCTCGTCGACGTCGGCGGCGGTGATGATCAGCTTGCCGCCCTTGGGAGTGCCGTGGCGTTCGAGTTCGCTGAGCGCCGGGATCGCGGCGGCGAGCGACACGGTCCGGGCGATCGGAATCCGCAGCTGTCCCCGCGCGGCCAGCTGTGCCACCTCGTCGAGGTCCTCGGGGCTGGGCCGGCCCAGCATCAGGCGATACGGTCCCGGCAGGGCACTCCTCACGAGCTTCGACGGCGTGGGGACGATGTCGAGGATGCGGCCACCGGGCTTCAGCAGCGTCCGCGCGGCTGTGGCCGAGAGCGTGCCGGGGGTGTCGAGGACCAGGTCGAATCGTCCTTCGAGCCGCGCCGGGTCGAAGCCGAACTCGACGACCGGGGTGATGCCGAGTTCGTGCGCCTCGTCCACCGCGGTGGCCCGGCAGCTGCCTCCCACGGACGCGCCGGACAGCAACGCGATCTGGGCCGCCGCCCGGCCCACGCCGCCGAGGCAGCCGTTGACGAAGACCGCCTGCCCGGCTCGCAGCTTGCCCCGGCCGAGGACCGCCTGGAACGCGGTGATCCCGACGACCGGGAGGGCCGCGGCCTGTTCGAAGGAGAGCTCGGCCGGCTTGCGGACCACCGCCTTCTCGTCGGCGATGACCATCTCGGCGAACGCTCCCGCCCCCTTGAGGCTCGTCCCGCCGAGCACCGCGTCGCCGACCCGCACCCGGGTCACCCCCGCACCGACCGCCGCCACGACACCGGAGAAGTCGTTGCCGATCCCTCGCGGGAAGCTGCGGCCGGTCATGAGGCGCATCTCGCCGTTGCGCATCTTCCAGTCCATCGCGTTGGCGGCCGCGGCCTTCACCCGCACCAGAATTTCGCCGCGACCCGGCCGGGCCGGCTCGAAGTCCTCCAGGCGCAGGACTTCCGGGCCGCCGTACCGGTGATATTGGAGGCGCTTCACAGCGCGGCCTTGGTGATGGTGACGTCGCGATCCACGCCCGTGGCGGCCCAGTCCCGCACCACCGCGAGGTAACCGAGGGGCCCAGGGCCGTACTGGCCGCCCAGCACGGTCGGTTTCGGGTCGTCGAGCCTGCCCTCGTTGTTGTAATAGCTCGGGGTGCATTCCGCGTCGTACCGCGTGCGGTCGACGTGCACCCGGGCCAGCTCGTCGGCCCAGCGCTGCTCGGCGTCGGCGGTCACCTCGGCGACGGCGACACCGGCCCGCAGGAAACGTGCCGTCAGCGCCGCGACGTGCTCGGCCTGGCGGGAGGTGACGTGCGGGAAGTTGATCGAGATGGCGGCCTGCTCGATGCCGCCGATGAGGAAGAAGTTCGGGAAGCGGCTGGTCATCATGCCGTGCAGGCTGCGCATCCCGTGCCGCCAGTGCTCGGCCAGCGACACCCCGTCCCGCCCGATCAGCTGGTACCCGCCCGCTTCGTAGGTGTAGGCGCCGGAGTCGAACCCCGTGGAATAGATGATCAGATCGACCTCGTACTCGACGCCGTCGACCACGACTCCGTGTTCGGTGATGTGGTCCACCCCGCGGCCGTCGGTGTCGACCAGGGTGACGTTGTCGTTGTTGAAGGCCGGGTAGTAGTCGTCGCTGAACAGCGGGCGCTTGCAGAAATAGTCGTACCAGGGCTGCAGCGATTTCGCCGTAGCCGGATCACGGACGATCTCGGTCACCCGCGCCCGGATCTCCTCCATCTTTTCGAAGTCGACGGCCTGCATCGCGGCGAAGTCCGGCGCTCCGCCCGGGCCGCCGGAGGCCGCCGCCACCGCGACCCGCCGGGCCATCCGGGTGACCTCGTCGTCGACCAGGTCCGCCACGGGCCGGCCCGACATGAGCTCGACGAAGTTGTCCATGCGCTTGCGCTGCCAACCGGGCTCCAGATCGCGGTACCAGTCCGGATCGGTCGGCCGGTTGTCGCGGGCGTTGACGATCGCCGGGGTGCGCTGGAAGACGTACACCTGCTTCGCGCTCGGGGCCAGGCGCGGCAGGATCTGGATGCTGCTCGCGCCGGTGCCGATCAACGCGACCCGCTGGTCCGCCAGCTTGTCCAGGCCGCCGTTCCAGTCGCCGCCGGTGATCCGGTAGTCCCACCGGCTGGAGTGGAAGGCCTTTCCCCGGAAAATCTCGATCCCCTTGATGCCCGGCAGCTTGGGCCGGTTCAGCGGGCCTGTCCCGACCATCACGAACCGCGCGTGCAGCACATCCCCCCGATCGGTGGACACCACCCACCGGGACAGCTGCTCGTTCCAGACGACCTGGGTGACCGTCGTCCCGAGCAGGGCCCGCGAGTAGAGGTCGTAGTGACGTCCGATCGCCCGCGCGTGCTCGAGCATCTCCGGGCCACCGGCGTACTTTTCGCTCGGCACCGTCCCGATCTCTTCGAGCAACGGCATGTAGACGTAGGACTCCATGTCGCAGCGCACACCCGGATACCGGTTCCAGTACCAGACGCCACCGAAGTCCCCGGCCTGATCCACGATCAGCAAATCACGCACCCCGGCCTCGTCCAGCCGCGCCGCCATCGTCAGGCCGGCCCAGCCACCGCCGAGAACAAGGGCTTCCACCTCGGCGAACCGAGCTTCGCGAGGCTGACCTCCGGGACTCGACTCCAGGTACGGATCGGCCGCGAACTTCTCGTGGTCCCCGCTGACGTCCAGGTACTGCTTGGTGCCGTCGGGCCGCAGCCGCTTCTCCCGCTCCTGGCGGTACTTCCGCCGCAGCCGCGCGGGATCGAATTCCGTGGAAACCCTCCGGCCACTGCCCGTGATGCCGTTCATGGCGGTCCCTCTCCTCGCGTTGTCTCGGCGTGACATCACCGTAGCACTTGATGTCGCGACGTGACATCGTGCTAGTTTGATGTCGCGGCGTGACATCCGCCACCTCGACGTGAAAAGGCAGGTCAGCACATGAGCAAGGCACAACGTGCGCAGGTCGACGCGATCCTGCGACAGCCGCGGCCCGCGCCGCGGAACCTGGAAGAGCTGCGCGCCGGCTACGCCGCGACGCAAGCCCAGATGGCCGTTTCGGACGGGATCCGCACCTCCGAGACGACGCTCGGCGACCGCCGCGCCCTCCTCGTCGAGCCCACCGAACGCGCCCGCCCGGGAACGATCCTGTACTTCCACGGCGGCGCCTGGAGCCTCGGCTCGCCGGAGACGGCGCTGCCGCTGACCAGCGCCCTAGTGAGCCGTACGGGGACGCGGGCCCTGTCCGTGGACTATCGGCTGGCTCCGGAGAACCCGTACCCGGCGGCGGTCGACGACGGCGCGAACGCCTACCACGCCCTGCTGAAGAACGGCGAGGACCCCGCACGCATCGCGCTGGTCGGCGACTCGGCCGGCGGCTCACTGGCCGTCACGACCGCGCTGCGGGCACGGGAATCCGGCCTGCCCGCCCCCGCGGCGGTCGTCGCCTTCTCCGGCTGCTTCGACCTGACCCTCAGCGGCGAGAGCATGGACACCAAGGCGGGAACCGACCCGATCTTCACCCGGGAGATGCTCGGACCACTGGCCGGCATGTATTGCGCCGGCCAGGATCCGCGGCACCCGCACCTGAGCCCCGCCCTGTCCGCGGACCTCACCGGCTTCCCGGCGATGCTGCTGCAAGCGGGCACGAACGAAGTCCTCCTCGACGACTCGGCACGCCTGGCGGCCCGAGCGATCGACGCCGGCGTGGACGCCGTCCTCGACGTCACCGCCGAGGTCCCCCACGTCTTCCAGTCCTTCGCCGGCATCCTCGACGAAGCCGGTCAGGCCATCGACCGCGCGGCACTGTTCCTGTCCCAGCACCTCCGCTGAGTCAGCGGCTCACGCACTGCCCCGACGAGACAGACAGGTATCCTGGCGCCATGCCCCGGTGGGAAGAAGGCAGCGGAGAGCGGATGAAACAGGCTGCCATGGAGCTGTTCGAAGAGCAGGGTTTCGAGGAAACCACCGCGGTCCAGATCGCGAAACGCGCCCGCGTCACCGCCCGGACCTTCTTCCGGTACTTCCCGGACAAGGAAGAAATTCTGTTCGCTGACGCGCACGTCCTCGACGAGGCGCTCGTCCAGGAGCTCCGGCAGACGCCCGACCTCACGAATCCGCTCGAGGCAGTGACCCGGACCCTGGCCGGTTACGACTGGGAAAAACTCGGATCACGAGACATCCAGCACCGGCGGGCCCAGATGATCGCAGCGAACCCCCGGCTGCTGGAACGCGACCTGATCAAGCAGCACCAGATGGCCGACGGGTTCCGCCGGGTGCTCTGCGAGCGCGGAATCGACCCGGACATCGCCGAACTCGCGGCCGGGACGGGAAGCCAGATCTTTCGCACGGCCTACCGGAAGTGGCTGGAAAGCAACGACAACACCGACCTGACGACCATCACCGAAACCGTCATGTCGCTGCTTTCCGCCATCGTGCCCTGGCCGGCCACACAGCACCCCTGATCGATCCGGCCCTGGCCTCGACCCCACCGGCGCCGGACGACGCCGGTGGGCGATCCACGGGAACCGGCCCATCACGAATGATCGTTCCCGCGGACCAGCCGGTCCGCTCGGGTCAGGCGACGACGCGGGTGTGCTGGACGGCAGCGGGCCCAGCCACGTACGGGCTGATCGCCGCGCGCCAATGACCGTACTGCTCGGTGTCGCGGTAACGCTCGTGGGCCTCGATATCGGTCCATTCCACGAGAAGCACGAACTTCGTCGGGGTCTCGACCCCCTGGGTGAGGCGTGCCGAGAGCATTCCCTCGGCTGCTCCGTACGCCTCGCTGGCCGCGGCATGCGCTTCCGCGAATTCCTTCTCGCTGCCCGACTTCACGCTCATCTCGGCGATTTCGAGGATCATGGTCATCGCTCCAAATTCTGGGAGGCTTCGGCGTTCCGGGAGCCTCGTGGCGACGGTCTCCGCATCCCGGATCGACTGGTCATCCGAAACCCTACACCATGATGTCGCGGCGTGACATCACTGCGATCGTGAGTCGCTTCACTTGCCGCAGCGCCGTTACCTGACGACGTGGCGGTGACACGCGGTCCTTGCGTCCCCGCTACCGGGCGGCTGGGCGGAGTTCACCAGATCAGCGAGGCCCTGCTGCCCCACCCGTGGACGGTCCTTTCCGGACCGTCCACATGGGACGAAAACGAGACGGTCCGCGCCGGGGAATTCCCGGACGGCACGATCCGGAACCCGGCGATCCCGCACCACCGATCCGGAACCCGAGGTGTCCTGAGTGGACATACCTCAGCGGGGTGCGGCCGCCCCGCTGTCCGGGACCCGGCGGGGCTGGATGCCGATCACGTCCCGGTCGGCCACCCAGACCGTCGGGCCGTCGCCGAGGGAGGCGAGCGGGATGGATTCGAGGCCGGTGCACGCGTCCCGCACCGGCGGTCCGAGGACCACCCCGGCCGCGAAACCGCCGAACGGCGGACCGGGCGTCCGGCGGCGCCGGTAGGTGAGAACCCAGCCCACCGGGTAGTCGTCGGCCAGATCGTCCAACGGTGATTCCACGGCACACCCCGGTTCGGTCGGCGATTGACGGCACTCGCCGGGGTCCAGGGCGGGTAACCCACCGTACGCGCCGGTCTCTCGGACCGGCAGCGCTGACCGGATGGATCCCGGTCAGGTCTTTCGGACGTGGCGGGTCAGCACGAGTGCGGGGTCGAGCTTCCGCTCCGCGAGCCCCCGGGCGACATCGCCGAGCAGGAGGTTGTGACTGCGGGCGTAGCCACGCAACGCGGTGAAGGCGTCGTCCATGCTGAGCCGGCCGGTCACGGCGAGGACGCCCTTCGCCTGCTCGATGGTTACCCGGCTGTTCAAGGCGGTCTGCAGTTGCTCGGACATCGTCTCCCCGCGCCGGATCGCCCGCTCCTGGAGGATGCCGATGGTCGCCGTGTCGGCCAGCCCCTGCGCCAGGTCGACATCGTCGGTCGCGAGCTCACCGGGCCGGGTGCCGAACAGGTTCAGCGCGCCCACGGCCTGCTTGCGCAGCCGCATCGGCAGCGCGTGCACCGACGCGAACCCCTGCCGGGACGCCTCCGCCGCGAACCGCGGCCACCGCGTGGCCTCCGCGGCGACGTCGGCGACCAGGACCGGCGCCCGGGTCGCGAAGCATTCCACGCACGGGCCCTCGTCGATGCTGAGCTGGAAGAGCTCCAGCAGCCGGGCCTGCTCGGTGGAGGAGGCGAGCACCTGCAGGCTCCCGCGCTCGTCGACCAGCGTGAGGCCGGCGGCGGCGACGTCGAGTAGCTCCACGCAGCGCCGCACCAGCGTGTGCAGCAGGTCGGCGACGTCGTAGTCGTCGACGAGGGTGTCGGCCAGCGCGACGAACGTCCGGGTCACCTGTCGTTCACGGTCGGCCATGCCCACCACCTCCTGAATGTTCGTCGTGTGTCTTCATCGTGGTCCTCACCAGGGCTCCCGGTCCACTTCGAGCCGCCCGGCGACGATGTCGGAGGCGACGTCGCGCAGCGCGCGGCTGTGCCCGAACGCATACGCGCGCATCCGGGCGAGCGCCTCCGCGGCCGACAGGTCCAGCTGCGCGATCAGCATGCCGGTGGCCTGGTGCACCTCCCGGTGCCGCATCCCGGCCCCCTCCATCCACCGCCCGTCGCCGTCGAGCCACCGGTCCCCGCCGAGCAGCCCGGACAGGGCCAGCGCGGCGAGGTCCGCGACCTGCAGGGCGGTCGCGAGCTCGTCGCCGGCCAGCGAGCCCGGGGTCGCCCGGTAGGTGTCCAAGGTTGCCACTCGCACGACCCCGATCTGCAGTGGGAAGGTGAACAACGCCGCCACCGCCAAGTCGGCGGCCTGCGCGGCGAACACCGGCCACGCGGCGGGCAGCCCGGCGGCGAGATCGGCGACCAGAACCGGGCCGCCGTGGGTGTAGGCCTCGAAACACGGCCCTTCCCCGAGGGCGAACTGCAGTTCGGCCAACGCCGCACTCACCGCGTCGCTGGTGTAGACGACCTCCCGTTGGCCGGCGTCGGCCATCACCGACACCGCGGCGCCGTCCACGGGGAGCAACCGGACGCACGCGCGGCACACCTGGCCGACCATGTCGACGCCGCTGCCGGACTGACCGCCGGCGAGCGCGGCCAGCACGCTCGCCCGCAGGACGTCGATCTCAGCCACGGGACACCCGCCGCCGCATTTGTCCTCCTCCGAGTCGGTGTTCTCACACCACACCGACTCGGAAAAGACAGGGTCCGGATCAGCTCCGCCACCGCGGGTGCGTTCCCCGGAACCCTACCGCGCGTGGTCGCCCCGTGCCGGGGCAAAACCAGCCGAAGTACGGCGCGAAGGCAAATCCGGAAATAGGTGGTACTCGATCCGGTGGTCGAGATTTCCCGACGGCCTTCCAGCACCGACAGAACTGTGGGCTGAGGTCGAGCAGCGGCGAGCGAGCGAACTGGTTTTACTCCGATCACCCCGAGCCTTCTGGGCTACACTCTGTGCATCGACCGCGCCGGCCTCCGTGCCGGCTGTCGATACGCGTCCCGCTCCGGACCCCGGCGGTACGACCAAAAGAGGTCGGCTACCGGCGGAGGATCCGATGATCGTCGTGATGCACGGGCAACCGGCGGGCGTCCGGCAGCTCTCAAGTCGATGAGGCGCCCCACGGCATCGCCCGAGGAGACCGGTACCACCGGACTTTCCCGCGAGCAGCGCCATCGCGGAGCCCGGGTGGTGGCATCGTTCGCGAGCGACGCCGGTGACCGCGCGTCCCTGTTTGCCGCACTCGGGCTGGAAGCCGCCGAACCCTCCCTCCGCGGCACCCCGGTCGGCAGCTGCCCCGTGCCGCCTCCCGAGATCGAGGCGAGTTCATGATCAGTGAAAACGGCCTGCACCTGGTGCCGGACTACCGGGCGGAGTCGACCGTGGCGACCGTGACCGGCACTCTGACTTCGGCCAACTACGTGACGGCGTGCTCAAGGTGGCCACGGACGCGCCGGTGAGCGTCATCGCCGACATCCGGGGCCTCGACATCGGCGACACCACCTTGATGACGGTGTTCACCGCGATAGCGGCGCGGATCGACGCTTGGCCGGGGATCCCGTTCGCGGTGGTGACCGACCACCCGGACCACGTGGCACGGCTGGCGAAGCAGGCAGCGGACCGGTTCGTGCCGATCCACGCCGACGTCCCCGCGGCCGAGCGGGCACGCGACCGACCGCCCCGCCGACGGGCCCTGCAGCTGCTGGCCGCGTCGCCACAGGCATCTTCGGTCGCACGGGCGTTCGTCGGCCGTGTCTGCGAGCAGTGGCAGGTGCAGGAGCACGTCGACGACGCGCGCCTGGTCGCGACCGAGCTGGTGGAAAACACGGTCCGGCACACCACGTCGCACCCCCGGCTGCGGCTGGAGCTGCGCCGGGACACCTTCATCATCTCGGTGGCCGACGACGACCCGCGCGAGGCCGTACTGCTCGAGCGCCCCAGGGAGCACGGTCTCGGACTCCGGCTGGTCGCCGAGAGCACGCGTGCCTGGGGGTGCAGCCGGTCCTGGGCCGGCGGCAAGGTCGTCTGGGCCGTCCTGATGCCGCGCCGACCTCGGCACCGCCGAGTAGCGTCGGACGCTGAACCTCAATCGTGATCGCCGGCGGTGACGAGCTCCTCGGCAACGCGCTCCGGCACACCGCGTCGTCGCCCGAGCTGCGCCTCCGCCGCTGGTCAGGCGGGAAAGTCGTCTGGGCGACCCTCGCGGTCTCCCACCGCAGCTGAAGCTCCGGGCCTTCTGCGTCCACCGGTGTGCGCGCAGAATGGCCGGTGTGCCCCTTCTCGGTCCTGATCCCGACGAACCCCTGGCCGGCCCGCGTGACGACCTGGTCGTGTCGGTCCGCGCGGTCGGGGGAGCGCAGGTACTGACCGTCGAGGGGACCGTGGACATCCGCACCGCGGCACGATTGTCCGAAGCCGTCACCGAGGTCATGGCCCGAAGGCCGGCCAGGGTGGTCATCGACCTGACCGCGGTGGACTTCCTGGCCTCCGCCGGCCTGCACGTCCTGCTCGTCGCCCAGCACGCCGCCGGGGAGCACACCCTGCTGCGGGTGGTCGCGACCGGCCCGGGCTTGCGCAGTCTCTCCCTCACCGCGTTGGACGAGGTGCTGGCGGTCTACCCGACGCTGTCCGACGCCACCGGCAGCTGAAACACCCGGTGTCGGTCGAGCAGTACTTGCCCGAGTGCCCCGGCCGTCGCCTCGATGTCCGCGGTGGTGTGCGCTGTGCTGAGGAAGACCTTGCCGGAGGGCATGAACAGGAAGCCCCGCCGCAGCATCCCTTCCAGGATCACCGTCCAGAGCCCGCCGGTGCCCCGGAGTCCGGTCGCCCCGTCCGCGGAGACGTACTGGAGGAGCGAACCGACCCGGTTGAAGCTGCCGCACCCCGGAACCGAGCGGAGAACACCGCCGACGAGGGTTTCGAACTCGGCCGAGGTCTCCTCGAGCGCCTCGTAGACCGCCGGGCCGGCCAGGGCGCGCATGGTGGCGTCGACGGCGGCGAGCGCGATCGGGTTGGCGTTGAACGTTCCGGCGTGGACGACGCCCGCCGTCACCTGATCGACCAGATCCGCCCGGCCGACGACGGCACTCTGGGTGAAGCCTCCGGCCATCGCCTTTCCGAAGACGGACAGATCGGGGCGCACGCCGTACTTCTCGGCCGCGCCGCCGCGCGCGATCCGGAATCCGGCGATCACCTCGTCGAAGACGAGGACGACACCGTGGCGGTCACACAGGTTGCGCACCGTGGACAGGAACTCCGGCTCGGGCGCCCGGACACCGGCGTTGCTCATCACCGGGTCGACGAGCACCGCCGCGAGGTCGCGTTCGACAGCCTCGCCCAGGAGGCGCTCGACCATCGGCACGTCGTTGAAGCGCGCGATCACCAGGTCGTCCAGCACGCTCGGCGACTGTCCCCGCCCGCCCGGTGACGCGGGCCGATCGCCGTCCTCTTCGGACATGCCGGCGTGCACGCTGTCGTGCCAGCCGTGGTAGCTCTTGGCGAACTTGAGGACGCGGCGCCGCCCGGTCGCGGCCCGGGCGAGGCGCAGCGCGACCTGCACCGCTTCGGTCCCCGTGTTGCTCCACAGCAGCCGCTCGCCGTGCGGCACGGCGTCGAGGACCGCCTCCGCGGCCTGGTATTCGAGGGCGTGGCCGGTGCCGACCACCTGCATCTTCTTCGCGACCTCGGTCACGGCGGACAGCACGCGCGGGTCGCCGTGGCCGAGTACGAGTGGCCCCCAGGCCATGACGTAGTCGACGTACCGGTCGCCGTCGAGGTCCCAGACGTGCGCGCCCCGCGCCTCCCGCACGAAGAGCGGGTGGGGACGCATCGCGGCGCGCAGGCCGGACCCCACGCCACCGCCGACGCTGCGGCCCGCACGTTCGAAAGCGAGCCGTGACGATTCCAGAGCCATCAGTACTTGATCACCGTCCGGATCCCGACGCCGCGTTTCATCTCGTCGAACGCCTCGTCGACGTCCGCCAGGCCGATCACGCGCGTCACCAGCGAGTCGAGATCGATGCGGTGGTTCAGGTAGTGCTCGACCAGCAGCGGGAAGTCGACGGCGGGCTTGCTCGAGCCGTAGTTGGAGCCGACGAGCGAAAGCTCCTGGTCGGACAGGACGAAGGGGTCGATCGAGACGCGCACGCCGTCCGCCACCTGGCCGGCCACGACGGCCCTCCCGCCCCGCGCCAGCACCGCGTAGGCCGACTCGATGGTGCGCAGCAGCCCGATGGCCTCGATCGCGACTTCCACCCCGCGTCCGCCGGTGAGCTGGGAGACCCGGTCTTCGAAATCCTCCCGCGCGCTGTTGATCACGTCCGTCGCACCGAAGACGCGCGCCTGCTCGAGCTTCCGGTCGGAGAGGTCCGCGGCGATGATCCTGCGCGCGCCGACCAGGCGAGCACCCTGGATCGCGTTCAGCCCGACGCCGCCGCAGCCCAGCACCAGCACGGTGTCGCTCGGCCGGATCTTCGCGGTGTTCACCGCCGCCCCGACCCCGGTCGTGACCGCGCACCCGATCAGAGCCGCCTGCTCGAACGGCGCGTCGTCCCGGATCGCGATGGCGCCGGATTCGGGCACGAGCGTGTACTGGCCGAACGTGCCGAGGCCCGCGAAGCTGTGGACGTCCCGGTCGTCCGCCGCCGTGACGCGGGTCCGGCCGTCGAACGACAGGTGGTTCGCCGAGTGCCGGCTGACCATGTCGCAGAGGACGGGCCGTCCGCTGACGCAGTAGCGGCACCGGCGGCACGACGGCGTCCACGACAGGACGACGTGATCGCCCTCCGCCAGGGTCGTGACGCCTTCGCCCACGCTCTCGACGATTCCCGCGCCTTCATGACCGAGGATCATCGGCGCGGGCACCTCCCATTCCCCGACGAGCACGTGCAGGTCGCTGTGGCACACCCCGCTCGCTTTGAGCCGCACCAGGACCTCACCGGGCGGCGGTGTGTCGGGGAGCGAAACCCGCTCGACGGTCAGCGGCGCGTCCGGCGCCCGGAAGACGGCGGCGTCGAATTCGATGGTCATCGCAGGGTCCCCTCGCGGATGAGCTTCTTGTTGGCGAACTCGTCGATCCCCGCCCGGCCCAGTTCGCGGCCGAAGCCGGACCGCTTGATCCCGCCGAACGGCAGTTCCGGCCCTTCCAGGCCGACACCGTTGACGAAGACCATGCCCGCCTCGATCCGGTCGGCGACGCGCATCGCCTGCTCGGGATCGGTGGTGAACACGTAGGAACCCAGCCCGTACGGGGTGCTGTTGGCCAGCTCGACGGCCTCGGCTTCGGATCCCGCGCGGTAGACGGTCGCGACGGGGCCGAACAATTCCTCGGCGGCCGACGGCGAAGCCGGCGACACCCCGGTCAGAACGCCCGGCGGGAAGAACGCGCCTTCGCGCCGTCCTTCGCAGACCAGGGTCGCGCCTTCGTCGACGACCCGCCGGACCTGGTCTTCGAGGCGCTCGGCGGCCGTCACCGACGACAGCGGAGCCAGTCCATCGGCCTTGGCGAGCACCTTTTTCGTGAACCTGTCGAGGAATTCGTCGTAGATGTCGTCCGCGACGATGAACCGCTTGCCCGCGTTGCAGGCTTGCCCGGTGTTCTCGAACCGGGCGTCCACCGCGGCCTGGACCGTGGCATCCAGGTCCTCTGTGGACAGCACGATGAACGGGTCCGAGCCGCCCAGTTCCAGCACGACCTTCTTGAGGTTGCGGCCTGCCGTTTCCGCGACCTGCGCTCCGCCTCGCTCGGAACCGGTGAAGGACACGCCTTGCACCCTGGCGTCGGCGATGGCGTCGGCGACCTGTTCGTTGGTCGCCTGGACGTTGACGTAACCGCCCTCGGGAAACCCGGCGTCGGCGAAGATCCGCTGCAGGGCCGCGGCCGACTCCGGGCATTGCGGCGCGTGCTTGAGCACGATGGTGTTGCCCAGGGCGAGGTTGGGCGCGGCGAACCGGGCGACCTGGTAGTACGGGTAGTTCCAGGGCATGATGCCCAGCAGCACGCCGATCGGCTGGCGGCGGATGACCGCCGTGCCCTCCCCCTCGAGCAGCTCGACGGGCTCGTCGGCGAGGAACGACTCCGCGTTCGCGGCGTAGAACGCATAGATGGACGCGCTGAACTCGACCTCGGCGACGGCCTCGTCCAGAGGCTTGCCCATCTCCTCGTGTGCGAGGCGGGCGAGTTCACCGCTGCGCGCGGTGTGCAGGGCGGCGACGGTGTGCAGCAGTTCGGCGCGCTGAGCCACCGTGGTCGCTTTCGCCCGGTAGGCCTTCTCGGCCAGGTCGATTGCCCGGTCCATCATGAATTCGCACCCGCTTCCTGAGTCGGTTTCGCGCTCGGGGCCGCGTTGTGGTTGTCCAGCGCGCGGTAGGCGAAGAAGTAGACGAACCCCTGGGTGCCCCACGTCGCCAGCGCGGCGGTGTAGAAGAACGTGCGGTTCGCGTCGTCGAACGGGAAGGGGAAGAAGTCGTAGACGACCGCGATCGTCGTGGCGGTCACCGTCACCAGGCCCGTCCAGACCGCCGGCCACCTCGCGCCGACGTCCCAGAGCCGCTTGGCGAACGACGCCAGGAAGACCGCCGAGACGAGGTTGACCACGACGTAGAACGCGGCGACGGCGAACGCGGCCTTGTCGGTGTAGGGGTCTTCGCCGTGGAAGTGCCGGAGGAACAGCCCGGCTACGGCGGCGAGCGCGAAAACGCCGACATCGACGGCCACGGACGGCTTGTAGCCACGGGTGACCTTCATCAAGCCCATGACGAGGATGAGCGTGATGCCGACCGACCGCGAGAAGGCGTCGAAGAAGTACGCCACGCCGTACAGCACGCTGCTCTTGTCGCCGCCGAGCAACGACCAGACGAGGAAGTTGCTGCCCGAGGTCGCGACGACCATCCATTCGAGACCGAGCAGGTAGTTGCCGTAGCGGCGGATGAACCGCCAGCCGAAGAAGTAGCCGACGAAGATCATCCACACGTCGGCGAGCAGGAAGACCACATCTTTCATCGCAGCGACACCTCGCGAGAAACCATGGCCGCGACGCGCTCGGCGGCGCGCTGACCGCTCAGGACGGCACCGTTCATGCTGCCCGCCCACTCCCCCGCGGTTTCGGTGCCGGCCCAGTGGACGCGCCCGTGGGGCTCGGTGAGCGCCGGGCCGTAGGTCGTGGTCGCGTACGGGGCGACAGCCGGATTCGGGCCGCCCGGGGCGAACGGTTCCGCTCCCCAGCAGTGGTCCACGTAGTCGAGAGGGGCGCTCGCCTGCGTGCCGTACAGCTGGACGAGCTGCCGCAGCACCATGCTGCGCCGGGTCTCGGGGCTGAAGCCGTCGAACACGCGCGGGTCGCAGAACGCCATCAGGACGCCGGGGCCACCATCGGGCGAGACGTCGAAGGTGATGAACACGGACCCGGTGTCGGTCACCGCCTCACCCGAAAGCCCGTTGGTCCGCCAGAACGGCTTCTCGTACGCGACGAACGCCTTGCTCAGCACGCCCATGCGCCACGTTTTCGCGAGCCCTTCGACCGGCGCGGGCAGGGCCGGGTGGAAGGCGATGTCGGCGCGGTGCGCCGGTGCCGTGGCGACGATCGCGTACTGCGCCGTGATCTCTTCCGAGTCGGTGCGGACCATGACGCCGTTGTCGTCCTGGCTGATCCAGCGCACCGGTGTCCCCAGGACGACGCGGTCGCCGAGCCGGTCCGCGACGCGCTTGGCGATCTCCTGAGTGGTTTCGGTGTACCGGTCCTGCTGCTGGCCGCCCTCCACGTCGAGCATGTGGTCGACCCCGCCCGCCGCGCGGATGTAGCGCAGCGCGTGCAGCAGCGAGACATCTCCCGGGCTGCAACCCCACTGCACCTTGCTGACGACGGTCATCATGGCCCGGGTGACCGGCTGCGCGTTCTTCCGGTCGAGCCATTCGCCGAACGAAACCGCGTCGAACTCGCCGGCCCGGGGCGACTTCCACGCCGCGTCGACGTCGATGGTGGCGACCAGCTTGTTCAGCGCCAGCTGGATGCGGGTCAAGTCGACCAGCGCCGCCGGCGAGACCTTGGGAATGGTGCTCCGGTAGGTGCGGCGCCGCCCGGCCAGCCACAGGACGTTGCGTCCCTGGGCGAACTGGCCGGTCGTGGTGCACCCCACGCGGTCGGCGAGATCGCGGATCGCCGTGTGCCGCCTGGCGACCCACGTCGCGCCGAAGTCGACCTTCACCCCGGCCACTTCGCCGGAGAGCGATCGGCCGCCGACCCGGTCGCGGCCTTCGACGACCCGGACGGACCGGCCCGTGCTCACGAGCCGTTCCGCGGCACTCAGCCCGGCGAAGCCGGCCCCGACGACCACGACGTCGACCGAGCCGGCCGCGGGGTGGCGCTCACGAGATGGCGACATGGTTTTCTCCTTTTCAGTACGCACGAGCGGCAGCGCGAAGAGCGCGGCGCCGGCTGCCGTTGATCAGGTCGGTGAAGCGGTCGAGGGCCGACACCAAGCGGAGGCCGCGCGGCCCGACCATCGCGAAGGGCGGGAACTTCGGCTTCGCCGCCCAGATGCCGTCGAGGTCCTCGTGCCGTGTTCCGTCCACAATGGAGTCGGCGATGAGTGATCCGACGTACGGCGCCTGGGCCAGCCCGTGTCCGTTGCACGCGATCGAGTAGTGGACGTTGTCGCCGATGCGGCCGGCGATCGACAGCCAGGACGACGTGATCGCGATCCAGCCGCCCCACGCCCGCTCCACGGCGACGTCGGCGAGCGTCGGGAACCGGGTCGCGAACGCGCCGGCGAGCTCTTCGACCAGCTCGCGGTCCGGGGCCTTCGCCGGCAGCGGGTAGGTCAGGCCGCGCTCGACGCGCCGGACGCCGAACACGATCGTGCCGCGCGCGGTAAGGCGATAGTGCTCCATGACCTGGTGCTGGGTGATCACGCCCGACCGGCTGCTCCAGCCCAACGCGGCGAGCCGCTCCGGGGCGATCGGCTCGGTCTCCATCTCGGCGAGCCACAACGGCACCGAGAGCCGTTTCGGGGTGATGTCCCACTCCCCCGAGTAGGCGTTCGTCGCGAGCACCGCCTGATTCGCCCGCACGCTGCCGCCGGGGGTCGCGATGACGACCTGGCCGTCGCGCCGCGTCACGTCGGTGACCTTGGTCCGTTCGTACACCCGGGCCGGCGACGACACCAGGACGCGGCGCATTCCCCGGCTCAGCTTGCCGGGGTTCAGCATCCCGCCGATGGCCTCCCGCATGCCGCCGACGAAGCCGCGGGGAATGCCGAGCTCCTCGCTCGTACCGACGCGACCGCGCCCGCCCGCGCGCCGGAGGATCGCCGCCACCGTCCGCGTCCTGAGCATCTGCCCGTGTCCCACCGCGGCGAAAGCCAAGCCGTTGGGCTCGTAGTCGCAGTCGATGCCGTGGGTCTTGATGAGGTCTTCGACGAAGCTCGCGGAGTTCTCGGCCAGCCGCACCATGCCGGGCACCTTCTTGGGGTAGAAGAGGCCCAGGAGACGGAGGTCCCCGCCCGGCACGCTCGCGATCTGGCCGCCGTTGCGCGAACTGGATCCGTAGCCGCAGAACTCGGCCTCCAGCAGCACCACGTCCCGGCCGCGCTCGGCGAGCCGCAGCGCCGTCGCCATGCCGCCCATGCCCCCGCCGATGACCGCGACGTCGCACGTGAGGTCGCCGTCGAGGCTGGGCAGGACGTCGGCGGGCGGGTCGATCCAGCCGCTGAAGGTACTGCACTCGACGTTGTCGATCCTCATGATGACGCGCTCGCTTTCCCTTGCGTCGTGGCATGTTCCGCGAGGTACCGGGTGATGGGCTCGACGAGAGCCTCGGGGATGTGGTGGCCCATGCCGGGGATGACGACGTGCCGGGCGTCGCGGATGGCCTTCGCCGTCGCGGCGCCGCCGCTGGGCGCGACCAGCAGGTCACGGTCGCCGTTGATGACCAGGGTGGGCGCGGTGATCCGGCGCAGCTGGGCGGTGCGGTCTCCGGATGCCTGGATCGCCTGGATCTGCCGGGCCGCGCCCGCGGCCAGGTCACCGGTCGCGCGATCCCAGCCGCCCGCCGCGGTGGCGGCCTCGGCGGCGTCGTCGATCGGGTACGCCGTGCCGGAGACGTGGCTGGTGATCCGCAGGTGCGCGCGCACGGTCGCGGTTCTCGTCCGCGCTGGTGGGGCGGCGAGGAGCCGGATCGTCGACCGGGCCGGCTGTCCGACCTTCTTCGCGCCCGTGGTCGAGAAGATCGAGGTCAGGGACAGCACCCGCGCGGGTTCGGCCGCGGCGACCGTCTGCGCGATCATCCCGCCCATCGACCGGCCGGCGAGGTGGGCCCGCCGGATGTCGAGGTGGTCGAGGACGCCGACCGCGTCGGCGGCCATGTCCGCCAGCGTGTAGGCGTCACGGCGGGGACGCGCGAGCACCTGGCGCCACAGCCGGGGCGACGGGGTGGTCACGAACGTCGACCGGCCGACGTCGCGGTTGTCCATCGTGACGACCCGGAAACCCCGGGCGAGCAGCGAATCGACGAACGAGCCGGGCCAGAAAGTGAGGTCCTCGCCCAATCCGGCGATGAGCAGGATCACGGGATCGGCTGGGTCGCCGTGGTCGCGGTAGCAGATGGTCGTGCCGGACGGCAGCGCCGCGTAGTGGTCTTCAGACACGGGCGGACCGCCGTCCGGCGGACAGCGCGGCGCCGAACTCGAGGTGCTCGTCGGCGACCGGACCGCGCAGCGCCTTGGCGTCCTCGGGGTAGGACATCGCCATCCGCCAGGGCGCGGTGTCTCCTTGCTTGGGCAGGATCTTCTCGGCGCGCTTGGCGTAGCCGGCCTGCAGGTCCATCACCGGCCGGCGCGGCGTGCCCGCGGGCGCGACCGGGACCACCCGGTCGTGGCCGTGGGCGTCCATGTGCCGGACCAGGTCGATGAAGTAGCGGCACATCAGGCTGACCTTGAGCGTCCACGACGAGGTCGTGTAGCCGATCGCCATCGCCCAGTTCGGGATCCCGCTCAGCAGCATTCCGCGGTAGCTGACCGAATCCGCGAGGTCGATCTCGCGTCCGTCGACCACGATCGGCATGCCGTCGAACAGCCGCATGTTCAGCCCGGTCGCGGTGACGATGAGGTCGGCTTCCAGCTCCTCGCCCGATGCCAGGACGATGCCGCGCTCGCTGAACCTCGTGATCGTGTCGGTGACGACGGAAGCGGTGCCGGCCTTGATCGCGTCGAAGAAGTCGCCGTCCGGGGCCAGACACAGGCGCTGGTCCCACGGGTCGTACGGCGGCGTGAAGTGCTTGTCGACGTCGAATCCCCGGGGCAGGCGCTTGCGGTTCTCGCGCCGGATCACCGCGCGCCCCAGCTTGGGGAACGCCCGCAGGGCCTTGACGGTCGCGTGTTCGAGCCAGATGTTCTTGAACCGCGTCGCGGCGTACCCGCGCTTTTCGCCCAGGAGCTTCGTGAGCGTCGTCGCGACCCGGTCGACGCGGGGCAGCGCCATGACGTAAGTCGGCGTGCGCTGCAGCATCGTGACGTGCCGGGCGGCGGTGGCCATGGCCGGCACCAGCGTGATCGCGGTCGCGCCGCTGCCGATGACGACCACCTTCTTGCCGCTGTGGTCGAGGTCCTCGGGCCAGTGTTGCGGGTGGACGATCCGGCCCTCGAACTCGTCGCGTCCCGGGAACTCCGGTGAGAAACCCTGGTCGTAGCGGTAGTAGCCGGTCGCGGCGAACACCCACCGCGCCCGGATCGTCTTCGTCGCGCCCGCGGCCTCGACGCGCAGGGTCCACTTCGAGTCCACTGAGGACCATTCCGCCCGGACGACCCGGTGGCGCAGCCTGATGAGGCGTCCCAGGTCGTTCTCCTCGACCGTCTCCTGGAGGTACTCCCGGATCAGCGGGGCGTCGGCGATCGCGGCCTCGTGGCGCCACGGCTTGAACTCGTAGCCGAAGGTGTGCAGGTCCGAGTCCGACCGGATGCCGGGGTACCGGAAGAGATCCCAGGTACCACCGATGTCGTCGCGACCCTCCAGCACGACGAGGGACTTGCCCGGGAGCTCCCGGCGGAAATACGTCGCCGCGCCGATCCCGGAAATCCCCGCGCCGATGACGACGACGTCGAACTCCTCGTCGGCGTTCAGCACCTCAGCTGCCATGGTCTGTCTCTCCTCGCTGAGCCGGCTTGTGATGGCTAAACTGTCGCCAAGCCATGGCCGCGGTCACAACGGCAGCGGGCACAGGGTTCGCGCGGAGCTGGTGCACAGTGCACACTTCGGGGATGGAAGAGCTGTGGCCGGCGCCGCCCCTCGAGGTCGCCGACGCGATCCGGTCCGTGTGCCAGCGGCTCCTGGCGGACACCGAAGCGCTGACCGACGCCATCTCGACGCTCGCGCTCACGGCACAGGACGACCCCGCGCTGCTCTCGGACGCGTCACTGGCCGAAGAGGACCGTCACCTCAACCGCTCGGATCTCGTCCAGTGGCTGACTTCGAACATCCAGCACCCGGGGCGGCGCGTGGAACCGTACGTCGGTCCGAGGATCACCGCCTACATCAGCGATCTCGTGGCCCGCGGCATCGCGCCCGACTTCGCCGGGGGGTGGCGAGCGGCGCTGGGGATCGGCTGGCGCCGATGGCTGGAGGAATGCGTGGAGTGCTGCGCGGATCGTGACGTGCTGGTGGGCGTCTTGGACATCTCGGCGAAGTCGCTGGTGCAGTACGCCCTCGACTCGGTCGCGATGCTGCGCGAAGCCAGCCTCGCCGCGGCGATGGGCAACGCCGACGCCGAGGCGATCGCGCTGATCCAGATGATCGCCGGCGGGGCGCCGGTGTCGGAGGACTTCGCCGAGGGACGCCTGCGCTACCGGATGGCGCGGTGGCACGTCGGCCTGGTGCTGTGGGTCGACGATCCCCGGCACCACGACGCTTTGGACGAGGCGATCGCGGCGGTGCGCTCCACTGCGGAGAGTCGGAACACACTGGTGGCCCGGGCCAGTGCCACCTCACGCTGGCTCTGGCTGTCCGGAACGGATTCGGTCGAGCTACCGCGGATCGAGGAAGTCGTAGCCGAGGAGATCCGCGTGGCGGTGGGCAAGCCGGGACGTGGACTCGGCGGGTTCCGGTCCAGCCACCAGGACGCCCTCGCGGCCCAAGCGCTGGTCGTCCGGCTCGGCTCTCACCGCCGGTTCACCGCCTACGCCGACGTCGAGCTGATCGACGCCCTCACCCAGGACCCCGCGAGCGCCCGCCGGTTCGTCGGCACCACCCTCGGTCCGCTGGCCGACGCCGACCCGGAGCTGCGGCGGACGCTGCTCACCTACGTGCAATGCGGCTTCAGCACCACCCGGGCCGCCGCGGCCCTCTACGCCCACCGCAACACCGTCGAGCGGCGGGTCTCGCGGGCCAACGAGCTGGCCAACGTCAAGGTCGAGGACAACCCCACCCACCTCGCCGCGGCACTGCTCGTACTGGACGTCGCGCCCGAGGTCATGACCGGCTGAGCTGCCGGAACCAGCGCAGGGCGGGCAAAGCCAGCAGCGTCGCGCCGGACAGGGCGACGAACGCGAGGGCCGGGCTGGTCACCAGGAATCCGACCACCGTCGCCAGCACGACCCCGCCCAGGTTGCCCGCCATCCAGATCAGCCCGGCGGCCGTGCTCTCGGCGTCGACGGCGTGCCGCTCGCTCAGCGAGAGCACGATGGGCAATGCCGGCAGCAGCACGAAACCCGTTCCGAGCAGGGTCAGGAAGGCCATCGGAGTGCTGGGCACCAAGGCCAGGTGCAGGCACGCCACGGCCGTGAACGCGATCCCCGTGCCCATGAGCGCGACCTCGCGGCCGCGCCGGTCCGCCCACACCGGCACGACGGCGCAGCCGAGCACCCCGGCGATCATGGTGCCCGCGAGGATCAGCCCGGCGGTGGCTTCCGGGACCCCGGCCGGGGCCAGCAGCGGTTGCGCGAACGTCGCGAGCGCGATGAACGTGCCCATCGGGATGGCGACGACCGCGCACAACCGCCGGACGTACCGGTTGCCGAACGCCGCCCGCACGGCCCGGAGACCGCCCGTCACCGGGCTCGTCCGCGTCGGCGGGGAGCGCAGCGCTCCGACGAGACACAGCCCGGCGTCCAGCGCGATCAGCGCGGTGACCAGGGTGAGGAGCCGGATGTGGCTCTCGCCGGGCAGGAACGCGCCGAGCAGGTACCCGAGGACCATGCCGCCGAAGGTGGCGGAGGACGCGGCGGCGATCCCGGTGGCGCGGTCCTTGGCGGCCAGGTAACCCACGGCCAGCCCGGGGATGGCGTTGAGGACGAACGGCTGTCCCGCCGCGGCGACGACCTGCCCGATGAAAGCCCAGGTGAAGTCGTCGGCGACCAGCCGCAGGAACGCCCCGGCGGCGGTCAGGGCGGCACCGACGACGAGGGCCGGCCGGAGGAACCGGTCGAGCGCGAGACCGGCCGGGATCGCGAGAAGCACGTAGACCAGCGGGAAGACCTGCGACAGCCACCCGATCTCCTCGACCGAAACGCCGAAGTGCCGCGCGGCGTCCCCGGTGACGGGCGCGTAGGTCACGAAGAGCGCCTGACTGGCCGCGGCCAGCAGCCCGTAAGCGAGAAAAACCGTCCACCGGCTCTTCACCTGCTGCTGCGCCTTCGGGACGGCTTTGCGCGCGAGCCGCGCCCTGCGGGGCGGAGCGTGCAGACCGAACGACTCGCCGCGCCTGCGGGCGGTACTCCCGATCACTACGGTGGCGACCGCGACCACACCCGCGGCGACAGCACCCCGCACTCGCCGCTGAGGGGACGTCAAATCCGGCATGTGATTGTCCTTGTCGGTCGATCGTGAGGACCCACTGTCGCCATCGCGATCGCCCTTGGGTACGACAGTCCGCACCCCGATTCACGCAGCGCTGTGCATCCGGCACCAACCCGGCGACGTGACGCCACATGCGGGCCCGGCCACGTCGTCACCGTGGACGAACCGCCGCCCGCCGATCACCGGCGGCCGCCGCCCTCGGTGCGCAGGCTCAACGCGAAAGCCGGAACCGCGTACGGACCGGGGCGGCGCGGGCCGTTCGGGAAGAGGACGACCATGTGCCGTCCCCAGCCGCCCACCCACGCGAGCCGGTCGGTGAAGTCCGCCAGCGCATTGGCCCCGTGCGTCGAAGACATCGCCTTCAGCACGATGCCGGTGCCCTCGCGGAAGCGGACGTGGATCTCCGGCGGGGGCCGCCTCAGTGAGCGGCCGTTGCGCGCGAAGACGCGCACGATGTCGACCGTCGCGTTCCGCCACCCGGTGGCCGCGACCGCGCGGGCCCGGCCCCGCCAGCCCACCGCGGCCAGGACAGCGAACAACGTCCCGAGCGAGCCGGCCACGAGCAGGACGTAGCCGAGGGTCACGAGGAACTGGCTCTTGTTCTCTTCCACCGGGGTGCGCACGCGATCCGGATCGTCCCGGTCGTAGATCACGGTGACCCGCTCGCCGACGGTGTAGGAAATCTGCGAGTCGCGGTCGATCTTCGCGGTCCGCGACCCGAAGCGCACCTCGAACGTCATCTCGCCCCGGGAGAACGTCTGCACGGAAACCACCTCGCCGGTGGTCCGCGCGCCGGTGGCGAGGAGCTCGTCGGCGGCCTGGTCGAGCAGGACCAGATCCGCGACTCCGGCCCCGGCCAGTGCCATCCAGACGAAGACGAACGCCGCCGCGCGACGCGCCACCCGGCGCAGCCGCCCGGTTTCGGCCGCGAAGTCGATCCTGCGGTCGTGGTCGTGGTCGTGGTCGGTCGGCAGCGGCAGCCAGCCCCCGAAACCGTCCTCGCTCGCGGCAGCGCGATTCCGGACCGACACCCGCAGGCGCCAGACCGCGCCGCCGGACCCCACCGCAACCAGGACGGCAACAGCGGGAACCAGCCCGAAAGCCGCCACCACATCCGGAGAAAAGGCGAAGACGGCCACCACCGCCGCCGGGAGGGCGAACCACAACCACCGCCGTTGGACGAAACCGCCGAAGGGGTCCATCAGCCGAGCTTAGAAGCCTTGAGCAGCAACGATGCTGCGAGAAACGGCACACGACGGCGAGGCAACCGGACGACCACGCCAGGCGTGCAAGTGAGCAAGCCCGACAGTCGAGCAAATGCCCACTCGGCGCAATTCGTGGAAACCATTCGCACGTCGTCGCTTCTCTGCGCGAAGGACGCGAATGATGCAACGTGCACGTGTCCGGTTCTGGCCACTGACCGGGGAGCGGAAAACGGCACCTCGGCTTCCGACCTGCGGCAAACTGTTACATTGCCGACGAGGTCTGTCACTCGGACGGCGGAGAGGGAGGTCCGGTGGGTTTCGAGGTCGACGTCGCGGACATCAACGCCGCGGCGGCCAAGCTCAGTGCGGGCGCTCCGCCGACGCTGTCCATCGGCGGATCGCCAAACGTCGGGAGCACAGCGCGCGCCGCCGGCTTCGCCGGGGACTACGACGTCTGGCTGGCGACGCGCAAGGACGACCTGGACGCCGCGCAGAAGCAGGTCGAATACCTGGTCGAGAGCATCCAGACGGCCGCGAAGAGCTATCACAGCACCGATTCCGGGGCTCGTGACGCCTTCCTGAAGGCCCTGGACAGCACCTTCGCGAGGATCGACCGGTGAGCGTCTTCGACAAGATCTACGCGCTCGCCGACCAGGTGGAGAAGGGCAGCCCCACCGAGCTGGACGACCGCGCCCGGGCCTGCCGGGACGCCAAGGAAATGGTCGAGGACACCAAGGCCCTGCTGGAGAGCGTGCGCGTCCAGCTGAGCGAGGGCTGGCACGGTGGCGCCGGTGAAGCGGCGCTCGCATCGCTGGAAGCGTTCAAGAAGAACCGCGACGACCAGGCCCGGGACCTCGAGGATTCGGCCAAGTCGTTCGAGACGATCCGCGACGCGCTGGCGAAGGCCCAGCAGGACGCCCGGAGCAAGCGCGCCGACGCCCAGGGCCTCCAGAAGAAGCTCGACCACGGGTGGCACGGCTTCGGGATCCGCCAGGTCGACCTCGCCGTCGCCTGGGCGCAGGACAAGGCCGTCAAGGCCCAGGCCCTCGTCGTGCTGGCCGACCTCGAGCGGGTGACCACCACCTACGACGCGATCCTGCTCATCGAGGGCCAGAAGCTGCGGTTCAAGACCGGTCAGGTGTGGGAGCTCGCGGGCTCCGAGAAGCGGAACCTCGCCGAGATCGGCGCGATCATGCTCCGCGAAATACCCGGGCTCCTCGCGCTGCTGAAGAAGTACCCGGAACTACGGGCGGCGCTGCTGCACCAGGACTGGAACAAGATCATGCAGAATCCCGAGGTCGCGCAGAAGATCTACGACTACCTCGGCTTCCGGTACAACGAGGAAGGCGGCTTCTTCACCACCGGCGAGCATTCGGTGCAGAGCTACCTGGGCTGGAAGGACCTCTACGACAAGTTCGGGGAGGCGTTCGGGATGGAGCTCGACGAAACCGGCGACGACGGCGACAACATGGAGTTCACCGACCCCGAGACCGGGAAGACGTACCGGCTGGAGTTGTGGAAGGGCAAGTACGCGAACCACGCGTTCGGCGGCGAAGTCGGCTTCTACACCAGCGATTCGCCGAACAACAACGGCCACTTCAACGCCGCCCAGGGCGACGACCAGATCAAGGTGACCCAGACGATCTACAACAAGGACACCGGCCAGGTCTACTTCACCAACGACGGCCAGGGCGCCGACGGCACCGACAAGAAGCACTTCTGGAACCTGGCGATCCGCAACGACCCGGACGTGAAAGCCGACCAGCTCCCGCTGGCCCAGCGCGCCACGATCGAGGTCCGGGACGTCGGGATGCGCGACCGGATGTACGACGAGATGGTCCGGTACGCCGCCGCGCACCCGAACGACCACCTCACCGTCACGAAGGGTTCCGACCAGCCGCCCACGCTGAGCTACGACTGGCGGAAGTGACCACTACAGCGAGCCCACCGGCGTGAACACGTACGGCTCGTCGTCCTCCTCCGGCGACCGTCCCCGGCGAGCTGATCACCGATCGGCGGTCTCACGGGCACGAAGTATCCTGGCCCGCGGAGGTGCCATGCTGGGTCTGGGCGAGCTCGAAGCGTCGGTGATGGACGTGCTCTGGAACGCGGCGGAACCCCTGCGGGTCCGCCAGGTGCTCGACGACCTCAACCAGCACCGGGACCTGGCCTACACCACGGTGATGACCGTCCTGGACAACCTGCACCGGAAGGGCTGGGTCGTCCGCGACCTGGAGAACCGCGCCTACCACTACCGCGCCGTCACGACCCGGGCGGAAGCCACCGCGCAGAGCCTGCGCGAGGTGCTCGACTCCGTCGACGACCGCGAGTCCGTGCTGCTGCACTTCGTCAGCACCGTCTCCGAGGAAGAGTCGGACGTCCTCCGCCGGGCGCTGCGCCGGAAACCGAAAAAGCGGTGATTCTCGCGGCGGCCCTGCTGCTCGGAACCACCGCCGTCGGCTGGTGGTCTCCGGCGCTGTTGAGCAGGCTGGCCGCGAGGGTCGATCCCGGGACGGCGATCGCCTGGTGGCTGCTGACCGCCGCCGGCGTGGTCGCCGGGACGGTCGCCGGGGTGCTGCTGCTCGTCCTTCCGGGGCATGGCCCCGCGGACGCGGTCATCGGGGTGCTCCACGACTGCTGGTCGGCGCTGAACCACGACGACGTCCCCGGGCTCGACCCGCTCGCGGGCACGATCTCGGGGATCGTCCTGGCCGTCGCGCTCGGCCGGCTGGCGCTGGCTTCGCTGCGGCGACGGCGACGGCGGCACGTGCTGCATCGGCGTCATCTGACCGCGCTGCGCCTGGCCGGCACCCGCGACGCCAGGCCGTTGCCCATCCTGTGGCTGCCGGAAGCGCAGCCGATCGCGTACAGCCTCGGCGGCCGCCGGGCGCTGGTGGTCGCCAGCGACGGCCTCGCGACGCGGCTGACCGAGGGCGAACTGCGGGCGGTGCTGGCCCACGAACGTGCCCACGTCCACGGGCACCATCACCTGCTCACCGGCTGGGCGGAGGTACTCGGCCGCACCTTGCGGTTCGTGCCGTTGATGCGCGCACTGCCCGGCGCAACGCGGCTCCTGGTGGAGCTGGCCGCCGACCAGGCGGCGGCCGCGCAGTGCGGACGCGAACCGCTCCGTTCCGCGCTCCTGACGATCAAGGCGGTGGACGGCCCGCGCCGCGCCCTCGCGATGGCGGGCGGTGACACGGCGATCCGGCTGAGCCGTCTCGACACCCGCTCGTCGTCACCGCGGGCCGATGACCGCGCCGAAGGCGATCTCGGGTGGCTTCGCCGCGTTCCTCGCGCCGCACCTGATCGCGGTGGCGCTGGTGCTGGTCACCGGTTTCCTCGCCTGCCGGTGAGAGACCGGCGAACGTCCGTCCACAGTGTTCACCGCGCGACGTGAGAGACGCCGCGCGGTGAACACCGCTGTCAGGCTCGGTTCGGCTGGGTCGTCGACCGGGACGTGAAGCCGCGCAGCCGCAGGCTGTTGCCGACCACGAAGACCGAGCTGAACGCCATGGCCGCGCCCGCGATCATCGGGTTCAGCAGCCCGGCCGCGGCCAGGGGCAGCGCCGCCAGGTTGTACGCGAACGCCCAGAACAGGTTGCCCTTGATCGTGCGCAGCGTGCGCCGGGACAGCCGGATCGCGTCGGCCACCGCGCGCAGGTCGCCGCGCACCAGGGTGATGTCGCTCGCCTCGATCGCGACGTCCGTGCCGGTGCCCATGGCCAGCCCGAGGTCGGCCTGGGCGAGCGCCGGCGCGTCGTTGACGCCGTCGCCGACCATCGCGACGACCTTGCCTTCGTCCTGCAGCCGCTTGACGACGTCGAGCTTGTCCGCCGGCAGTACCTCGGCGATCACCTCGTCGATGCCGACCTCCGCGGCCGCCGCGCGGGCGACGGCCGCGTTGTCCCCGGTGAGCAGCACCAGGGTCAGGCCCAGTTCGCGCAGCTGGGCGACGGCTTCGGCCGACGTGGGCTTGACGGTGTCGGCGACCAGCAGGACGCCACGGGCGGCGCCGTCCCAAGCCACCGCGACCGCGGTGTGCCCGCGCTGCTCCGCCGCGGCCTTGGCGGCGGCGAGGTCGTCCGGCAGTGGCTGGCTCCAGTCCGCCAGCAGGGCCGTGCGGCCCACGAGAACCGCGTGGCCGTCGACCACCCCCCGCACGCCAAGTCCTTCGACGTTCGTGAAGTCCTCGACCGTGGGCAGGTCTCCGACCCGCTCCCGGGCGCCGCGAGCGATCGCCGAGGCGATCGGGTGCTCGGACGCGTCTTCCAGGGCACCGGCCAGCCGCAGCAGCTCGCCCTCGTCGACGCCTTCGGCACCGTGGACACCGGTCAAGGTCATCCGGCCGGCCGTCACCGTACCGGTCTTGTCGAGCACCACGGTGTCGACCCGGCGGGTGGACTCCAGCACCTCCGGGCCCTTGATCAGCACGCCGAGCTGGGCGCCGCGGCCGGTGCCCACGAGCAGCGCCGTCGGCGTGGCCAGGCCGAGCGCGCAGGGGCAGGCGATGATCAGCACGGCGACGGCGGCGGTGAACGCGGCCGCCGCGCCGACGTCGGTGCCGAGCCAGAAGCCGAGGGTGGCGGCGGCCAGGCCGATCACGATCGGGACGAACACGCCGGACACGCGGTCGGCCAGGCGCTGCACGTCGGCCTTGCCACTCTGGGCGTCTTCGACCAGCTTGGCCATCTGCGCCAGCTGGGTGTCGGCGCCGACCCGGGTGGCCCGCACGACGAGCCGCCCGCCGGCGTTGACGGTCGCGCCGGTCACGGTGTCGCCTTCGCCGACCTCGACGGGTACGGACTCGCCGGTGAGCATCGAGGCGTCGACGGCGGACTTGCCTTCCTCGATCACGCCGTCGGTGGCGATCTTCTCGCCGGGCCGGACGACGAACCGGTCCCCCACCACCAGTTCCGCGGTCGGGATGCGGACTTCGGCGCCGCCGCGCAGCACGGCGACTTCCTTCGCACCCAGTTCCAGCAGGGCGCGCAGGGCGGCCCCGGCGCGGCGCTTGGACCGCGCCTCGAAGTAGCGGCCGGCCAGGATGAAGGTCGTGACGCCGGCGGCGACCTCGAGGTAGATGTTGCCGGCGCCGTCCGACGGCGCGACCGTCAGCTCGAAGGGGTGCACCATGCCCGGCGTGCCGGCGGTGCCGAACAGCAGCGCCCACAGGGACCACGCGGACGCCGCGAGCACGCCCATCGACACCAGGGTGTCCATGGTGGCCGCGCCGTGGCGCAGGTTCGTCCACGCCGCGCGGTGGAACGGCCACGCGCCCCAGGTGACCACCGGCGCGGCCAGGGTCAGCGAAATCCACTGCCAGTAGGTGAACTGCAGCGCGGGCACCATGGCCAGCAGGATCACCGGCACGGCGAGGACCGCGCTGGTGATCAGGCGCTGCCGCAGCGGCCGCGTCGGGTCGTCCTCCTCGGCTTCCGGTCCGGGCTGTTCCGGCTGGGGCAGCGTCGCGTGGTAGCCGGCGGCTTCGACCTGGGCGACGAGCGCGGCCGGGTCGACGCCTTCGGGAGCGTGCACGCGTGCCTTCTCCGTCGCGTAGTTCACCGAGGCGCTGACGCCGTCGAGCTTGTTGAGCTTGCGCTCGATGCGGTTGGCGCAGGACGCGCAGGTCATGCCGCCGATCGCGAGTTCGATCTCGGTGACCGGGGTACCGGTGCTGGTCATGATCGGCTCCTTTCGCGGTCAGTGGCCGTGGCCGTCGGAGGGTGTCGGCGCGGCGGGGCTCCCGGCGGTCGTGAGGGTGAACTCGGCGGTGCGGACGACGTCGCCGTGGCGGAAGTCGAGGAACAGCCGGTAGGTCCCGGCGCTGGGCACCTCGGCGGCGAACTTCACCTCGGGTCCGGCGGCCGTCTTCCCGTCACCGGGGGCGCCATCGGGATGGACGTGCAGGTAGGCGAGGTCGCCTTCGCGCAGCGCGACCAGGTGCCCGTAGGCGCCGAGGTAGGGCTGCAGGTCGGTGACCGGGGCGCCGCCGCGGCTGACGGTCAGCGTCAGCGGGGACGTCTTGCCGGCGGTGAGGTCCCCGGCCAGCTCGACGGTGTAGCCGTCGACCTGGGCCGTGCGGCTGGTCGCGTAGGTCGCCGGCCGGTAGTCGCCCGCGACGGAAAGGTCGGTCCCCAAGGTCATCGCTTTGCCGCCCGCCGGGGTGAAGTCGGCGAACGCGCGGTAGGAACCCGCCGCCGGCAGGGTCAGCGGGACGCTCCACGTGCCGTCCGGCGCCATTTCCGGGTGGACGTGCTGGAAGCCCGCGGTGTCCCGGCGCACCACGATCAGGTGCAGCTTCTTCTCGTGTTCGACGTCGAACCCCGTCACCGGCTTGCCGTCCGGCCCCGTGATCGTGAACGAGAAGCGACCCGGCTCCGGAGTCGCGTCGGCCACCGCGAAGGTGTAGCCGTCCTTGCTCGACGCCAGCCCACCTGGCAGGTCCGCCACCGGAGCGGTCATCCCCGCGTGCTCGCTGCCCATGTCGCCGTGGCCGGTGTTTTCATTGGTCGCCGCGGAGACCGGGCCCGCCGCGTTCCCCACGGCGAATCCTCCGGCCGCCAGCAGGACGAGCGCTCCACCGAAACCGGCGAGCCGTGCTGTGGTGTTCATGTCTGTCCCCTCGCGTGATGGCCGGGCCTACCCGGCGAGCGTGTAGCCGGCCTCTTCGACGGCGGCGCGGACCCGCGCGTCGTCGAGCGGCCGGTCGCTGGTGACGGTGACGGCCCCGGTGGGCAGGTCGACGGCGACGTCGGTGACGCCCTCGATCGCGCCGACCTCTTCGCTGACCGAAGCCACGCAGTGCGAGCAGGTCATGCCGGTGACGGTGTAGCCGGTGGTCATGGGTTTCATGCCTTCAAGGTACCCCTAGGGGGTATGGGTTTCAAGTGAGCCGACTCTCATCCACGCCGAGCCCGGCCAGCGGGGTCAGTCGATTGAAGGTCGCCGGGGCGACGAGGTCGCCGAGAACGAGGCACCAGCCGAGCGGGAAAGTTCTCACCGCCGGGTCCGCCCGACAGCGACGGCCGATACGCGACCAGGGGCGGCAAACGGGTCTACTATGCACTATAGCAGACAGTACTAATCGCCATAGCAGAGCGTGACTTGGCTGCCTGTAACGAATTTCTCGAGTCAGAAGGTGGACACCGCCGAAATCTTTTCGTAGCCTGGCCGAGATCTCGCGGCCGCTGCCGTCGACCGGACGGCGACGCGGGATCACCGCCGGAACGGCTTTGTCGGGAAGCCGGGAACCGGAACCACACCGCGGGCAACACCTGATGCGGCTCGCGCTGTCCGAATCGGCCGGCGCGGTGGAACGACGAACAGAGACCCCCCGACCTCTTCGTCCGTGGTTCCCGCCGGCGGACGACGAGTGAAGGAGACCCGCGCGACCGTGCAGTCGCAGCCCATCCGGCGGGTGGTTTCAGCCATCCTCGCGGCGACCTCGGTGATCCTCGTGGTCACCGTCGCCCAGCCTTCGGCCACCGCCGCCCCTGTCCCCGCACCCCAAGCCCCGCCCAGTTCTTCGGACGCTCTGGCGAAGTACCGCGAACTCGCGGCACAGGCCGAGAAGCTCAACGAGGATCTGCTCAAGGCGCAGAGCGACTTGACAACCAAGCAAAGCGAGCTCGACCAGGCCAACTCCGATGTCACCGCGGCGAAGGACCAAGGTGCCAAGGCCACCGAGGACCGGAAGAAGTACCAGACCGAGGTCGACAAGTTCGCCGGTGCGTCGTTCACCAGCGGCGTCCAGCTGAACAAGCTGTCGGCACTCCTTTCCGGCACGTCCACACAGGACTTCCTCGACCGGTCCTCGGCGCTCGAAGTGCTGGCCACGGACAAGAACGCCGCGATGAACAACCTCACCGGCGCCGTGCGTCAGGCGACCGCCGCCACCGACAACGCATCGGACGCCGCGAAACGAGCCCAGGACGCTCGCGACGCGGCCGCCAAGCTGACCGAGGACATCAAGGCCAAGCAGAAAACCCTCAACGAGCAGATCGACCAGGTCAAAGCGGCCGACAAGAACCTGAGCGCCGCCGACAAGGCCGCCCAGCGCGACACCGGCGGTGCGGCACCGAACGTCAAGGCCCCGACGGCCGCAGCTCAGACCGCGGTCGACGCGGCGTTGAGCAGGCTGGGCAGCCCTTACGTCTGGGGCGCCACCGGGCCGGACTCGTTCGACTGCTCCGGCCTCCTGCTCTGGGCGTACAAGAAGGCCGGGATCACGTTGCCGCGCAACTCCGCGGCGCAGGCGCAGTACGGCACCCCCGTCCCCCGCGACCAGCTGCAGCCCGGCGATCTCGTGGCCTACTACTCGCCCGTGTCGCACATCGGCATGTACATCGGCGGCGGCAAGATGGTGCACGCCCCGACCAGCGGCGACGTCGTGAAGATCTCGCCGCTGCAGAGCCAGTACGCCGGAGCGACCCGGCCGACCGCGTAGGTTCGGCGAACACCACTGCCGGGGCGGCATCGCGCACTCGCGATGCCGCCCCGGCCCACGCCGGAGCACGCCGGTGCGGATGATCCGCCGGTCTTCTACCGGCGGTGTGCTCGCCGGGAGGTGAGCGCGGCCGGCCCGGTGCCGTGCAGCCGGAGCCGGGCGAACACGGCCACGACGACGATCTTCAGGATCACCAGCCCGAGGACGATGTCGGCGACCACGCTCGTCCAGCGCCAAGCCGCCAAGGCGGCCCCGCCTAAGGCCACGTGCGCGGCGACGGCCAGGGCCACGGCCGCGATGAGCGCGATGGTCGTAGCGCGAGACCGGCGGACGACGCCGACTTGACCTGCCTGGCCTTGCCAGCTCACCTCGAGACCGTCACGCCGGCCGAACCTCTCCAGGTCGGCGGTGAGGATGCGCTGAAGCCCGGCCAGGTTGTCCGCGTCCTCGGCCTCGACGTGCACGGCCAAAGTGTCCGAAGTGGATCGGAGAGTGCACTCGCCCCAGCTGAACGTGATCTTCCCCGTGTTCTCCCCACGTTCGACCCGCACGACTTCGGGACGCGCCTGCCCTTCTCCGCCGTGCAAGTGCCGCGCCTTTCCGCCCATGGCCTCGGCGTGGCGGCACAGCTGCGTGAGGAACCGTTCGGCGCGCGGGGTGACGATCCGCGCTTCGGCGACCGGCATCGTTCAGATCCTCGTCGCGGCGGCGAACCAGGCGCGGATGCCGTCGGGGGTGGGCGTGATTTCGATGGTGGCGGGTTCGATCGAGTCGACGTGCCACCCGTCGGCGAAGGCGTCGATGATGTGGAACAGGCCGCAGTCGAGGACCGTGTCGAACGACTCGCCCAGCTCGGCCAGTTCGCGGGCGTCCCGGCGGAGGAACCTGGCCGTGCGGCCCCGTTCGCGTGCTTTGTCCTCGGCGCGCCGCAAGGCCGCGGCCGCCAGGTCGATGCCGGTGGAGTCCAGGCCGAGCGCGGCGCACATCAGCACGTGTTCCCCGGTCCCGCACCCGGCGTCGAGGACTCGCCCCTGGATCGCGCCCGCGTCGGCGAGAGCGCGGAACGCCGCCTGGGGCCGGCCGATGTCCCACGGCGGCGGGGTGCGATAGAGGTCATCGGGGCCGCCCGGGCGGCGGTGTGGCGCAGCGGTCATCGGGATGAGCCTTCCTTCCGGAGGTGAACGCCGCCCAGTTTTATCGAGACAGAGTGTCGCTGTCAATGCAGAACGTATCGTGCACGTCGTTGTGTATGCTCAGCGCGTGCCGAAGCTGTGGAACGAGACGATCGAGGCGCACCGGGAGGCGGTGCGTGAGGCGACCTTGGACGCGACCGCGGAACTCGTGGCCGAGCACGGCCTGACCGGGGTGAAGATGGCGCAGATCGCGGCGAAGACCGGCATCGGCCGGGCGACGCTGTACAAGTACTTCCCCGACGTCGAGGCGATCCTGGCCGCGTGGCACGAGCGCCGGATCCGCGCCCACCTAGCCCAGCTCACGGAGATCCGCGACCAAGGCGGCACCGCGGGCGAACGGCTCGAGAAGGTGCTGGACGCGTATGCGGTGATCCACCACGAACGCGCCCAGCACCACCACGGCACCGAGCTGGTGACGCTTCTCCACCGCGGCGACCACGTCGCCCACGCGGAGCAGCACCTGCACGCCCTGTTCCGTGAACTGCTCGCGGAGGCGGCCGAGGACGGCGCCATCCGGAACGACGTGGCCGCCGACGAGCTGGCGACCTACTGCCTCCACGCCCTGACCGCGGCCGGCACGCTGCCTTCTCTCGCCGCGGCCCACCGCTTGGCCGCCCTCACCCTGGACGGCCTGCGACACCCGGCCTGACCCCGGTCAGCCGGCTCCGGCGGCGATGAACAGCGGCACGGCCACGAACAGGCGGTCCGCCTCGGCACGCCGAGCCTGCTCGGCCAGCCAGGCGTCCGCCCGGTCACGTCCGACGGCTCCGGCCTCACAGGCCGCCGCGGCGAACCCGCTCACCATCGCCAGCACCAAGCGGTCGGTGAAGACCGCGGTTCGGACTTCGACGGCGACGTCGTCGAAGCCCGCGTCCAGCAGCAGCGCGCGGTAGCCGCGTGCGGCTCGCGGGCTGGGCACGGTTCCGGCGATCACCTGCGGAACCTTTCTGGAAGCCGAGGTCCGGCCACCGTTCGCGCGCGGCGGCGAGCATCCGCGGATCCGGGTCGACGCCGATCGCGTGTACGCCCCGGCCCGTGAGCTCGGCCACCGCGCGACCGGAACCGCAGCCGACATCGACGACCGTTTGACCGGGGGAAACTCGCAGCAGGTCGTAGCTGTGGGCGCGCAGCTCGCCCGCGCCGGGAAGCGCGTCGCTGGACCTCATCGACCGCGCGCTCGGGTGCGACCACGAAGACATCGCGGAATGCCCGCATTTCCAGGCGACGATCAGCGCGCGGCACGTGCACGTATGACCGAGGCGGCACCGCGGGTTCGCGATACCGCCCCGGCTCGTGGTGCCGAGTCTGCACCGCGGGCGATCACCGCGCGACGGCCTCGCTCGGTGTTGCCGACTCGGCTGTCGCCCGGAGGCCGCACTCCTGAACCGTGACCGGCCGTTGTCGGCCGGCACCACGTCCGCTGTCGGTGGCGCCAGAACCCGCCCTTGTGGATGGATGACCACGTGCGCAGCACCGGTCGGCGTGCCAGGCTGACCCGGAGCGTGGGAATCCACGGAGAAGGTGACAGGGTGATGCGGGTGGGACGGCGAGCGCAACCGCAACGAGTAGTGGCGCCGCCGGCCGTGGCGGCGATCTTCTTGGTGGTCACCGTACGGGCGGGCGCCGAAGACGACGTGCGCGACATGCTCACCGACGTCGCGGGCCTGACGCGCGCCGTCGGGTTCCGCGCCCCCGAGGGCGACCTGAGCTGTGTCGTCGGGATCGGCGCGAAGCTGTGGGACCGGCTGTACGACTCGGCGCGCCCGGCGGAGCTCCATCCGTTCCGGGAACTGGCCGGCGCCACGCACAAGGCGGTGTCGACACCCGGCGATCTGCTGTTCCACCTGCGTGCGACGCGCCTCGATCTGTGTTTCGAGCTGGCCGCCCAGCTCATGACCGCACTCGACGGCCGCGCCGACGTCGCCGACGAAGTGCACGGCTTCCGGTACTTCGACGAACGGGACCTGCTCGGTTTCGTCGACGGCACGGAGAGCCCGTCCGGCGCAGCCGCCGTGGCCGCGGTGCAGGTCGGCGACGAGGACCCGGACTTCGCCGGGAGCAGCTACGTCGTCGTGCAGAAGTACCTGCACGACCTCGACACCTGGGCGGCGCTACCGGTCGAAGAGCAGGAACGGGCGATCGGCAGGCACAAGCTCAGCGACATCGAACTGCCCGACGCGGCCAAGCCGCCGAACTCGCACGTCGCGTTGAACACGATCACCGACGAGGACGGCACCCAGCTTCAGATCGTGCGGGACAACATGCCGTTCGGCACGATCGGCACCCGGGAGTTCGGCACCTACTTCATCGGCTACACCAGCCATCCCGGCATCATCGAGCAGATGCTGCGGAACATGTTCCTCGGCTCCCCGCCGGGAACCCACGACCGGATCCTCGACTTCTCCACGGCGGTCACCGGCGGCCTGTTCTTCGTGCCCACCGAGGACTTCCTCGAGAACCCGCCGGCACCCACCACGACCGAGGCTGCAGCGAGCACCGGTTCCAGCAGGGCCCGCACATCGGCGTGACGTGGGTTCAGCTCTTGAGACCCGGGAACTGGTCGTCCCGCCATTCGGCGCTCGCTTGCGGGTTGTCCGCCAGGTCTTCCTCGCGTGCCCGGAGCTCGACGCGCCGGATCTTGCCGGAGATCGTCTTGGGCAGGTCGTAGAACTCGAGTCGCCGTACGCGCTGGTAGGGGGCGAGGTGCTCCCGGGCGTACCGCAGTATCGACAACGCCGTCTCCTTCGTCGGCTCGTGGCCGGGTGCCAGCGCGACGTACGCCTTGGGCACCGCCAGCCGGACAGGATCCGGTGCCGGAACCACCGCGGCCTCGGCGACCGCCGGATGCTCGATCAGCGTCGACTCGAGTTCGAACGGGCTGATCTTGTAATCACTCGCTTTGAACACGTCGTCGGTGCGGCCGACGTAAGTGATGTAGCCGTCGGTGTCGCGCCTCGCCACGTCGCCCGTGTGGTAGTAGCCACCGCGCATCGCTTCGGCGTTGCGTTCGGCGTCATCCCGGTAGCCGGTCATGAGCGGTAGCGGCCGTGCCGAGAGATCGAGGCACAGTTCTCCTTCGCCCGATTCGGTGACCAGGCGACCGGTCACCGGGTCGACGAGGACGACGGGAATTCCCGGCAGCGGCCGCCCCATCGAGCCGAGCCGGACCGCGCTCCCCGGCGTGTTGCCGACCTGGGCGGTGGTCTCGGTCTGGCCGAATCCGTCGCGTACGGTCAGGCCCCATGCGCGACGGACCTGGTCGATCACTTCGGGGTTGAGCGGCTCCCCGGCGGCGACCGTCTCACGCAGCGCCTCCGGGCGCTCGTCGAGCTCGGCATTGATCAGCATGCGCCAGACAGTCGGTGGAGCACAGAACGAGCTGACCTTCCGGCGACGCAACTGATCCAGCAACGCCGTGGCGTCGAAGCGGCGGTAGTTGTAGACGACGACGGTCGCTTCGGCGATCCACGGCGCGAAGAAGCAGGACCACGCGTGCTTGGCCCATCCTGGTGACGAGATGTTCAGGTGCACGTCGCCGGGCCGCAGGCCCAGGAAGTACATCGTGGACAGATGACCGACCGGGTAGGAAACCTGCGTGTGTTCGACCAGCTTGGGTCGCGACGTCGTACCGGAGGTGAAGTACAACAGCAACGGATCGTCCGGCGTGGTGCCCGGGTGCGGGACGGGGGCGTGCTGCAGGTGCGCGGCCGCCCGCAGGTCGGACCAGCCCTCGGCCGCACCGACGCTGATCCGTGTGTAGTCGCCGGGCACCTGGTCGAACTTGCCCGTGTCCGCGGCGTTGCAGATCACGTGCCGGACGTCGCCGCGGGCGATCCGGTCATCGATGTCGGCCGGCCCCACCGCCGTCGTGGTCGGCACGATCACCGCTCCCAGCTTCATGATGGCCAGCATCGCTTCCCACAGCTCGACCTGGTTGCCGAGCATCAGCAGCACCGAGTGTCCCTTGTGGATACCTCGGGCCGCCAGCCACGACGACAGGCGATCGGAGGCACGGGACATCTCGGCGAAGGTTCGTTCGGTCGCGGACCCGTCCTCCTCCACGACGACGAGAGCCGGATGGTCGTTGCCGGCCGCGATGACGTCGAACCAGTCCACTGCCCAGTTGAACCGCGGACCGAGTTCCGGCCATCGGAACTCGGCTACCGCGCGGTCGTGCTCGCCACGCAGGTGCAGCAGCTGGTCCCTGCTCTGCCGGTACGCGCCAGTCGCGTTCACGATGTCTCCTCCTCGGTGAGCGGGATGCGGGTGCCGGGTCGACAGTAGGAACCGCAGCCGATTCACACCAGTGCAACGTTGGTACGGAGTTCTTTCGCTCGTGATAACCGGCTTGTCCCGGCGCGCACTGCCGATTGCCTGTGGCTCAAACACATGTTGACAAACTTGTCATTGCCGATGCTTGAACCGTTCTTTAACGTCGCGGCAGCGGGTGTTACGCGGTCCGCACTTCGATGACGTACCGACGACCGCTCCGGAAGGGATTCCTCGTGACAATCCATCTGCACCTCGGAACGAAGAGCGGCAGCCCGTGATGGACTGGCTGGAGCTGGCCGAATCGCTCATCACCTCCCCATGGCTGTACGCCGTGCTCATCGCGGTGTCCTGCTTGGACTCCTTCCTCCCGCTGATTCCCAGCGAGGCCGTCGTGATCGTCGCCGGTGTCTACGCCGCCGGCGGGCAGACCGACATCGTGCTCGTCATCGCCGCCACGGCCTTGGGCGCCTTCCTCGGCGACCTCATCCCTTACGTGGTCGGACGACTGCTCGGGGTGCGGGTGCTCCGGCGGCTGCCACCCGGGACGAAACGACGCGCGGCGCACGACTGGTTCGCTCGCGAACTCGAGGCACGCGGCGGCTTCATCCTCGTGACCACGCGGTTCATCCCGGTCGGCCGCTACCTGGCCACCTTGTCCACCGGCATCGTCGGCTACCCGCTGGGCAAGTACGCGTTGTTCGTCGGATTCGCCACCGCCACGTGGAGTGCGTACACCGCGCTCACCGGCTACCTCGGTGGCGTGGTGTTCCAGGAGAACACCCTGCTCGGGATCGCCGTCGGTGTCGGGCTCGCGTTCGTGGTGACCGGTGCGATCGAAGCCGTCCGCTACATCCGACGTCGCCGAAGCGCCGTCACGACGGAAACCGTCGTCGACTGACGGCGACGACGCCATGGGCAAGGGATTGCGTTCGCGACTGTCGAAACAGGAGTTCTTCGCCTGAGTCGACACGCGTCCGATCAGCTCACCAGGACAATCTTTCCGGGGGCATGGCGGCTTTCGCTCAGTTCGTGCGCGGCCGCGGCCTCGGCGAGCGGGAACGCCGCGGCGACCGGCACCCGCAGCCGGCCCTCGCCGGCGAGCGTGACCGCGATCGCGAGGCCGTGCACCGCGAGCGGGTCGGCGCCGGCTCCCACCGCCGCGCCCGTGTCGTCAGACGGGGCTCCGTGCGAGAGGTGCACGCCGTGGGCCGCCGCGGTGAGGTCGGCGATCGTCACCACACGCCCCGGGTCACCGGCGATGGCGATGAGGTCCGGCAACGACCCTCCGGCGCAGTCGAACACCGCATCCACCCCAGCGGGGGCCAGCACGCGTACTCGTTCGGCCAGGCCCGCCCCGTATGTCGTCGGCTCCGCACCGAGAGCACGCAGGGTGTCGTGGTTGTGCTCGCTGGCGGTGCCGATGACGGTGGCGCCGCGGCCGACCGCGAGCTGGACGGCGATCGTGCCCACCGCGCCGGCCGCGCCCTGGATGAGCACGGTGTGCCCGGCCCTGACCGCGAGCCGGTCGAGCACCCGGGTGGCCGTCTCGACGCCGCCGGCCGCGCCGCCCGCTTCCTCCCAGCTCCACGCGGCCGGTTTGGGTGCCCAAGCGGCCAGGATCGCGAAGTCCGCGTTGGCGCCGCGCATGGCTGTGGTGGCCATGCCGAACACCTCGTCGCCGACGCCCACCCCGGTGACGCCGGCGCCGACCTCGTCCACCACACCTGCGGCGTCGAACCCGGTCCGGAAGGGGAAGGTCACCGGCACCACCTCGCGCAGCGCCCCGGAGCGGATGCGGACTTCCCCGGGCGCGACTCCGGAGACCCGCACAGCGACGCGGATCTCGCCCGGACCGGCGTGCGGCGCCGCCACCTCGGCGACGTGGACAACGCCGGGCGGGCCGTACTCAGTGAACTGGACTGCTCTCATACGACGACCGTAACGAAGCACCCCGTCCGTTTAGCTAATATGAGAGCGGTGACGACCCAAGTGAGAGCGCACCTCCGTTCGGACGCTCGCGACAACCGCGAGCGCATCCTTGTGGTCGCCCGCGCCGCCTTCGCCGCCGACGGCCTGGACGTGCCGATCCGAGAGATCGCTCGGCGCGCCGAGGTCGGCGCCGCGACGGTCTACCGGCACTTCCCCACCAAGGAAGCGCTGCTGACCGAGGCCTTCGCCGAGCAGATGGCCACCTGCTCGGCGATCGTGGACGAAGGCCTGGAGGCGGGCGACCCGTGGAGCGGGTTCCGGTCGGTGATCGAGAAGCTCATGGAATTGCACGCCCTCGACCGGGGCTTCGCCCGTGCGTTCACCTCGCAGCTTCCCAACGCGCTCGAATCCGCCGCGAATCGCGACCGCACGCTGCGTCAGCTGCTCGAACTGGTCCGGCGCGCGAAGGAAGCAGGCCGCCTGCGTGCGGATTTCGTGCTGGAGGACATCGCCCTGGCGTTGATGGCCAACGAAGGCATCCGAGCCGAGACACCCCAAATGCGGGTGGCAGCATCACGCCGCCTCACGGCCCTGATGATGCAGTCGTTCCAGGCCGACCCCGTCCCGACGCCACTTCCACCGGCCGCCCGGCTACCCCTCTCCAGACGCTGACCGCACGCCGCAGACTTCAGTCATCGGCAGAAGAATACTGAGACACCACCAGATGCGGCGCAACTGCGATCTCGGTGGACTTGGCGCGCGACACACAGGCCAGCATGCTTGAGAGCTTCTCTCGTTCGGTCAACACGGAGTCGCAGTGGTCGACCTCACCTTCGAGGACCTCGAGGCGGCAGGTGCCGCAAACGCCGGCCTCACAAGACGAGGTGACCGGAACGCCGGCCCGGCGCAGGGCGGCGAGTAGCGACAGGTGCGCGGGAACGTCCACCCGGCGGCCGTCGGGAGCCCAGACCGCCGTGAAGGGCACGGAAATCCCGCTGTGCGGGGCCGCGAACTCCTCCATGTGGATCCGGCTCATCCGCCAATGTGCCGTCAGCGCCTGCACGGTCCGCATGAGTGGCGCGGGCCCGCAGCAGTAGATGCGCACATCGTCGTCCGGAACGGCAAAGTACGGCCACAAGTCGAGAAGGCCACCGTCGTCACTGTGGTGCACAGTGTCCTCCGGGCCGTCGAACTCCTCGAGGAACGCCGTTTCCTCAGCGCACCGCGTCAGATAGAGAAGCCGCACACCGGTCTTGCCCTCGGCCCGCAATCGGCGCACCATCGCCCGCAGCGGCGTGATGCCGATGCCTCCGGCGACGAACAGGTACCGGGGAGAAGGTCGGAGCGGAAACCTGTTGGCCGGCATGGATACCACGAGATCGGTGTCCACGGCCACGTCATCGTGCATACTCACCGAACCGCCTCGGCCGCCGCCGTCGCGGCGCACGCACACGACATACTCTCGCGGCCGGGCACCACCTGGATCGACCAGGCTGTAACTGCGCCTGTGACCGGCCGGGGTGGTCACCACGATGTGCGCGCCCGGCTCATACGGCGGTAGCGTGAGCCCCTCGGGGTCCTGCAGGGCGAAACGACGGACGGTGGGTGTGAGGTCGGTGGTCTCCGTTACCCTCAGCCGCAGTTCAGACAACGATCTCGTCGCCCTTCTCCAGGACACCGGCGCTGAGAACTTCCAGGTATATTCCCATGAGCCGATGCCCATACGTCCTGTCGATCATGGACACCACCGGCAAGTCGCGACGACCGGTCACGGGATCGACTTCGGTCGCGGCACAGCGCTTGGTCCGGTGCACGGCCCTCACGCGCACGTCCCCCAGCTCGAACTTCCGGCCGGTCAGGTCCAGCTCGGACCACGCGCGTAGGCCGTCGACGAGAATGTTGGCCCGGAAGCGCATCGGATCGACCACGGTGCCGGTACGGAGCTCCAGGTCACGGACCGAGGCCAGGTTGACCAACGAGAGCCAGTTCATCGGTCCGTCCCCAGCCGCGGCAGCGTCGGTGAAACGCCTACCTGCTTCCCGCGCGAACAACGGCGCGGCACCCGAAGGCATATCGAGGACGCGGGTGAAGAAACGCACCGCGGTGTCGCGACCGTCCTCAGTGGTCAAGTCGGTCTTCAGCACCTCGTGCCCCGCGACTCGTGCGGTGAGGACATCGGTCTCCGGGTCGAGATGCGTGTCGAGTCCGGCCAGGCGACAGTCCGAGACCAGGGCGAAGAACTCCTGCTTCGGCAGTCCGTCACGAGTTCCTGGCCGATACCTGCCGTCCGGACGGGCGAAGGCGAACATCCGGTCGTTCGGAATTCCCGCGCCGGGCCGGAGTTCGACACGGCCCAGCGGCTGCGCACTGAGCCCTTTCACCGGATAGCAGAACAGCGCCTTCACCGAGCCTCGTTCCTTCACCATGGAGGCGCCCACCCCGCTGTCTCGATGCTACTGGCGATCGCGTCAGGGCCGAGGCTAAGGACATCCGGAGTGGACGACAAGTGCACTCTCGGCAACCCACGATTCACTTTTCCGGAATCCGCGCGGTCTTCGCACCGAAACGGTCGAACCGAAGGGGAGCGTGCTGGCCTGCGTGTCCCGGGCCGGATCCGCAGAGATCGTCGTCGGCCCTGGCCGTCACGCTGGGCCTCCGGTGCCTCGGCAGCGGCTGCCGAGGCACCGGACACCCTGGGTTTGTGCAGCAGGCTCGCACTCAGCGCCCTGCGGTCAGGCGGTGAGGACCTCCAACGCCGCGGCGTGCACGCCCGGGGCAGCCGCGAGGTAGCCGGTGCTGGTGAGGGTCCACGGCTTGCCGTCGAAGTCGGTGACGACACCGCCGGCCTCCTGCACCAACAGCACACCGGCGACCTGCGAGCGGACGTTCTCGAAGTTCCAGTGCAGATCCATCCGGCCCGCGGCGACCTGGGCGAGCTGGTGGGTCGCCGGCACCGAGATCCGGACGTAGATGGTCGACTTCATCATCGCGGTGAACGAGGCCCCCATCCGCTCCGCGATCTCGGGGTCCTGGTTCGGCTTCGACTGCCCGGTGCCGGCCAGGGCGCCGTCCAGCGACTTCTTGTCGGAAACCCGCAGCCGTACGCCGTTGAGAAACGTCCCCCCACCCTCCGTGGCCGTGAACATCTGATCCAGCAAAGGAACGTAGAGCACCGACAGCACGGGGCGTCCATCGCGAACGAGGCTCACCCCGACGTTCCAGTCGGTCATTCCGTGCACCGTGTTGACATTGCCGCCGACCGGGTCGATGAGCCACCACTCGCCCTCGTCCAAGGGACCGAAGCCGTGCTCGTCGTTCAGCCAGCTCGCCTGCGGGCGGATCTCGGCCAGCGCCGGCCGCAGCACGTCGACCACCGCGGCGTCGTTGTCGTAGGCGGCCGCGAGGAGTTCGGCGCGACCGGACTGACGTGTCTCGGTGGAGTAGCGCGTCAGCAGCCGTTCGCCCGCGCGACGGACAGCGGCAGTGGCGGCGGGAAGCAGTTCGGTGGTCATGGGTACTCCTTCAGTTGCGTTGGACGCATTGGTTTTCCATTACTATTTACTGTCATGCAGGTAGATCTGAATATGCTCACGGTGCTCGACGCGCTGCTCGAGGAGGGCAGCGTGATGGGCGCGGCCGAGCGGCTGCACCTCTCATCGCCGGCGGTGAGCCGTACGCTCGGCAGGCTGCGCAAGGTGACCGGGGACGACATCCTGGTGCGTGCCGGGCACGCGATGGTGCCGACCCCGTATGCGACGGCGATCCGGGAGGACGTTCACGGCCTGGTCAGGATGGCCCACGAGGTGCTCCTGCCGGCCCGCAAGCCGAACCTCGCCACCCTGGAACGCACCTTCACGATCCAGTGCCACGACACGCTGGCCGCGTTACTGGTCCCGGCCCTGGTCGGACGGGTGCAAAAGCAGGCCCCCGGCGTGCAATTGCGTGTGCTGGCGGAGAATTCGGCCGACACCGACGACCTCCGGCAGGGCCGCGTCGACATGGAACTCGGCGGTGGCCGGCCGGAATCGCCCGAGATAGAGTCCGCGGCGCTCGGGCACGACCCGCTCGTCGTGGCGATGCGACCGGGGCATCCCTGCGCCGACGGCCTCGACTTCCGGGCGTACGCGGAACAACCGCACGTGCTGGTCTCCCGGCGCGGTCGTCTCAGGGCACCGATCGACGATCTGCTCGCGGCCGAAGGCCTCGACCGCAGGGTGGTGGCCGCGGTCGCCACCCTCGCCGTGGCGCTGCAGATCGCGAGCAGCAGCGATGTACTGGTCACGAGCACAGCGATCCTCAGCCGTCCGCTCGTCGAGGCGTTCGGCCTGATCACGCGGCCGCTCCCGGTCGAGTCCGAACCCGCGGCGATCATCTGCAACTGGCATCAGCGCTACAGTTCGGATCCCGCGCACTCCTGGCTTCGCGACCAGGTGCGCGCGGCCATCGAGGAAGCCATCGAGGAGGCCGTCGCGGCTTGACTAGCCGGCCAGCGGCAACGCGACCGCGCCGGGAAAACGCGGCGTCTCGGCTTCGTCGAGCATCGCGGCCGCGACGGTTTCCCGGCTGACTTTCGCGGTGAGGTCGAAGGGCGGCGCGGCGTCCAGCCCGACCGTGCGCCGGTGGGCGCTCTCCGGACCTTCGTCGAGGAGGCCGGCGTGGAAGACCGTTCCCCCGGCGGCCAGAATGGTGTTGTCGGCGTCGATCTTGTCCGGCAGCCGGTCGCCCAGCAGCTTTCCGAGCACCGCGGCCCCTTCCCCGGCCACCTCCGCGGACTTGCCCGTGCCGTAGGCGCCGAGCCAGACGATGCGCCGCGGTCCGGCGGCGACGAGCGCTTTGGCGCCGGCGCGGAGGATTCCCGCTTGTTCCGTCCCCAGTCCGGAAAGGACGACGGAATCCGCGCCGACGACGGCGGCGATGCTGCCGGGATCGGTCACATCACCCGCGACCTTGCGCAGCTCGGGTGATTCGGGAAGGGCGATGCGCGCGGGGTCTCGCGCGATCGCCGTGACGGTGTGGCCACGCTGCAAGGCTTCTCGAGTGATGGCGAGTCCGGTTCGGCCGGACGCGGCGAGGACGGTGAGGTTCATGCCAGAAACATTACGGAGCCCGCGATTTAACAGCAAGTGCATGTCAGTTAAGGGTTTATTTACCGTCATGCAATCGGCGTCGCGGCCCAGCGGCTGTCAGGCATGCAGGAAAAACTGGTCGCCATCGGTGGTGAGAGCGATGTCGGCATAGTGCGGGATGCGGACAAGACCCGTTGTGGCCGCGGAGGTGTGCGTGCCGACCACGATCGTCGTGGCGCCCGACGCGCATGCGGCGAGCACGCCGGCCTCGGAATCCTCGAACGCAACACACTGGGCGACCGAGACGCCCAGGAGGTCGGCTGCTTTGAGAAAGCCTTCGGGATCAGGCTTTCCGCGCGCGATGTCGTCGGCGGAGACGAGCACGTCCGGTACCGGAACGGCGGCTGCCTTCAGCCTGAGCAGGGCGAGGTCCCGTGGCGCGCTGGTCACGACGGCCACCGGTGCTCGCACCTGCTGGAGCGCCGTGATGAGGGCACCGGCGCCGACGATCTCGACGATGCCGTCGGTGTCATCGAGTTCTTGCCGGGCGAGGTCCGCGGCGATGGCTTCACGCGCTTCGATGCTGTGGCCGCGCAGGAACTCGGCGAGGCTGTCCATCGAGGGACGCCCATGGGAAAAGCGGATGACGGTCTCCGCGTCGAGTCCGTGCCGGCCGGCGAACCGCGTCCAGACGGCTTCGACCACGGTGGTCGAGTCGACCAACGTTCCGTCCATGTCGAACAGGAAGCCGTCGGCGTTGACGCTGAACGGGTGGGTCACAGCTACGGATCCTGTTCTGTCGCGGTATGCGAAGAGGTTACGTGAAAGATCAGGCACGCGAGTGGCAACCGGGTGCGTGGGTCAGGGTGGGGACATGAAGGCCTCCAATCGGTGAAGCGGTTCCCGAACAGGTCCACTTCACCGCCGGAGGCCTTCACCTGTCCGCACGCCAGGCCGCCACCAGTCACCTCGACCCGGGACGACGTCCGGCTAGGTGAACGCCTCTTCGAGGAAGTCCGCCATGGCAACCCAGGAGCGGCGGTTCGCCGACGGGTGGAACGCGGCCCCGTGCTCGGGCAGATCAGTACCAGGGACGGCGAAGGCATGCATCGCACCGGAGTACGTCACGACCTGCCAATCCGGCGCGCCGGCCGCCCTCATCTCCTCCTCGAAGGCCGCGAGCACGGGCGAAGGCACGACCGGGTCGTCCGCCCCGGTCAGGACGAGGATCGGCGAGACGATGCTGCCGGGACGCGCCGGCGCCCGGGTCTCCAAGTTCCCGTGGAACGTCACGATCGCCGAGACCTCGGCGCCGGACCGAGCGAGTTCGAGCGCCCCCGTTCCGCCGAAGCAGTAGCCGATGACGGCAACTCGGGACGCGTCCACCTGCGGGTCCGCCCGTAGCGCCGCGAGGTTCGCGGCGACCCGCTCCCGGAACAACGCCGGGTCGCCGGTGTAGGTGGACGCCAGGGCCATCGCCTGCTCCGGGCCCTTCACCGACACCGCCGCTCCGTAGACGTCTCCGGCCAGAGCGACGTATCCGAGCCGGGCCAGCATCCGCGCCCGCACCCGCACGTGGTCGCTGCGGCCGAACCAATCGTGCAGCACCAGCACGCCAGGGCGCGCGAGCGATGGGTTGCCGGCCGGACGAGCGAAGAAACCCTCGTACTCGGTTCCCGCCGTCCCGAACCGAGCCGCCTCCGTCCGGACGGGAACCGTCGCCGCGACGCTGTCGAGCAGAGCGTCCAGTTCCGGCGACACCGTCTGCTCGCTCACTGGATCCACTTCTTGGCCCAGCCGGTGTCGGCGCTCGCCGACCAGAAGTTGTCCATCAACTGCGCCGCGGCACGAGGCTCGAACCCGAGATCCTCCGGCGGCAGTTCGCGGCGCTCCGCAGGAGTGCCCAGCCCCATGATGACCTGCTCGAAACCGGCGGGCGTGTAGCCGTTGAACACGTGCGCGGCGCTCTTCGTCGTGAAACTGTGCACCGTTCCCCGCGGAATCCACACCGAGTCACCCGCCGTCGCCCGCATCGGCGGCTCGTCCTCGACGCGGAACTCGATGGAGCCTTCGAGGATGTTGAACCATTCGTCGATCGGGTGGACGTGCGGCGGCGGACCGCCATCCGACGGCATCCACTGCTCCATCACCGAGAACGCTCCCCCGGTCTGCTCGGAATCCGCCAAGACGACCCAGAGGACACCGAACGCCCAGTACGCCGGGGCCGTGTCCCTCCCGGCCAGGAACGGCACCCCATGAGGCGCCACGGCAGCGGCAGTGTCCTTTTCTTCGATCACGATCGTGTCCCTTCGCAGCGGAGTTCGTGTTGGTACTAAGTACCGTAGCACACTGCGTTCCAAGTGAGCCTGGGATCCGGATGCGCGTATGCTGGTTCGGTGACACCGGAACAGGCGCCTGACTCCCTCATCCAGCGCAAGCAGTTGCGCGCACGGCAGCGCATCATCGATGCCGCCGACGAGCTCTTCGCGATGCACGGGTACGACGCGGTGTCGGTGACCGACATCGCCGCTCGCGCCGAGGTGGGCCGCACGACGTTCTTCCGCTACTTCGGCGACAAGACGGAGGTCGTCTTCGCCAAGGAGCAGGCGCTGCTCGACACGATCGCCTCGGCGGGCGCAGACGACACCGTCGGCGCCGCGAGCGACCACCGGGAGGCCATTGAACAGCTGCGCCCGATCGTCCTGCGCCTGTTCGCTCAGGTGACGGACGACCTCGACGCGTACCAGCACCACACCGACCTGGTCGAAAAGCACCTCGAGCTGCGCGCACGTGAAGCACTCAAGACCCAGCAGCTCGCGTCGAACCTCGCCGAGGTGCTGCGAAGCCGCGGCACCTCGCAGACCATCGCCGTGTTCGCCGGGCAGATCGCGCTCGCCTGCTACGAGACGGCCCGACGTCGTGCCCGTACCGCCGCCGACCTCGTCAGCGAGTCAAGCGCCGCGTTCGACGAGGTCCTCACGCTCGGGTGCAGCTGACCCCGTCGCACACACCCTCCCCGGCGACCTCGCCAGGCATCGACAAAATGAATACTGTCGACAGAAATCAGATCAGGCCTTAGTGTCGATGCCTGGGGACGGACCCGTCCCCTCGGAGGCGGACAGAGAGTCCCCGCCACCTGCGCGAATCGACGAGAGGTGCGTATGACCGAGAACATCGTCCGCCGGCGGTGGCGCGACCACGAGCCCGCCTTCGGCGCCATGCTGGGGATTCCGGCCATCTCCACCGCGCACGCCATGGCCGATGCCGGGTTCGACTGGGTCATCATCGAGCAGCAGCACGCGTACGTGACCGAGGACAGCATCCCGGCGCTGCTGTACGCGCTGGAGCTCGGCGGGACCACCCCGTTCGTGCGCATCGGGGAGAACGACCCCATAGGCATCCAGCGCGCCCTGGACCTGGGCGCCCGGGGGATCGTGGCGCCGATGGTCAACACGCCGGAGCAGGCGGAGATGGTGCGGGACAACACTCGGTTCCCGCCGCTCGGTGCTCGCTCGTGGGGGGCGCCACGACTGCACGCCACGCCCGCGGCGGCCAATGACGACGTGCTCACCCTGGTGATGATCGAGACGCCGCTCGCGCTGTCGAACATCGACGCGATCCTCGCCGTGGAAGGGATCGACGGAGCGGTCATGGGACCGTCGGACATGGCACTGAGCATGGGTGTCGATGTGGCGGCGGGGATCGACGACCCGCAGGTGTGGCACGCCTTCGAGACGATCGGCGACAGCGCCAAGCGGCTGGGGAAGCACTACGGCGCGTATGTCTTCACCGCCGAGGTCGCGCAGCGGATGGTGGACCACGGGGCGGACTTCGTCCTGTTCAGCACGGACATCGGCTACGTGGGCGCGGGTGCCGCGGCCGACATCGAGGCGATCGGGCGGATCCGAAGCCGGAGCGCGGTCTGAGGATCTTGCCGTAGATCGGCGAGGAGCGGGGGCGACCAGGTGCCTGCCCCCGCTCCCCCGACGCCACGGGCGGCCTCAGAGCGGGTCGAGCACCTGCGGTGCCGCCATTCCGCGCAGGACGTGGTCCTCCCACACGCGGACGAGCTCGGCGACGTCGCCGCCCTCGACGGCGGCCCGCATCAGGTCGAGGAGCCGCTGGTGGGCTGCCGCGATCGAGGGAGTCCGCTGCCAGGTCTCGATCTCGTTCGCTCGCAGCACGAGCCGGATCTGGTCGATGAGCACCTCATAGCGCTCGACCAGTCGAGGCAGGCCGGACAGGCGTACGACCTCGGCGTGGAAGGCGGCGTCCGCCGCGAGCCCCTTCGTCGGATCGTTCCCGGCCGCGGCCATGGTTTCGATGGCGGCGGCGAGGGAGTCCAGCGGCAGCCGCTTGGTCACGATGGTGCGGATGGCGAGGATCTCGTCGGCCGCCCGCAGCGCGGCCAGCTCGTGGACGTCCTCGGGTGCGAACGCCGGTATCCGGTACGAGCGGTTGTTCGTCTTCTCGACGAGTCCCGCCTGCTCGAGCAGACGTAGGGCCTCGCGGACCGGGGACCGGCTCACGCCCATCTCCTCGGCCAGCACCGAGTCCCGGAGACGCTCTCCCGGGCGCAGGTGGCCGGTGAGGATGTTGCGCCGGATCTGCCGCCGCGCCTCATCGACCAGTGAGCCCACCTGGATGCGTTCGAACTCGGCTGCGGGGTCCGTCGCGGTCATGGCCGAACCTTACCGGAAAATATTCTGTGGACTGTCGACAGAACGCAAACGAGCCCGTAGCTTTTCAGCAAGCCCGAGCCGACGTCACCGCCGACGAGAGAGGAACTCCGATGACCAGCGAGCCATCGATGACCCCGTCACCCCAGACGGCGCCGAGTTCACCCGCCCCCGGCCCGCGCCGACGGGCGCGCTCCGGGACCCGTACCGCGGTCGCCGCGGGTGTCGGGACCGCGATCGAGTGGTACGACTACGGCCTCTACACCGTTGCCGCGGGCCTGGTCATCTCGAAGGTCTTCTTCAGCGGTCAGTCCGCCCAAGTGGCCCTGCTCGCGACCTTCGCCGCGTTCGCCGTCGGGTTCGTCGCGCGTCCGGTGGGCGGCATCGTGCTCGGTGCCGCGTCCGACCGCTTCGGCCGCCGGCCGGTGCTGATCTTCTCGCTGATCCTCGTCGGTTCCTCCACGACGATCGTCGGCCTGCTCCCCTCGTCCGCGGCCATCGGCATCTGGGCGCCCCTTCTGTTGCTGCTCATGCGGGTGACGCAGGGGTTCGGTGCCGGCGCCGAGATGGCGGGGGCGATCATCATCGCCAACGAGAGCGCGACGCCCGGGCGCAAGTCCTACCTGTCCTCGCTGGCGATGGCCGGCGCGACTTTCGGCGTGCTGACCGCCTCGGTCCTCTTCGCGGTGACCAGCGCCGTGTTCTCCGCCGAGGACTTCCTCAGCTTCGGCTGGCGCATCCCGTTCCTGCTGAGCGCGGTCTTCACCGGCATCGGACTCGTCCTGCGGCGGTCGATGCTGGAGTCCCCGGAGTTCGAAGAGGTCCAGCACGAACGGCAGCGCGGCGAGCTCGCCCAGGCGCACCGCAACCCACTCGTCGCGATGGCGAAAGCCGTCAAAGCCAGTCCCCGCAACTGGGTGGCCGGCTTCCTCGTGCCCTCGGGCCTCAACGTCACCAGCTACATCACCAGTGCTTTCGCCATCAGCTACATCAGCGGTGCGCTTCGCCTGCCGGGCAGCTACGCGTTGCTGATGTCCTGCGCGGTCTTCGGGAGCGGGTTCCTGGCGCTGCTGGTGTTCGGCCGGCTCGGTGACACCATCGGCGTCCGCCGCGTCATGTTCATCGGCATCGCGGGCGCGCTGCTGCTGGCCGTCCCGTACGTCGCGATCCTCAAGGCCGGTGCGATCGTGCCGATCATCATCGCGAGCGTGGCCCTCAACGCCTTCGGGTGGGCCGGGGTGGCGGCGGCCCACACCGTGCTCATGCCGGCCCTGTTCCGGGCCGAGTACCGCTCCTCAGGGCTGTTCTCGTCCCGTGAGCTGCAGGGCGCGCTCATCGCCGGCCCGACGCCGCTCCTCGCGGCCTTCCTCGTCGGCCAGCTGGGCGGGGAACCGTGGATCGTCGCGGGCATCCTCGCGGCCGCCCAGCTCATGACGCTCGCCGGCATCTTCCTCGGCCGGCCCCTCTTCAGCGCCGAGGAACTTGCCGAGACCCCGGCCCTCAAGGGCTACGCCGCTACCGCGACCGCCGTTGGCGGTGCACGGTGAAGGTCGTCTGCACCAGCAAGCTGATCGAGTTCAGCGACGAGGACCTGAGCGCCTACGACGGCCTCGATGTCGACTTCCAGGTCATCGACGGGTCGAGCGAGGAGGCCATCCTCGCCGGTGCCGCGGACGCGGACGCGCTCATCGTCGTCGTCGAGGAGATCAGCCGCACGGTCATCGAGGGACTCGAGCGGTGCCAGGCGATCGGCCGGTGCGGCATCGGGTTCGACACCGTCGACCTGGACGCGGCCACCGGGCGCGGCATCTGGGTGAGCAACGTGCCGGACGCGAACTACCGCGAGGTGGCCGTCCACGCCATCGCGCTCACTCTCGCCGTGCAGCGACGGCTCCCCGCTCTCGACGCCGGGATGCGCGCCACGGGCTGGGCGGACTGGGCCGTGCCGGGGGTGCACCGGCCCGACGTGCAGACCTTCGGCCTGTACGGGCTCGGCCGCATCGGTCGGCGGGTCGCCGAGATCGCCGGCTCTCTGGGCTACACGGTCATCGGGCACGACCCGGCGGTCGGGCAGGCGGACGTCGAGTCGCTGGACATCGAGCTGGTCGGCAGCGAGGAACTGCTTGCCCGGTCGGACGTCCTGTCACTGCACGTCCCGCTGCTCGAGTCCACCCGCAACGTCATCGACCGCGCCGCCCTCGCCCGGATGAAGCCGGGCGCGGTGCTGGTGAACGTCTCGCGCGGCGGCCTCGTCGACGAGGCCGCGCTCGCCGGCGCGCTGCGCTCGGGGCACCTCTTCGGCGCCGGCATCGACGTCTTCGACGCCGAGCCGGTCGACCTGGGCAATCCCCTGCTGACCTGCGAGTCGGCCATCCTCACCCCGCACGCGGCGCACTGGAGCGAGGAGTCGCTCGCCGAGCTGAAGCGGAAGGTGGTCGAGGAGTCGGCCCGCATCCTGCGCGGCGAGGCACCGCGCTCGCCGGTGAACCGGCTGCCGAGCGCCGCGGCCCGGGCGCAGCGATCCCCAGGAGCATCGAAATGACCAAGACCTTCGACATCGTGTTCGCGCTCTGGCCGCGGTGCGCGCAGCTGGACTTCCTCGGCGCCTACGAGGTGTTCGCGCACCTGCCGGGGGCGAACCTCCGGCTCGCCAGCGAGCACGGGGGCGACCTCACCTGCGCTCTCGGCCTCCCGCTGCGGGACGTCGAGAAGCTCAGCGACATCGAGCGCTGCGACCTGTTGTTCGTCGGCGGCACCGCGGACATGAGCGCGGCGACCACGCCCGGCATGCTCGAGCAGCTCCGGCGGCTCGGCGAGGACGCGCGCTACGTGGCGTCGATCTGCACCGGCTCGCTGATCCTCGGCCAGGCCGGTCTGCTGCGGGGCCGCCGCAGCGCCACCCACTGGGCGTTCCTGGACCAGCTCGCGCAGTACGGCGCGATCCCGGACCCCGCGCGGACGGTCCGTGACGGGAAGTTCTGGAGCGGTGGCGGGGTCACGGCCTGCGTCGACTTCGCGCTGGAGCTGATGGCGGACATCGAGAACCCAACGTACGCCCAGATGATCCAGCTCTACATCGAGTACAACCCGGCTCCGCCGTTCGGCTCCGGGCACCCCGGCACCGCGCCCGCCGAGGTCATCGAGGCGCTCCGAGCCAGGTTCGGCGAGAAGCTCGGCAAGATCGGCGGCGTCGTGCCCACGACCGCCCTGACCTGATCTCCGTCGGTTCGCCACACGTCACGAGAGAAGGGCACGACCATGCGAACGCTGCAGAACCACATCGACGGGCGGTGGGTCGGCTCGTCCGGGGCCGACACCATCACGCGGCTCAACCCGTACGACGAGACCCCGGTCGCGGTGCTGCCCGCCGGCACCGCCGAGGACGCCGACACCGCGGTCCGGGCCGCTGGGCGCGCCCAGCCGGCATGGGCGGCACTGGACCTGCCGGACCGCCTGGCCCGGCTGCGGCACCTCGCGGCCCTCGTCGAGAAGAACGTCGACGACCTGGCGGCCATGGAGACCGAGGAGATGGGCAAGCCGCGCCAGATCGCCGCGCAGTTCATCCATGCCGGCCTGACCGCCTTCACCGACGCCCTCGACCACGCCGAGAGCTACCGGTTCGCCCACCGGGTCAAGGTCGTCGACGGGGTCGCGACGGACGTCCAGCGGTTCCCCGTCGGTGTCGTTGCGCTGATCGTCCCGTGGAACTTCACCGTCACGACGATCCTCATGACGCTGGGGCAGGCACTGGCCGCCGGGAACACGGTGGTCGTGAAGCCGTCGGAGAAGGCGTCGATCTCCGCCGCCGGGTTCTTCGAGCTGGTCGACCAGGCGGGCCTGCCCGCCGGCGCGGTGAACCTCCTCCTCGGTGACGGGCACTCCGGCGCTCCGCTGGCCGGGCACCCCGGGATCGACCTCGTGCACTTCACCGGTTCGGTGCGCACGGGCCGCTCGGTGGCGACGGCGGCCGCAGCGAACTTCAACCGGGCGCTGCTGGAGCTGGGCGGCAAGGACCCGGTCGTCGTCGACTCCGACGTCGACGTGCACGCCGTCGCCGAGGAGGTGGCCGTCGGCTCCTACCTCAACAGCGGCCAGATCTGCACGGCCATGGAGCGGATCTACGTCCACCAGGACGTGGCCGGACCCTTCGTCGACGCGCTCGTGGCGGCCACCCGCCGGCAGGTCGTCGGGGATCCGGCCGATCCCGGGACGCAGATCGGCCCCATGGTCGACGGGGACCAGCGGCAGCTGGTCCACCGGCAGGTCGAGGCCGCGGTCGCCGCCGGCGCCCGGGTGCTCGTCGGCGGCGAGGTCCCCGAGGGACCGGGCTGGTTCTACCCGCCGACCGTCGTGGTCGACGTGCGCCCCGAGATGGAGCTGATGTGCGCCGAGACGTTCGGTCCCGTCGCCGCCGTGCAGGTCGTGCCGTCGTTCGAGGCCGGGGTCGAGGAGGCCAAGCGCACCGAGTTCGGGCTGGCGGCCACGGTCTACACGGCGGACGCGGAGCACCGGAAGCTGGCCTGCTCCATCCCCACCGGCGCGCTGTGGCTGGGCGGGTGGCAGCTGGGCGATTTGGGCCGGCTCATCGAGCCCGCCGGCGTCAGCGGCATGGGTGCCTCCGGTGGCGTGCACGCGTTGGACGCCATGACGCGTCCCACGTCGGTCAGCTACGTCATCAACGCCGTCCAGGACGGCGTTGATGACATAGCCGTCCGCGGAGAGATCAGCTGAACTCACCCCGGCGAGCGCCGCACTCCCCCGCGGTTCACAAGCTGTCCCAGAAGCCGATCAGCATGGCGGCCGTCCGCGCCGGGTCGTCGAGCATCCACCAGTGGCCGAGCCCCTCAAGGTCGGCGGTGCGGGCGGCGGCCCGCTCGGCGGCTCGGCGGCGGAGGGCGGGGCTGCCCACCGTGTCGTCCTGCAAGGCGATGGGGACCAACCCGGGCCTCGTTGCCGCTGCGGACAAATCGCGGCCTCGCTCGATCAGCACCCGCTGGGGCACGGACCGGTACAGCGCGAGAATCGCTCTGCTCATCTCCTCGCCCTGGTGGAGCGCGACCTCGCCGGCGGTCGGCTCCGGAATGCCCCAGCCGACCATGCGCGCCGCCCGGTCACCGGCGTCCCCCGAGAAGAGTTCCTCGACGTGGCGTTCCCCCTCGCCGGGTGTCTGCCACAGTTTCGCGAGGTCGTGCCAGGTGTAGTCCGGCTCGTAACCGGCGACGGTGTCGCTGACCCAGCTGCGGATCAGGTCGGGACGGCCCATCGCCACCTCCAGCACATACCCGCCCGCCAAGCTGTGGCCGACGAGGTCGACCGGCGCGTCGAACCGCGAGAGCTCATCGATGAGCCAATCCCGGTAGTCGTCGAACGTGGCCGCGAAATCCGCGGGGAGGGGTGCACCGAAGCCCGGCGGTGCCAGCAGGACCGCCTCTCGCTGCCGGGCCTCGGGCAACTCGTCGATCAGAGGCGTCCACACCGCGGGGGTCACCGGAACGCCGTTGACGAAAGCAATGGTCATGTCCCCAAGACACCACCACACCGTGCCGTGGGTCCAAGACCTCGTTCGCACGTCGCCATACCGGGACGGCATGACGGAGTAGCCTGCGAACATGCTCCCCGACCTGGACCTGCGGCTGGTCCGGTACTTCCTGGTGGTGGCCGAGCAGCTGAACTTCGCCCGTGCGGCCGAGCAGTTGCGGGTCGCCCAGCCGTCCCTGAGCCGTCAGATCCAGCGGCTGGAAAACGCACTCGGGGTTCGTCTCCTGGAACGCACCAGCCAGGGCAGCCGGCTCACCGCCGCCGGCGCGGCGTTCCTGCCCCGGGCCCAGCAACTGGTGCACCACGCCAAGCAGTCCGTGCTCGCCGCGCGCGCGGCGGCGCCGGCCCGGACCATCACCGTCGGGTACGCCGACGACCTCGTCATCACCCCCGCCGTCCGCGACCTGAGAAACCGTTGTCCCGGCGCCCACGTCCGCACCCGTCATCTCAGCTCGCGGGAGGCCGGTGCGCTGGTGGACCGGCAGATCGACGCGCTGGTCATCCGCGCACCGCTGCCGATACCCGAAAACGACCTCGCCGTGACGGCGCTCTACACCGAGCCTCTGGTCGCGCTGGTGTCGACCGCCCACCGCTTCGCGGGCAAGGAGTCCATCGACGTCGCGGACGTCCGGTCGGAGCCGCTCGTCGGCTGCACCGGCATGGGCGAGGACTGGACCGGCTTCTGGCGTCTCGAACCCCGCGAAGGCAATGGCTCGGCCCCGTTGGGTCCCACCCTTGCCGACACCTACGACGACAAACTCGAGGCCATCGCCGAGGGCACCGCCATCGCGGTCGTCCCCGCCGATGACCGGCGCTTCACGCTGCGTCCCGACCTGGTCGCCGTTCCTGTCGACGGGGCCGAGCCGAGCCGGGTCGTCGTCGCCAGCCGTGCCGGGGAAACCGACCCGCTCGTCGCGGAGTTCATCCGCTCCGCGGAGATGCTGCTCGTCCGCGATGCCGCTCGTGCATGACCGGGTGCGAAACAGGTCTTGGACGCGCGCGCCGGCCGCCGGTTCGCTGGGGGCATGACCGTTGACTACCGCGCCCAGACCGTGCTGCTCACGGGAGCGAGCTCCGGTATCGGAGCCGCGTTCGCCCGGACACTGGCCGCCCGCGGCACGAACCTCGTGCTCGTCGCCCGCCGCGCCGACCGGCTGACCTCGCTGGCGGAGGAACTCCGCCGCACTGCCGACGCCCGCGTCGACGTGATCCCGGCGGATCTCGCCCGGCCCGGCGCCGCCGATGAACTGCACCAAGCGGTCACCGAGCAGGGCATCCACGTCACCGGCCTGATCAACAACGCCGCGTCCGGATCGTTCGCCCCGTTCCTCGAATCAGAACCCGCCCGGCTCTCCGCCGAGGTCGCCGTGGGTGCCCTGGCACCGATGCGGCTGACCGCCGCCTTCCTCCCCGGCATGGTGAACGCCCGCCACGGCTTCGTCATCAACCTCGCCAGCGTGTCCGCCTACCTGCCCGCACCCCGGATGGCGGTCTACGGCGCCACGAAAGCGTTTTCCCTCAGCTTCACGGAATCGCTGTGGACCGAACTGCGCGGCACGGGCGTCACGGTGTTCGCCGTCTGCCCCGGCGCCACCGCCACCGACTTCACGTCGAGCATGGGCCCGGACGCGGCGGTGCTGACCGCCGGAAAACTCCGCCGGCCCGACGACGTCGTGACCACCGCGCTGAACCACCTGGAGGGCCGCGACCCGGGCCCGGTCGTGATCGACGGCCGCGCGAACCGCCTCGGCGTGCTCACGAGCCGGCTCCTGAGCCGCCGGCGAGCTGCCTCGACGATGGCGCGTGTCTTCGATCCCCGTCGCGTCACCGCCCGGTAGTTCTGTGGCCCCTCTTGAAAAGCAGGTCATCTGACGCCCCGACCGCGGTCAAGCCCGGGTCGGGACGGCCTATTCACCTACCGGCGTCAGTTCGCGGGTCACCTGCTGGCGGAATCGGCCCGGCGACACGCCGAATTTGCGACGGAACGCGTTTCCGAAGGCGTACTCGCTCGAGTAGCCCACCTGACGCGCGATCACCGCCAGCGGTGCCGTGGAATCGCGCAGTGCACGCGCGCCGCGCGTCAGGCGCCAATCGATGAGATAGGTGATCGGCGGCGTACCCACCAGAGCGGTGAACTGTTGCTTGAACGCGGTGCGCGACATGCCCGCGATTTCACTGAGACTTTTCAACGTCCACGGTTGCTGCGGATTGGCGTGCATTCGGTCGATCGCCGCGGCGATGCCCGGATCCATGACATGGGGCCACTCCGCGTCACGGGACTGCTGCCATCCGTGGCGCAGCGCGTGGGCGAGCGTCAGGTCGACCAGCGCGGCCCGGGCCGTCGCCATGCCCGACGTGCCTTCGGACACGTCCGCCGAGAGCAATTCCATCAGCGCCCGCAGCTCCGGGTGCCGCTCGAAGTCCGGCGAAACGGCGACGACCGGCGGGAGGTCTCGAAGCAACCGGTGGGTCCTGGTGTGCCCGACGTGGTAGCACCCGAGGATCAAGTCGATGTGCGCGGATCCCTCGGCGGGCCTGGTCCAGAGCGGTTGCCGCATCATCGGCAGGCTCCCGAGCCGGGCCGCGGCCGAATGGCTGAGCCCGTGCTCCGCGCCGTACGGCACGAGCACCACATCTCCGGGTCGCAGCCTCACCGGCGGACCGCCGCCTGTGGTCAACCAGCCTTCGCCGCCGAGCACCACGTGAAAGCCCATGCCCTCGATATCCGGAAGCCGGAAGCCCCACTCTCCGGACTGGCTGACCCGCGCCGCGGACGGCCTCCCTGCGTGGAGTGCGCTGATCACCTCGCTGATCATGTCCACGAGGACGATCGTAGCTCGCGCCGTCGCGGCGAGCAGGCGCAGCGGGCTCCGCTGCCGTCCGAATTCTTATGAATCCGGACCGTGCGCTTATGGCAGCGTGCCACCGACCGCGCTTCGGTGGACATCGTGATCGAAATCCTCGCCGCCAACGCTGCGGAAACCGAACAACGCGGTCGGCTGGCTTCGACCAGCCTGAAGGCCGCGAAGGCGGTCGGCGCGTTCGCCCTCCGCACGCCCGCCACGCACGGCGGCTCCTGGGCGACGGCCACCGCCGTCGCGGACGTGATCGCCGCGATGGCCCGGGATTGCCCGTCCACCGCCTGGATCGTGAGCACCTGCCTGGTCAGCAAGAACATGATCACGTTCGGCGACTTCCCCGACCACACCCTCGACGAACTGTTCGCGGATCCCGACGCTCTGTTCTGCGGGGTCGGCGCGCCGACCGGTCGCGGCGAGAGCGGCCCGGATGGCGTGCGTGTCAGCGGCCGGTGGGCGGCCGTTTCCGGATGCGAGGACGCCACGTGGGCCAGCCTCGGCACGATCGTCGACGGTGAGTTCGCGCTCGTCCTCGTCCCGACGGCCGAGCTGAGCGTCGATCACACGTGGGACATGGCCGGCATGCGCGGTACCGGCAGCCATTCACTCGTGGCCGACGACATCCTGGTTCCCCTCGATCAGGTGGCGTCGGGCCATCGGGTGCACTACCCACCCGACCCCAAAGCCGTCAACCTGTGGGGGCTCAGTGTGCTCGCGACGGTCGTGGGCGCGACGTTCGGCGCACTGGACGTCATCGGCTCGATGTTCGCCTCACCCCGCAAGCCGTTCATGACGTCGTACACGCGCATGAGCGACTCGCCGGGCGCCCGGCACTGGCTGGCGGAGGCGACGACCCTGGCGCAGCGCGCCGAGCGGACGATGCAGGCCCTGGCGGCGCGGATCGACGCGGAGCCGGCCGTCACGCCCCTCGAAAACAGCCGCATGCAGCAGGAGCGGGCCGACGCCGCAACGGATTGCCGCGCGGCGATCGAGCGCATGCTCGACCTCCACGGCGCGAGCGGCTTCGCCACGAGCAACGCGCTGCAGCGCTTTTGGCGCGACGTGGCGGTGGCCGGCCGTCACCCGCAACTCAACCCGTACCTCGCCGTCGAAGGCTTCGGCCGATTGCTGAGCGACGCCACCTGAAGCGCCGCAGCGACGACCCAGGCTGCGGCGCGCAATCGCCGGTGTCCGACGGACGACGGCTCGTGGACCCGGATCAGCTCGCCGCACCGCTTGCGGGTTCGCCGTCGGCCGCGAGCAGACCGGAGCTGGCGAGGACCTGCCCGGTCCGGGTCACGTGCGCTTCGAACCGCGCTACGGCCAGGTCGGCGTCGCGCGCGAGCGCGGCCTCGAGCAGGCCCCGGTGCTCGGCGGCAACGTCGCGGTGCACGCGCCGGGTTCCGGCGGCGGACCATGCCCGGTAGAGCTCGGCGGTGTCGGTCAACCGGGCGCAGATGTCGAGCAGGATCGGGTTGCCGCAGGCCTTGATCAGGGCGTGGTGGAAGTCGATGTGCGCCCGAGCCCACTCCTCGTTGCGGGGTGGCGGGTCGCCGGGCAGGAACAGCGGCTGGCTGGCCAGCCGGTGGTGCGCGGCCAGGACTTCGGACTCCCAGCTGACGTCGCCCCGCTGCACTGACAGCCGCACCGCCGCGCCTTCGTTGATCAGCCGGGCCTCGGTCAAGTCGGCCAGCGTCTCCTCGGTCAGCGGGGTGACGTGGAAGCCGCGGTTGCGGTCGATGCGCACGAGGCCCTTGGCGGCCAGCATTCCGAGCGCCTCGCGGACGACGCTGAGGCTCACGCCATAGCGGCCGCTCAGGTCTGCGGGCTTCAGCCGCTGCCCCGGGAGGAGTTCGCCGCTGTTGAGGATCGCGGATCGCACCTGCTCGTACACGGCCACGGCCAGGCTCTCTCCACCCGCACGCTTCACCATGTCCGGAACGATACCACACTCTACCCCGGAGAATCGATTCTCTTGTTGACGATCGAGAGTTTGCGGTGGGGTATGAAATCTCGGAGGTCGTCACCCACCTGAGCAAGGAGGCCATCGATGGGGCTGCACCGCTTGACCGACATCACCGTCGGCGTGCCGAACGTCGAGGAAACCGCCGGCTACTACCGGGAGTTCGGGCTCACTCCCTCCGGCGAGGGCAACGGGCACCGGTTCGCCACCACGGACGGAGGCGACCAACTGCACATCAGGCACAGCCCGCGCCGACGGCTGCTGACCCTCGGCGTCGGCGTCGACGACCCGGACGACCTGGAGCGCATCACGGCGTCCTTGAACCGGCTCGAGGTCGATGCCCGGCGCGAAGGCGACGCCCTCCGCGCCGCCGACCCGGTCACCGGCCTCGAGGTCGTCGTGTCGATAACGCCTCGGCTGCAGCAGAAGCCGACGCCCGCTCCCCTGTACAACACGCCGGGCGCGGTCACCAGACCCGACGTGCGGGCACCCGGCGTCGAGCGGCAGGAGCCGGTCCGGCCCCGAAAGCTGGGGCACGTGGTTTTCGGATCCGCCGACCAGGCCGCGACCCAGCGGTTCTTCACCGAAGGCCTCGGCTTCAAGGTCAGCGACGAGGCCCCCGGACTCGCGTCGTTCCTGCGCTGCTCCACCGACCACCACAACGTCCTCGTCCAGCAGGCGCCCGTCAATTTCCTGCACCACACATCGTGGGAGGTCGACGACGTCGACGAGGTCGGCCGCGGCGCGACCGCGATGCTGGAAGGTCACCCGGAGCGGCACACCTGGGGGCTGGGCCGGCACCACATCGGCTCGAACTTCTTCTGGTACCTGCGCGACCCGGCCGGCAACTTCTCCGAGTACTACTCCGACCTCGACTGCATCGTCGACGACCAACTCTGGAAGCCCGGCGTCATCGCCGGCGAGAAGAGCCTGTACGCCTGGGGACCGCCGCCCCCGCCGTCGTTCCTGAAGCCCGAGGACCTCGCGGAACTGATGACCGACTCGCACGAGAAAGCCTGATCGACCATGCGCATCGCCAATGTCGGAGGACGCTTGAAGCTCCTCATCGCCGACCGTGCCATCGACGTCGCCAGTGCCAGCGAGGGCCGATTCGCCGCGGATCCGCAAGCCGTGTACGAGGTCTTCGACGACTTCAAGCAGTGGGCAGCCGGACAGGACGACCACCGTGACGCGGCCGAGCTGGACCCGGCGTCGCTCGGCTCGCCCGCGCCGGCGCCCCGGCAGGTCTTCGCGATCGGTCTCAACTACGCGGACCACGCCGCCGAGGGCGGTATCACCCAGCTCCCGGAGGAGCCGACGGTCTTCACCAAGTTCGCGAGCTCCTTCTCCGGGCCGGTCAGCGTGGTGCGCCTGCCGACCGAGGCCGTCGATTGGGAGGTGGAGCTCGTCGCGGTGATCTCCCGGACGGCCCGCGACGTCGACCTCGAGCACGCCTGGAGCCACGTGGCCGGGCTGACCGTGGGCCAAGACCTTTCGGAGCGCCGGTCGCAGCTGCGCGGCCCGGTCCCGCAGTTCAGCCTGGCCAAGTCCCACGCCGGGTTCTCCCCCACCGGCCCGGTCCTCGTGACGCCGGACGAGCTGCCCGACCCCGACGACCTGGAGATCGGGTGCACGGTCAACGGCGAGGAAGTGCAGAAGGCCCGAACGGCCGACATGATCTTCTCCGTCCCGCAGCTGATCGCACACCTGTCGTCTGTCGTCACCCTGTATCCCGGCGACGTGATCTTCACCGGCACCCCGGCCGGCGTGGGCATGGGCCGGAAGCCCGAGCGGTACCTGCAGCCCGGAGACGAGCTCCGCAGCTGGGTCGAGGGAATCGGCGAGCTGCGGCAGCGTTTCGTGGCGCGCTGATGACCATCCCGCAACGCGCTCTCGCGCGGATCGAAAGCAAGACGCACCTGGGGCCGGACGCCCAAGTGGACGACCGGTACCTCGTCATGGGCCCAGCCCGTCCGGAGCTGACCGATCCCTTCCTCGTCCTGAGCGAGGACTGGTTCTCTTCTCCCGGCTTCGAATGGCACCCGCACCGCGGCGTGGAAACCGTGACCCTGGTCGTCGACGGCGTCCTCGAGCACGGAGACAGCGCCGGCAACAGCGGCGCGCTGACCACCGGCGACGTGCAGTGGATGACCGCGGGCCACGGCATCATCCACCGCGAGCTCGCCTTCCGTGACGAACGAGCACACACCCTGCAGCTGTGGGTGAACCTTCCCGCCGACCGGAAGCTGACCGGTCCGCGCTACCAGGACCTGCTCGCCGGACAACGCCCTGTCATCGAACAGGACGGGACCCGGATCGACGTGATCTCGGGCCAGGTGGGCGAGCTCAGCGGACCCGCGGTCAACGAGTGGCCCATCTCCGGCGCGATTCTCACGCTGGAACCGGGTCACCGGCTCGACCACCTCCTGCCCGGCCGCGACCGCGCGTTCCTCTACGTCCTCTCCGGCCGGGCGTCGATCGCCGGACACGCCGTCGAAGCCGGTCAGATCGCCTGGTCCGACCCCGCCCCACCAGCGCTCGTCTCATCGATCGCCGTGGAGGCACGGGGAGACACCCCTGTCGTCGTCATGGCCTACAGCGGAGAACCGATCGGCGAGCCCGTCGCCGTCGGCGGCCCGTTCGTGATGAACACCGAGGACGAGATCGCCCAGGCCTTCCGCGATTTCCACCGCGGCGACTTCGGTGACGTCCCTCGCCAAGCCCGCCTCCAGTACCGCTGACCGAACGGGGGAACCATGCGCCTGGTCACCTACGTCGCCCCCGGCGAGCTGCCGCGGGTGGGCATCCAGCACGGCGACGTCGTCGTCGACCCCGATCGCGCGCTGCGGGGCGCCACACGGGGCGGCGCACCACGCCTTCCCACCGAGATGGTGGCCTTCTTCGGAGAAGGCGCTCGCGGGCTCGACCTTGGCGCGCAAGCACTCCTCCTCGCCGACGAGCACGGGCCCGAGCTGAGCGCGCCGGACGGGACACCGGCGGTCCTACCCCTCGACGACGTGCGGCTGCTGGCACCGGTCCCCCGCCCGCGCCGCATCCGCGACTACCTGACCTACACCGACCACGCGGCAGGATCCGGCCTACCGGTTCCCCCGGCCTTCACCGCCATGCCGATCTGCTACCAGGGCAACGCCGAGACGGTCGTCGGACCTGGTGATCCGCTGTTGTGGCCGTCCTACACCGGACAGCTCGACTTCGAACTCGAGCTGGGCTTCTTCACTTCGGGTGGCGGGGTCAACCTCACTCCCGACGAGGCGGGCCGCCTGATCGCCGGCGTGACGATCTTCAACGACGTGAGCGCACGGGACATCCAGTTCTTCGAGATGAGCCTGACCATCGGGCCGTCCAAGGGAAAGCACTTCTGCACCGCGATGGGGCCGAGCGTGCTCACCATGGACGAAGTCGACGAATGGTCGATCGAGCTGACGGCCCGGGTCAACGGCGAAACCTGGGCGAGCGGAACCACGGCCGACCGGCAGTTCTCGTTCGCCGAGGTGCTGGCTTGGGCCTCCCTCGACGAACCCGTCCATCCCGGAGAGTTCTTCGCGCTCGGCACCGTGGGTGGCGGCTGCGGTCTCGAACTGGACCGCTGGATCCAGCCCGGTGACGTCGTGGAGCTGGAAGCGTCCGGCGTCGGCGTGCTGCGCAACCCGGTCGGTGCCCGGCAGGTCCCGCCGCCCGGCGCCGGGCTGCCCAGCTACACCGGCGCGCCGCGCGCCGCCCCCGCGTCTTCCTAGCCCATCGAACCAGTCATGAAGGAGCACAGCCATGCCCGAGAACCCCGCCGCCGCCCCGCTCGACACCGGCCGTCCGGGTCGGCGCTACCTCATCCGCGGCGGAGCCGTCATGTCCATGGACCCGGACGTGGGCGACTTCGAGATCGCCGACGTCCTCGTCGACGGTGACAAGATCGCCGCCGTCGCCCCCGCGATCGAGGCACCCGGGGTGGACGTCGTCGACGCACGCGGGCGCATCGTCATGCCCGGCTTCGTCGACACCCACCACCACTTGTTCGAAACCGCGCTGCGCTCGTTCCTCGCCAACGGCCTGCTGGTCGACGACGGATCCGGCGCGCCCAGCGCGGACCCCACGTATGTCGGCCACGTCCTGCAGCGGTTCGCGCCGGTGTACCGGCCCGAGGACGTCTACATCAACACGCTTTTCGGCGGGCTCGCTCAGCTCGACGCCGGCGTCACCACCGTGCTCGACGTCTCCCAGATCCACCACTCCCCCGAGCACACCGACGCCGCGATCGAAGCTTTGGCCGACGCCGGCCGTCGCGCGGCCTTCGGCTATTTCGAAGGCGACGGCCGCGCCGAAGCCCGCTACCCCCAAGACGCCTACCGCATCCGCAAGCAGTGGTTCTCCTCCGACGACCAGCTGGTGACCATGGTCATGGGTGGCGAGTTCTACCTCGGCGAGGAGCTGTATTCGAACGCCTGGGGCATCGCCCGCGAGCTGGACCTGCAGATCGCCGCCCACGCCGTGGGTGCGTTCGGCATGCGACCGCTCCTCGACGACCTCGCCCACGGACGCGGCGGGACCGGAAAGGACATCGGCTTCGGTCCGGACGTGCTCCTCATCCACATGACCGGCATGTCGGACTTCGCGTGGGAGCGCGTCCGTGACGCCGGTGTCCACGTCTCGGTGTCCACGCCGATCGAGATGACCATGCGCCACGGCACCCCTCCGCTGCTGAAGCTGCAGCAACTGGGCTTGGAACCTTCTCTCAGCTCCGACGTCGAGACCACCATGGCTCCCGACCCCTTCACGCTCATGCGCTCCACCATGACCATGCAGCGCATGCTGGTCAACGAGAGCGTCCTCGCCCAGGGAGGCTTCACCCCGCCCGGCCACTATCCGGAGCCTGCACCGGGTACTCCGCAGCTGTTCACCGTCCGGGATGTCCTGCGGTTCGCCACCCTCAACGGCGCCAAGCACCTGCGCCTCGACCACAAGACCGGCTCACTGACTCCGGGCAAGGAAGCCGACATCGTCCTGCTCGACGCCACCGCACTCAACGTCACCCCGCTCAACAGTGCGCCTGGAGCCGTGGTGTCGCTCATGGACCGGAGCAACGTCGAGACCGTCATCGTCGCCGGCAAGATCCGCAAGTGGCAGGGATCCCTGCTCGAAGCCGACCTCGTCCGCCTGCGCGGTGAACTCGAGCGGTCCCGCGATCACCTGTTCCGCGCGGCGGACGTCCAGCAGAACCTGTTCGCCTACAGCTGACGCCGGTCGGCCGGGAAAGTGGCGAGGCCACTCCCCCGGCCGAGAACCGGTGCTACTTGCGGATCATGGGATTGCCGTACCCGATGACCAGGCCGGCGGTGAAGGCACTGACCTTGAAGGTCTTGTTCAGCAGCGCCGCCGCCGGGGCGGTCAGCGCCAGCGTGACGCCATCGGGTGTCGCGGCGCCGACCGTGAACAAGTCGGCCCGGGTGCCGAAGTTGACCCGCCCGCTCAGCACGCCGCGGTTGAGGTCGATCGTGTAACCGGTCAGGTACAGGCAGGTCCCGCCCGCGCGCAGCAGCAGCCCGCCGACGTGCTCGATGGTGCCGTCCTGGGGGTTTCCGACGATCGTGAATCCGAACACGGTCTTGCCGCCGGGGTGGCTGACCTTGGCCAGGACCGGGGAAACCCGAACCCCGAGCGAGGTGAGCGCGCCGGCGGCCGCCGGGTCCAGCGTCAGGTCGGTGCGGCCTTTCCCGAAGTGGAACCCGTGGTGGTGCGACGCGGCATGAAACGCTGCCGTGGTGCCGGCCGGCTGAGCGGCCTGAGCCGGCGCTGCCACGGCGCCGGTCATGATCGCCGCTGCGGCAATCGATACTCCGACCACGCGAAGACGCATAACAGCTCCATTCTCGATGCTTCCGGACGCTGCTGGTACGGCGACAGCGGCCATGCCGGATGCACACGGACGAGAATTCGCGGTGGCTTTCGCTTTCGCTCGGCTACGGCCCTTCGACGCGGAGGGTTCCCTGAACCATGCTGGTGCCGTGCTCCTGCTGCCCGAGCTGCTGCGCCGATACGTCGACGATCGGGAAGGCCTGCAGCGTCAGGGTGTGGGGGATGGCCACGTCGGCATCTGTGCCGGCGACGACCCCGAGCGGAATCATGGTGGTCTTGCCGTCGTAGAGCCAGATCTCGTACAGGCCCGCCGGCGCCGGCATGCCGGTCAGCTCGAGCTTGAGTCGCAGCGAGCCGCCGCCGCTGTCGATGATCCGGACCTGACCGGCGGCCTCGGCGGGCGCGGCCACCTGCCGGTTCAGCTGCGCCTGCGCGATCACCCGGCCCTCATCCGGACCACCGCCCGTGAGCACCACCGTCACCACGGCGGCCACCGCGGCGGCGGCCGCCGCGACCACGCCGTACCGTACGGCCCGGCCGAAGCGAGGCCGCGGGACATCCCGACGATCGGCGTCGTCTCCCGATTCCGCCGTCTCGCGCGCGGCCACGAGCGACGGCTGACCGGTCTCGGCCGCGATCCGCTCCCACACCGCCTCCGCCACCGGTGGTAGCGCCGTCTCCGCCGCCGCCTCACGGCCGAGGCCCGCTACCGCTCGCAGCGATTCGAGCTCTTCACGGCAGTCGGCGCAGCTGTCGAGGTGAGCGGTGTCCGCCGCGCCGGGTTCCTGATCGTCAAGGGCGAGCAGGACGAGGTGATCGCGATCGGGATGCGTCATCGGGCACCTCCTCCGGCGCGCTGTCCAGCTCGGAGCGCAACTTCTGCATGCCGCGGCGCAGGTGGCTCTTCACCGTCCCGAGCGGCAGGCCCGTCCGCTCGGCGATCTGGGTGTGGGTCAAGTCAGCATAGAAGGCCAGTTCGAGCACCTCGCGCTGCGCGTCCGGCAACCGGCGCAAACCGTCCGCGACGATCAACCGGTCCACGATCCGCTCCGGGGACTCCGCCGAGGGCGCCTCGGCCGGGGCCGTCGCGGCGGCAGCGGCACTGTCGCGCTGCCGGCGGCCCCGGGCGCGCAGCAGGTCCACGATGCGACGCCGGGTGATGCCCAGCAGCCAGGCCAGCAGGCCGGCCTTGTCCGGGTCGTAGCTGTGCCGCCCGTTCCACGCGGAGACGAAGGTGGCCTGGACGACATCATCGACGTCGGCCTGGTCACGCAAGCTGGCGCGCACCAGCCGCTGCACCGCCGGCCCGTGCCGGTCGAACACGGCCCGCAAGGCATCCGGCTCCCCGTCGGCGAACCGGCGGGCGAGCTCGCCGGCCATCTCGGCGTCATCGGACACGGGCGCCACAGTAACCGCACTCCCGGCCGACGCAACACCTTCCACCAGCAGCATCCTCGTGCACCTCGAGTTCCGGTCCCCGGGCCGGCAGATCCCGGCGAACAGCAGTACGCCCGCGGCGGCCCCGGCGGATTCACCCCCGGCGACCGGCTGTTTTCTTCCGCGTCGCATCCGTTCGCCGGCTCCGCGGCGAACCACCGGATGCACGAGCCACCGATCCGAAGGAGCAGTCGATGCCCAGATCACTGCGTTCGCTCGCCCTGGTCGTCTCCGCCGGGGTCCTGGCCACTTTCTCGGCACAGGTTCCCGCCGCCGCGGCCACGGAATCCATGGTCTCGGTCGTCCACGGCATCCCCGGCCAGCCGGTCGACGTCTACGTCAACGGGAAGAAGACCCTCGACAACTTCCAACCGGCGAGCGTGGCCGGCCCGCTGTCTCTGGCCGAGGGCAGTTACGACGTCGCGCTGACCAAGCCCGGCGATCCCGTCTCCAGCGCGCTGCTGGAGAACAAGAACCTCGCCGTCCCCGGCGGGAAGAACCTCAGCCTCATCGCTCACCTGGACACTTCGGCGAAGCCCGCGCTGACCGCGTTCGTCAACGACACCGGCCGGACCGCGCCGGGCAAAGCCCGGTTGGTCGTCCGGCACACCGCCGCCGCGCCGGCCGTGGACGTGCGCGCCGCGGGAAAGCCGGTGTTCACCGGGCTGACGAACCCGAAGGAAGTCATGGCCGACCTTCCCGCCGGCGTCGTCGACGCCGACGTGACCCTGGCCGGCACCGCCACCGTCGTGCTCGGGCCGAAGGACCTCGACCTGGCCGCCGGAACGGCCACGATCGTCTATGCCATCGGTTCCGCGGACGCCAAAACCCTCGCTCTCGCCGCCCAGACGATCAAGGGCCTGGGTTCCGCACCCTCGTCGATGCCGACCGGCTCGGGCGGTTTGGCTGCCGACGAGGTCGCCGGCGGCTGGTCCCTCCTGGCCGCGGGTGGTGTGCTGCTGGCGCTCCTCGGCACCGCCCTGCTGGTCCGCCGGCGTCCGGACCCGACGTCGCGATGAGCGGACCCGCGCATGGCGGTGCGTCCCGGTTCGCCGGGGCGCACCGCCACCTCGGTGCGACCTTCGTCGCCGCTGGAGTCGTCCTCGCGGTGGCCGGCACCGTTGCGTCGACCTCACAACCGCAGCGAGAAGTCGTCGCCCTCGCCACCACGGCGCCGCCCTCTGTCGCCCCGGAAACCACCGCACCGCCCACCAATGCCGCCGAGTTGCCGACGCCGACGCGGGTCATCAAACCGAGGGTGCTGAAGCTGCCCGACATCGGCGTGACGGCGACGGTGCTGCCCGCGGGAGTGGACGGGACCGGCGCCTTCGACGCGCCCCGCGACGTCGGCGCTGTCGGCTGGTACCGGTACGGCCCCGGACTCGACGCGAACACCGGGTCGCTGGTCATCGGCGGCCACGTCGACAGCGCGGAATCCGGCCCCGGCGCATTCTTCCAGTTGCACCGAGTGCGGCCCGGATCGTCGCTGGAACTCATTGGCGACGACGGCAAGACGCGCACTTACGTCGTCACCGCGCGCGAGCAGATTCCCAAGGAAGACATCGACCTGCGGACCTACTTCGACACCGAGGGCCGCCCTCGCGTCACGTTGTTCACCTGCGGTGGCACGTTCGACCGAAAGACGAGGAACTACCTGGACAACATTGTCGTCACGGCGATTCCCCGATAACACCCCGGCGATCGGAGGCCCGGCATCAACGCCCACGCTGCCCAGGCCGCCAGGCGACGCTTACTGTGGTCGGAGACGCCGAGCCCGCCGCGAGGGAGCACGACATGGAAGACGACCTGCTGTCCGAGCGGGACGCCGCACGAAGAGTGGACGACGTGACCGACGCGCTGGATCGCCTGACCGGCACCATCGCCGAAGAAGAGGAACTGCTGGTCGTTCTGCAGCGAGTGTGCCGGCAGGTCATGCATGCGGTGCCGGACGCGGAAATCGCCAGCATCACGCTGCTGCGCGACGGCGCCCCGTACACCGCGACAGCGACCGGTGACAGCGCGCACCACGTCGACCAGGCCCAGTACGACGCCGGGCGAGGCCCCTGCCTGGAGGCCGCCCGCACCGGCGAACTCCAACGCGTCAGGGTGACCGAAGCCGCCGAACAATGGCCCGAATTCACCGCGGCCGCGAACGAACACTCAGTCGTCGCCTACCTGTCCGCCCCTCTGTTCGTCGACCACCACTACCACGGTTCACTCAACCTCTACGACACCGGCGGCAACAGCTTCGGCGCGCTCGACGCCGCGCTGCTGGGCCTCTACACCGCCGCCGCCGAATCCGCGCTGCGCAGCACCCTCCGGCACCACACCGCCCGCGAGACCATGGGACAACTACGCACCGCGCTCAACTCCCGCGCGGTGATCGACCAGGCCAAGGGCATCCTCATGGCCCTGCACAGCATCCCGTCCGACGACGCGTTCGACCTGCTCGTCAAGGCGTCACAGGACCAGAACGTCAAACTGCGCGACGTCGCCGAAAAGTTCGTCGCCGAGACCACGGCTTCCCCGAGCCGGCACTAACCAGGTCGGGCGCGACGAACCGCTGATGTCCATCAAGGACCGATGTGCGCACAGAGGCCGCCGCCGTCGGCTGTGCCCACTCCGGACAGGACGCCGCCTATCACGTCCCGCACGAACTCCTGGTCGAGTTTCCGATGCCCGAAGAGCACGCGGAACACGACCGGAGCGGCGAAGAGGTCGATGAGGAGGTCGATGTCGAGCCCGGGGCGGATATCCCCCCGCACCTCACCCTTCTTCAAGGACTCGACGCACGCCTCCCGGCGAGGCTCCCAGACGACGGCGAGAAAGGTCTCCCGCAGTTCCGGATCGTCGGCCAGGTCGGCCATCAAGGCCGGCAGCACGTGGCCGAAAGCCGGGTCGGACATCCCGAGCCGGAGCGCCTCGAGGTGTCCGAAAAGGTCACAGCAGGTGCACCCGGTGTCGACCTCCACGACCCCGGGCGAGCTCCGCGTGGTGCTGACCGAGCAGCTGAGCAGGCAGTAACAGGACCTGGGCTGAGCGCGACTGGGTAAGCGGACTCGTGTCGATGGGGGTGTTGTGCATGGCGCCGGCTGTCGGAGGAATCGGTGGCTGGCTGGTCCAAGCCTTCCCCGACATCTCCAGCAATCTGATCGCGGCAGCCATCGGGGGCGTGCTGGTCTGGTCGACGACGACCGCGAGACGACGCCTGAAGCTGGTCCGTGCGCGCAGATTCTGGCGGGCGCTGGGTGGCCGCCACCCGCTGATCGTCCTGGGAGCCCACGACTTCGGACCGCGGCAACGGTGGGCCAGAGCCGGCGTGGTCGGCATGGGCGACATCCAGACCCTCGTTGAAATCGAAGCCCAGCTCCGCAAGCTGGGCTTCGCCGGGAAGATCACCGAGTCGAAGCAATTGACCCCGCGTGAACTGAGTTCCGACCTCGTCCTGATCGGCGGACCGGTGGCGAACGACGTGACGAGGACGATGCTGGCGAAGCTGGACGCAGTAGTCTCCTACGCTTTCGCCGAAGATCCGGACCACGAGGCGCACGTCGTGAACGACCTGAGATCAGGCCGCACGCTGGCGCCGCAGTACGAGGAGTCAGGCTATCCGGTCAGAGACCACGCCTTGATCATCCGGACGCCGAACCCCTTGGCTCCGGGTACGTCGGAAATCGTCATCGTGGCGGGCTGCTGGGAACACGGAACCGCAGCCGCAGCGGAGAAACTCGGAGACCGGAAGCTCCTCCGCAGGCTGAAAAAGATGAAACATTTCGAGGTCCTTGTCGAGACGACGGTCGTGAACGGCGCCCACTACAACACCAAGGTGACCGAAACTCGCCGGATTTCAGCTCGTTGACCGCTGCGGCGCGGAAGGTGCCCGTCATCCGGCCACGACGCACGCTCATGCCGATGGGCGGATGCCGGGTGAGGTCAGGCCCGCCCGGCCTGCGCCCACGCGATCAGATCACGAACACGCCCGGCCTCCGGCACGGCGACCAGTCCCGTCACCATCAGGGCCCCCACCGAAGGAGGGGGCACCACAGGGGCACGCGAGAACTTGCCGAAGACGATGGTTCCGCTGCCGTCCCGCCGGATCCGGACCACCGGCGGCGGCAACGTGCCCAGATACGCCGATGCGCGCGTCCTCCCCGAGAAGCGATCGGCCAGCACGATCCGCCGGTCGGTCACGACGTACTCGACACCGCGCCGCCCCCGCACCCTGACGACGACCGGCACCCATTGGGACGCGACACCTCCCACCCCGACGCCCCAGGCCAAGAACGACAGCGATTGGTGCCTGGCCACCGGGACCACGATGGTCGCGATCAACCAGGCCAGCCCGAAGACGAGCTGAAGCCAGTCGAACCGAGCAAGGGTGAAACGCTGTGGCCGTCCCGACCACAGCAACCGCTCACCCGGCAGCAGAACATTCGACGGCACATCCAAAGCGACCTCCCGGCGTTCCCTTGCCGGACTGACGCCCAGAAGGGCCGTCCGGGTTGCCCCCGCCGAACGAACTGCCCGTTCCGAACCGGGTCGATGGTCCGACCCACCCGAACCCGGGCGCCCCCTGGGGCCTGACCCCAGTGTGTCGACCGGGGTCTTTCACGGGCGCGAATCGCCCGAGCGGGTTGCCATGCTGGTGCACATCCGGAGAGCGGGTCGTACCACCTCCCGTACCTGGATCTCTTCGCGCCGGAATTCGAGGGAAAGGCCGTGCATGAGATGACCACGCTCGAGCAGCAGACGAGCCACGCGATCCGACCGTTCACCGTGTCCTTCCGCAAAGGGGCGCTCGACGACCTACGCCACCGGCTGGCGGCGACGCGCTGGCCGAGCCGGGAGCTCGTGGGCGATCGCTCCCAGGGGGTGCAGCTGGCGACGATCCGGGCGCTGGCCCAGTACTGGGCGAACGGGTACGACCTCGGCCGGGTGCAGTCCCGGCTGAACGCGCTGCCCCAGTTCACCACCGAAATCGACGGGGTGAGCATCCATTTCGTCCACGTGAAATCGAAGCACGCGGATGCGCTGCCGCTGATCATGACGCACGGCTGGCCCGGCTCGGTCATCGAGATGATCGACTCGATCGGCCCGCTGACCGATCCGACCGCGCACGGTGGCACCGCGGCGGACGCCTTCCACCTCGTGCTTCCGTCCCTGCCCGGCTACGGCTTCTCGAGCGAGCCCGCCGAGGTCGGGTGGGATCTCGTGCGCACGGCCCGGGCGTGGGCGGAGCTGATGAGCCGGCTCGGCTACGGCCGGTACGTGGCCCAGGGTGGTGACGTCGGCGCCGGGGTGACCGACGCGATGGGACGGCTGGGTCCGGCGGGCCTGGCCGGCATCCACACGAATCTGCTGGTGCCCGCGCTCAACGACCCGTCGTCGCTGCCGAACGACACCGAGGAGGAACGCGCGGCGCTCGCCGCGATCAAGGTTTTCCAGACCACCGGGAACGGCTACTTCGTGGAGATGGCCACCCGGCCGGAGACGATCGGCTACGCGTTGCTGGATTCGCCGGCCGCGCTCGCCGGGTGGATGATCGACCACGACACGGACGCCTACTACAAGATCGCCGGCGCGTTCGTCGACGGCAAGCCGTCGGGGGGTCTCACGCGGGATCACCTCCTCGACGACATCACGACCTACTGGCTGACTGGCACCGGGGCGTCCACGGCCCGGTCGTACTGGGAGGCGTACGGGCCGGATGCACCGGCCGCGGGCCGCCCGCCGCTGCCGGATCCCCGCGTTCCGGTCGGTTTCAGCACGTTCCCCGGGGAGATCTGGCGGACGCCGCGCAGCTGGGCCGAGAAGGCCTATCCGACGCTCGACTACTTCGGGGTCGCGGCCCGCGGCGGCCATTTCGCTGCCTGGGAAGAGCCTGAGCTGTTCGCGGAGCAGGTGCGGGCCGCGTTCCGGCCACGGCGATAGGACACGGCCGCGGCAAATGTCCGCGCCGCGAACTCCGACGAACCCAGAAGTGGAGAAACCATGACTCCGTCCGCGTCCCGACCCACTCGACGGCAAGTGCTCCAGGCAGGCGTCGCGGCCGGCCTCACCGTCGCCGCGTCCACCGTGCTGGGGCAGACGCCGGCCATCGCCGCGCTGCCCACCGACCCGAACGGGGTCCGCCCGTTCCGGGTCGCGGTCCGGCGCGAACAGCTGGCGGAGTTGCACCGCCGCGTCGAAGCAACCCGCTGGCCGACCCGCGAGCTCGTCTCCGACCGCTCGCAAGGCGTGCAGCTGGCGACCGCTCAGGCGCTCGCCCGCTTCTGGACGACCGGCTACGACTGGCGGCGGTTCGAGGCGAAGCTCAACGCGCTACCCCAGTTCAAGACCCGGATCGACGGCGTCGACATCCACTTCATTCACGTACGCTCCCGCCACCGCGACGCACTGCCGCTCATCATGACCCATGGCTGGCCGGGCTCGATCGTCGAGCTGCTCGAGACCGTCGGTCCGCTGACGAATCCGACCGCGCACGGCGGCACGGCGGCGGACGCCTTCCACCTCGTTCTACCGTCCATCTCCGGCTACGGCTTCTCCGGCAAACCGGACGGGATCGGCTGGGACTCCAACCGAACCGCGCGAGCCTGGGCGGAGCTCATGCACCGCCTCGGCTACCCCCGCTGGGTCGCTCAGGGCGGGGATGTCGGCGCCGCCGTGACCGATGGCATCGGCCGCCTGGCTCCGGCCGGTTTGCTCGGCATCCACGTGAACCTGCTGACGCCGGCCTTGGGCAGCACCGCCTCCCTGCCGAAGAACACCGACGAGGAGAAGGCCGCGGCCACCGCCCTCCAGGTCTTCTCGACGAGCGGCCGCGGGTACATCGTCGAGCAGTCGACGCGGCCGCAGACAATCGGCTACGCACTTCTGGATTCGCCCGTCGCCCTGGCGGCCTGGATGCTCGATCACGACACGGACAGCTATCGCAAGATCTCCCGCGCCTTCCTCGGCGGACCGCCGTCGGGCGGCCTCACCCGCGAGCACGTCCTCGACAACGTGTCGGTCTACTGGCTGACCGGGACCGGCGAGTCGGCCGCCCGGCTGTACTGGGAAAGAGCGCGAACCGCCGGGCAGAGCTCTCCGACGGTGAGCGTGCCGGTCGCGTTCAGCGCCTTCCCCGGCGAAATCTTCCAGGCTCCCCGTAGCTGGGCCGAGGCCATCTACCCGACCCTCGACTACTACCACCAGCCCACGCGGGGCGGACACTTCGCGGCTTGGGAGGAGCCCGGGCTGTTCACCCGGGAACTCCGTGCCGCCTTTCGCCCGCTTCGATGAAAGGAGGCACCATGTCCAATCACTACAGTGCGGCCAATCTGAAATTCCCGGGCGATGACGCGCGCCTGGACCTCACCGACCTCTTCGTGTTCGCCGCACCCGATGATCCCGCCAAGACGGTGCTGATCATCGACCTGAACCCCTACACGGCCGGCATGAGCGCGATGCCCCCGTTTCTCATGAAACCGGAATTCCATCCGGACGGGATTTACCGGATCAACGTCGACACCGACGCGGATGCGCAAGCCGACGCCGCATTCACATTTGTGTTCTCCGAGCTGAAGAACGGTGTGCAGACCGCGACCGCCTACTACGCCACCGGCCCGCAGGCCCGCCAGGCCGAACCGTCTGGCGACATCCTCGTCGCCGGTACCCCCGTCGGGTTCGATGCCACGGCGGGGGCGATCCAGACCGGCCCGGTCCGGCTGTTCATCGGGGTGCGCAGCGACCCTTTCTTCGCCGACGCGGACGGCGCGTTTCACGGCTTCGAATGGACCGGGCAGGACGCCTTCGCCGACCGCAACATCTTGTCCATCGCGGTGGAGGTGCCCAACGACCTGCTCAGCCCGGACCCGGTGATCGGGGTGTGGGCCTCGGTCAGCGTGCGCCGTGACGGCGCGATCGTCCAGGTGGACCGCGGTGGACACCCGACGATCAATCCGTTCGTCAGCCCGAACAACACCAAGAACGAATACAACCGCAGGCAGCCGGTCGACGACGTGGTGAACTACCTCGAGATCTGGGCCAAGTTCCTGGAGGACAACGGTGGCTACTCGCCGGAGGAGGCCAGAGCAGCCGCCTTGATCGTGCTCCCTGACGTACTTCGCTACGACCGCAGCCGGCCGGCCGATTATCCGAACGGCCGCACCCTCACCGGCGACGCCTTCAGCGCCCGCTTCGCTTGGATGAGCAAGGGGAAGATCGGCTCCCAAGGCCTCCAGCCGCACGACGACCTGCTGCGTGAGTTCCCCTACCTCGGCGTGCCCAACCTTTACCCGGTCTGATCGCCACCAGCCGCGGCACCGAGCAGCAATGACGTTCTCAGGCCGGCAGGACGTCCCGGAGTTTCCGGCGGGAGTCGATGTCCAGCTTCGCGAAGATCCTCCGGAGGTGCCATTCGACGGTGCGCGGGGAGAGGTAGAGCCGCTCGCCGACCTCACGGTTGGAGTAGCCATCGCGGACCAGCAACGCGATCTGCCGCTCCTGGGCGGTGAGCTCGACCCCCGGCGCCCGGACGGCCGTGCGTTTGCGCACGGTTTCGCCGGTGGCCAGAAGCTCGCGGCGGGCGCGTTCGGCGAACGCTTCCATCCCGATGGCGACCAGCATTTCGTACGCGGTCCGCAGCTGTTCGCGGGCCCGGACGCGTTGTCTGCGGCGGCGCAGCCACTCGCCGTGCACCAGATGGGCCCGCGCCGACTCCGGCCGCAGGCGGGTCCGGTCGAGTCGCTCGACGGCCTCGCGGTAGAGGTCCTCGGCCTCCGGTCCGTCGGTGACCAGTGCCCGGGTCCGGGCCTCGACGCCGCGGGCGAAGTCGGTGTCGAACGACCGCGTCGTCTCGGTCAGCCGGTCGAGCGCCTCCCGGGCGATCTCCGGCTCGCCGGAGCGGCTGGCCGCCTCCACCAGCTCGGGCAGCAGCCAGGTGGAGATCCCCGGCTCGGAGACGTAGGTGGTGGCCATGGCCGCACGCATCGCCTCGGGATAGCGCCCGAGTCCGTTGTAGAGCACGGCGGCCGCCCATTGCGCGGCTGTGTTGCCCATGCCGAGGCCCGCAGCGGTCGAGGCGCGAATCGTGGCCGCGATCAGATCGGCGGCCTCCGGCTCCCGGCCGCGCAGCGAGAGCAGTCGCAGTTCGCCGTACGGTGGCAGTGGGTTGCCCGTCGCGGCGGCGACGGCATCGGCCTCGGCGATCGAGGCGGCTGTCGCCTCGAAGTCACCGGTCCAGGAGCTGGCGAAGCTGGACGTGGTGAGCAGGAAGGGCAGTTCGCGCAGCGCGTGGGCGTCGCGCGCCACGCGTAGCCAACGATCGCAGAGTTCGCGCATGCCTTCGTCGTCCCAGACGGCGGCGATGCCCCCGGTCGCTACCCAGCCCCACCGCAACACCTGCTCCGCGGGCAGGTTCACGAGCGCCGCCGCGGCCCGCCGTAGCGTGTCCGCAGCGGCTGCCGTGCCGTCCGTGACCAGTTGGGCGTAGCCGTCGAGCAGCAGGTCCAGCGGGCCGGGGTCGGCCGGCGGCGGGAGGAGCCGGACGGCCCGCGACACCTCGAGCAACGATGCCGGATCGGTGAAGGTGACAGCGATGCCCCACGCGGTCAGGTAGGTCTCGCGGGCGGCTTGCGGTGCCACCGGCTCCAGCTGCCGCGCGGCCTCGATCGTCCGTGCGGTGGCGTTGGCGCCATCGAGGGTGGCGAAGGCAACCTGACCGCGCAGCACCGCCGCCTGTCCCCGCTGCAAGGCGTCGAGTGGGTAGACGCCGACGGCGCTCAGGAGCCGGTCGGCGTCCTCCACGTCGCCGGCCTGGAAACTCGCCTCGGCCGCCGAGAGCATGCGGTCGGTACGCCGGGCCGGGTCGACGGTCAGGGCGACGGACCGGTGCAGGAACGCGGCCGCCGCGGCCATTCCGCCGCGTGCCTGCGCCCGGGCGGCGGACCGTTCCAGTTCCGCGGCGACGGCCTCGTCGGGCCCGGCGGCGGCCGAGGCGAGGTGCCAGGCACGCCGGTCGGGGGCGGACCGCGGATCCGTGACCTCGGCCAGGGCCAGGTGTGCGGCTCGCCGGGCGGTGGGCGACGCCGCGCGATAGATCGCCGATCGCACCAGCGGATGGCGGAAGGTCACCCGATTATCGATGGTCAGCAGGCCGTCGATGCCGCTCATCGCGGAGGGCACGCCGAGCCGCTCCGCGGCGTGCCGGACCAGGTCCGGGTCGCCGACCGGTTCCACGGCGGCGACCAGGAGCAGCAGCCGTGTCTGCTGCGGAAGTGAGCCGATCCGCTTGAGGAAGCTCTCCTCGATCTGGCCGGGCAGCGTGTCGGCGCTCGGCAGGCCGAGGCCGCCGACCATCTGACTTGTGGTCAGGCCGCGAGGCAACTCGATGAGGGCGAGCGGGTTGCCGTGCGTCTCCGCGACGATGCGATCGCGGATGCCGCGGTCCAGAGGCGCGGCGGCGACCGAGTCGAGCAGTGTGCGCGCATCGGTGTGGCGCAGGCCGGCGATCTCCCTCGACGGGAGGCCGTTCAGCTCGGGGCCGGGGACCCGGGACGCGATGACCAGGGCGATCGACTCGGCCAGCAGCCGGCGGGCGACGAAGCCCAGGACCTGGGCCGAGGACCGGTCGAGCCAGTGCGCGTCGTCGATGACGCAGAGCAGCGGCTGGTCCTCGGAGGCGCCGGACAGGAGGTCGAGGATGGCCAGGCCGACCAGGAACGGGTCCGGCCGGGCACCGTCGCGCAAGCGGAACACCGTCTCGAGTGCGGCACGCCGGGGTGCCGGCAGGTCCTTCAGCCGGGCCAGCAGCGGCAGGCAGAACTGGTGCAGGGCGGCGAAGTCCAGCTCCATGTCGGACTCGATGCCGACGGTGCGCAGCCTGCGAAACCCGCTCGCGGCGTTCTCCGCGTAGTGCAGAAGCGCGGATTTACCGATTCCGGGCGCCCCGCGGAGCACGAGCACGCGGCTTTCCCCGGCCTGGACGGCGGCGATCATCTCGTCCAGAGCGGCGCGTTCCGCCTCTCGATCCACCAGGCTGGGCCCGGTCATGCGAACCGCCTCTGCCTCATGACTGTCCCCCAGGCCGCCGACCAGGACCCGCGTGACGTGATGTGGCACCAGTCTCGCTGGGTGCCGGCGCCCTGTCCAACAATCACGAGCCGGGTCGAACGTCGCTACCATCACTCGAAGCCGCTCGCAGCAGGTGAGCGACTCAGCGAGGCCAGTCGAATGCCGCATCGGACCACCTAGAGGACACCATGTCCCGCAAGGTCGGAAGTGCCGCGCCGGAACTCCTCGGTCGTGCGCGTGAATGTCAGGCCCTCGATCGCCTGGTGACCACTGCGCTGGGCGGCACGAGCCAGGTGCTGGTCTTGCGCGGCGACGCGGGTGTGGGCAAGAGCGCGCTACTGGGGTACCTGTCCGGGAAAGTCGACGACTGGCACGTCGCGTCGGCGGTCGGGGTCGAGTCGCTGATGGAGCTCACCTACAGCGGCCTGTATCAGCTCTGTGCGCCGATGCTCGATCACATCGAGCGACTGCCGGCGCCGCAACGGGATGCACTGGCGACCGTGTTCGGAGTCGAAGCCGGCCCGCCGCCGGACCGGTTCCTGGTCGGGCTGGCCACGTTGACGCTGTTCGCCGAGGTGGCCGAGGACCGGCCGCTGATCTGCATCGTCGACGACGTCCAGTGGCTGGACCAGGCCTCGGCGCAGATCCTCGCGTTCGTCACCCGGCGGCTCTTGGCCGAACGGATCGCGATCGTGTGCGTCGCGCGCCGGGGAATCGGCGATCAGGTCCTGACCGGGTTGCCGGAGTTGCCGGTCGGCGGACTGGATGACAGCGACTCGCGGGCGCTGCTGCTGAGAAACATCCGCGGCCCCGTGGACATCGACCTGTCCCACCGGATCATCGCGGAGAGCCAAGGCAATCCGCTCGCGCTCACCGAGCTTCCCCGGGCCTGGAAAGACGGCGATCTCGCAGGTGGCTTCGGGTTGCCGGACAACCGACCGATCGGCAACAAGATCGAGGAGAGTTACGCCCAGCGGGCCTCCTCACTTCCCGCCGATACGCGACTGCTCATGCTGACCGCGGCGGCGGAATCCGTCGGCGACACCGCGCTGTTGCATCGCGCGGCCACCGTGCTCGACCTGGACATCGCGGCGCTCGCCCCGGCCACCGACGCCGGCCTGGTCAGGCTCGACGGCCGGGTGCAGTTCACGCACCCGCTCGCACGCACGGCCGTCTACCGCTCCGCCGCGCCGGAGGACCGGCGCCGCGTGCACGGCGTCCTGGCCGGCGTCACGGACGCCACCACCGATCCGGATCGTCGCGCCTGGCACCGTGCCGGCGCGGCCTCGGGACCCGACGAACAGGTCGCCACCGAGCTCGAACAGGCCGCGGAACGCGCCCGGGCACGTGGTGGTCTCGCCGCGGTGGCGGCGCTGCTTCAGCGGGCGGTGGGGCTCAGCGGCGACCCGGCGCGGCGCACCGAACGCGCACTGGTCGCGGCTCGGGCGAGTTTGGACGCGGGCAGGTTCGACGCGGCGCGACGCATCCTGTCGGTCGCCGAGATCGGGACGCTGGACGAGTACCAGCACGCGCAGGTGGACATCCTCCACGGACAGCTCGCCATGTTCACCACGATGACCGGCGACGCTGCCGCGTCACTGCTCAAGGCGGCGCAACGACTCGAACCGGTCGACGCCGGTCTCGCCCGGGAGACGTATCTCGACGCGTGGTCCGCCGCGTTCGTCGCCGGCCACGGCTCCGCCGGTGACGACCGCCTCGCGGTGTCCCGAGCGGCGCGAGCCGCCCCTTACCCGGACGAGGCCGCCCGGCCGGTGGATCTGCTGCTGGACAGCCTCGCCACGCTGACGATCGACGGGCCGCGAGCCGCCGCGCCACAGCTTCGGCAGGCGGTGGCCGCCTTCACCGACGAGGCGTGTCCGCACGAAGAGATCATCCGATGGAACTGGTTGGCGGTACTGGCGGCGTGGACGATCTGGGACGACGAGAGTGTCTACGCCCTTCGCGCGCGCACGCTGAAGATCTCGCGCGACAGCGGGGCGCTTGCCCGGCTTCAGGTCGAGCTGGGTGTCTTCGCGCAAGCCGGGGTGCGGTGCGGTGACTTCGCCGACGTCGCGCAAGCGATCGCGGAAATCGATGCGGCCGGAGACGGCGCCAAGTCCATCACCGGGTCGTACGTCTCGATGAGGCTCGCCGCCTCCCGCGGCCGGGAGGCCGAGGCTCGGGCGGTGATCGAGGCCGTCCTGACCGAGGCCGCGGCGGCCGGGCAGGGAACGGTGACCGAGCGCTGCGACTTCTCCCGGGCCGTTCTGTGCAACGGGCTCGGCCAGTACGAAGAAGCGCTGGTCGCCGCGCGCGCGGCCGTCGGCTACCACCCCCGGATGTATCTGTCCGCCTGGGCCGCGGTGGAGCTGCTCGAAGCCGCGACCCGAGCCGGCCGGACGGCAGTCGCGGAGGACGCCCTCCACCACGTGCTCGAGGCCACGGCCCACCTGCCCAACGACGCGGCACAGGGCATCGTCGCCCGGTCCCGGGCGTTGACGACGACCGGCGAGCGGGCTGACGGCCTGTACCGGGACGCCATCGAGCGGCTCGGCCGGAGCCTGCTGCGACCCGAGCTGGCCCGCGCACACCTGCTCTACGGTGAGTGGCTGCGCCGCGAGGGCCGGCAGCTGGAGGCGCGTGCGCACCTGCACGTCGCTCATGCGCAGTTCACCGCGATCGGAATGGAGGCGTTCGCGGAACGCGCCCGCGCCGAGCTGGCGGCGACCGGCGAGACCGTGCGCAAGCGGTCCGACGACACCCGTACCCAGCTGACGTCGCAGGAGCTGCAGATCGCCCGGATGGCGCGCGACGGGCTCTCCAACCCGGAGATCGGTGCCCGGCTCTTCCTCAGCCCGCGTACCGTCGAGTGGCATCTGCGCAAGGTGTTCGGGGTCCTCGGCATCAGCTCCCGTCGGCAGCTTCGTACCACCCTGCCGGGGCTGGAGACGGCACTCGTGGAGGAATAGATCGGTGTCCCAGTCCTTCCTCACGCGATGAGCTGCTGGCCGCCGTCGACGTCGTAGGTCGCGCCGGTGAGTGCCGTGCTGGTCATGGCGTCGCTCCCGCGGTTACCGGGTCACTGGGGTGCGCTGTCAGCGACACCGTTTCGACGTCGAGCCAGTCGCCCAGCGGGAGGGACCGCAGGATCTCCCGCAGCCGCGTGGCATCGGTCGCCTGCCACAGCCCGAGGTTGCGGCCTTCGCCGGGCAGCTTCCACAGGCGGATCAGGTACCCGTCGGCGGCCAGCTCACGAGCACGGCCGGCCTCGCGGGCGAACCTCTCGTCGACGGCCTCCGGGCTCGTCCCGGCCGGAACACCGACGACCAACGTGACCAGGTACTCCTCGTCGCCCGCCGCGAGCGGCACCTTGCCGGGACCGGGATCGTTGGGGTGCGCGCCGAGCGCGGTGACCTCGTCGGTCCGCCAGACGCGCAACGGCATCGAGGCGAGAACCCGTTCGAGGTCGCCGGTGTCTGCGGCGGCGAACAGCCCGATCGTGCGCCATTCGCCCGGCTCCAGCGGGGGACGCCACAGCCGCAGCACCTGCCCCTGGGCAGCGAGGTCGCGGGTGTGCGCGGCCTCCCGGGCCCGGATGTCGTCCACCTCGTGCGCCGGCGTTCCGTCCGGCACCCGGGTGGTCATGGTGACCAGGTACTCCATCTCCAGCCTCCTCGTCGGTCGGTACGTCCAGGGTGCGGCCGGCCGGTGGCCGCTCGCGCCCGTGACTCCCCCTGGCCCGCGGAACCAGGGAGAGTCACGGGCGCGAGCCGGCGGCCGGCCGGACGAAACTCGGCACGTCGGACTCCCCACGAGCGCTGGAGGCGCCGGTCATGGACATGAAGCTCGAGGTCGTCGTGGTCCCGGTCGCCGACGTCGACCGCGCCAAGGCCTTCTACACGGCACTGGGCTGGCGGCTCGACGCCGACGTCGCCACCGACGAGAACTTCCGCGTGGTGCAGCTGACCCCGCCCGGGTCGCCGGCGTCGGTCATCTTCGGCACGTCGGTCACGGCCCAGGCACCCGGCTCGGCCCAGGGCCTGCACCTGGTCGTCGACGACGTCGAAGCCGCGCGCGACGAGCTGAAGCGGCTCGGCGCCGATCCGAGCGAGGTGTTCCACGACGCCGGCGGCGTCTTCCACCACGCCGGGACCGACGCCCGGGTGCCCGGCCCGGATCCGCGGCGCGCCAGCTACGGCTCTTTCCTTTCGTTCGACGATCCGGACGGCAACGGCTGGGTCCTGCAGGAGATCACCACCCGGCTCCCGGGGCGGGTCGACCCGGCGGTCACCACGTTCGCCTCGGCCGCGGACCTCGCGGGCGCGCTGCGCCGGGCCGCCGCGGCGCACGGCGAGCACGAGGCCCGCACCGGCGCGGCGGACCCGGACTGGCCGGACTGGTACGCGGAGCACATGGTGCGTGAACGGTCCGGAGCGGAACTGCCCACCTGAGGCGCGTGGACGCCGCCGGCCGGCCCCCGACACGGAAGGAGGAGAGGCTCATGTCCGAGAAGTCGCTGGCCGGAGCCGTCGCGCTGGTCACCGGCGCCAGCAGCGGGATCGGCGCCGCGACCGCACGCCACCTCGCTCGCGAGGGCGCGGCGGTCGCGCTGGTGGCGCGGCGCCGCGACCGCCTGGACCAGGTCGTGAACGACATCGCCGGGCTCGGCGGCCACGCGGTCGCCGTCACGGCCGACATCACGGAGCCCGAAAGCGCCTACGAGGCGGTGCAGGCCACGCTGGAGCGGTTCGGGCGGCTCGACGTCCTGGTCAACAACGCCGGGATCATGCTGCTCGGCTCGGCGCTGCAGACCTCCGTCGAGGATTGGGACCGGATGGTCTCCCTCAACGTCGCGGCGCTGCTGCACGTCACGCACGCCGCGGTTCCGTACCTGATCGACGCGGCATCGACATCGCCGCGACAGGTGGCGGATCTGGTGAACGTCGGCTCGACGGCCGGGCGGGTCGCCCGGCCGGGCAGCAGCGGCTACACCCTGACCAAGTTCGGCCTGACCGGGTTCACCGAATCGCTCCGCCAGGAACTGCTCGGCGAAGGCGTCCGGGTCAGTGTGGTGGAGCCCGGCACCGTGGACACGGAACTGGTGGACCACCTCGGCGACGCCATCCGGGACGCGGCCCGACGGCAGGTCGGCGGGATCGAAGCGTTGCGGGCGGCCGACATCGCGGACGCGATCGGCTACATCGTCACGCGGGACCGGCGCGTGGCCGTCAACGAAATGCTGGTCCGAGCCGGCGAGCAGACCTGGTAGGCGGGAGCCGGAAGAGGAAGCCGATTTCACGGCGGTGCCCCGCGTGGTCTTCACCGACCCGCAGGCGGCGTCGGTCGGCGCGAGCACGGCACGGTTCAGCGCTACTGCCCAGATAACCGCGGCCCGGCACCCGGCCGCCAAAGGGTGTCCTGAAGCGAGGGAAGGATCTCGATGATCATCAAGCGGCTCTTGGTCAAGCTCGTGGGCGCCGGAGCAGTGGCGTCCTCACTGGCCGGCGTGCCCCCGACGGCCGCCACCCCGGGACCGGTCGCCGACGGTCGCCTTGTCCGGCGGCGACCCGGCCGGTTCCTTCGACAAAGCTCATAAGGAGTGATCAACCATGGCGAAGATCCTGTTCGTGGTTTCCGGAGCGACGTACCTGACGTTGAAGGACGGCACCAGGTACGCCACCGGGTACTGGGCCGAAGAGTTCGCGGCCCCGTACAAAGCGCTTACCGAGACCGGCCACCAGGTCGTGGTCGCGACACCCCGGGGTGTGACCCCGAACGTCGACATGATGAGCCTGCGCCCCGAAATGGCGGGCGGTGTGGAGGGAGCACTGGAACTCGAGGCGATCATCCGCTCGGCGGAGGTCATGCGCCGGCCGCTCAAACTGTCCGACGTGCGCATCGAGGACTACGACGCGGTGTACCTGCCCGGCGGCCACGGTCCGATGGAGGACCTGTGGGTGGACGCCGACGCGGGACGGATCCTCACCGGACAACTCGCCTCGGGCCGGCCGCTCGCGATCGTGTGCCACGCCCCCGCCGCGATGCTGGCCACCAGGATCCACGGCGTGTCGCCCTTCAAGGATTACCGGGTCACGTGCTTCACCAACGACGAAGAGGAGGCCGTCGGGCTCGCCTCCAGGACCCGGTGGCTGCTGGAGGACGAGCTGAAGGAACTCGGCGTCGAGTTCAGCCGCGGCGAGATCTGGAAGCCGTACATGGTGGAGGACCGCAACCTGATCACCGGGCAGAACCCGCACTCGGCCGCGATCCTGGCGGACCGGCTGATGCAGATCCTCGAATAGCGTGCCCGGCAAGAAGGTCGCCATCATCACCGGCGCCTCACAGGGTATCGGTGCCGCCCTGGTGGCGGGGTACCGCAAGCTCGGCTACGCCGTCGTCGCGACGTCGCGGAGCATCGCGCCCGGGGCGGACCCGGACGTCCTCGCCGTCCGGGGCGACGTCGTGGACCCCGCCACGGCCGCGCGCGTGACCGCCGCCGCGATCGAGCGGTTCGGCCGCATCGACACCCTGGTCAACAACGCCGGCCTCTTCATCGCCAAGCCGTTCACCGAGTACACCCGGGACGACTACGAGGTCGTCACCGGCGTCAACCTGACCGGGTTCTTCCGCATCACCCAGCTGGCGGTCGAACAGATGCTCCGCCAAGGCAGTGGCCACCTCGTGCAGATCAGCAGCAGCCTGGCCGACCACGCCGACGCCTCGGTCAATTCAGTGCTGGCGTCGCTGACCAAGGGCGGCCTGCAGTCCGCCACCAAGGCGCTGGCCATCGAGTACGCGGCCCGCGGCATCCGCAGCAACGCGGTCGCGCTGGGCGTCATCAAGACTTCGGATCCGGCTGCGTACGAGGATTCTCTCGCCCGGCTTCACCCACTCGGAAGGCTGGGTGAGATCAGCGACGTCGTCGACGCGATCCTCTACCTCGAGAACGCCCCGTTCGTCACCGGCGAAATCTTGCACGTCGACGGCGGCCGAAGCGCCGGCCACTGATCGCGCAAGGCCTGGGTTTCGGCCAGCAGTGAAAGGTACGTCATGGACCGATACCGGACGGTTGCGTCTTCCGCGGTCGCGAATCTCAACGCGGGGGCGTGCGCGTTCGTCATGGGCACCGCCATCGTGTCCACCGCCCTGAACCTCGACGGCGCCCGCATCGCCTCCGTCGTGCTGCTGGTGGTGGGCCTGGCCGGGTTCGCAGTGCTGGTGCCGGCCTATGGGTGGCGCCTGGTGCACTGGCGACGGCGATTCGCCGCGGACTTCTTCGGGCCAAGGGCATTCGCGTTCCTCACCATCGCCATCGCCGCCAACGTACTGGCCGCCCGCCTGGTATCGGACGGCCATACCGCGGCGGCTTGGGCGTTCTTGGCGTTGGGAACGCTCGGGTGGTTGCTGCTGGGCTACGGCATTCCCCTCGGCCTGATCGCCACCACGAGCCGGCGGCCATCGATCGACCAGGTGAACGGCACCTGGTTCCTCTGGGCGGTGAGCTCCGAGTCGGTGGCCGTCGCGGCGGCCGCTCTGAGTCGCCAGGCCACGGGCCACCTGCTGCCGGTACTGGCCATGGCGTGCTGGGCCATCGGGCTGATGCAGTACCTGCTGACCGCCGGGATCGTCCTGGCCAGGCTGCTGGCGCGGCCAGTGGTGCCGGAGAACCTCATGACCTCGGCCTGGATCTTCATGGGCGCGGCGGCGATCACCGTGCTCGCCGGGGCGAGGCTCCTCGAACTGCCACTGGACGATTTGATGCTGCCGCGCTCGGTCATCGTCGGCTGGTCCGTTGTCCTGTGGGCGTTTTCGAGCTGGCTGGTTCCGATGCTGCTGGCTTTGGGGATATGGCGGCATGTGCTGCGACGCATCCCGCTGCGGTACGACTTCGGCTGGTGGAACCTGGTCTTCCCGATCGGGATGTACGGGGTCACCACCCACGAACTGGGACGCACAACCGAAACATCGTGGCTGACCTCGCTGGGCCGTGGGGAAATCTGGGTCGGTGCGGCGGTCTGGGTAGTGGTGATCACCACCATGGTGGTCGGCGCGCTTCGGCCGCACCTCACGAGCAGTAGTTCCTGATCAAGAAGCGCTCCTCGGCGGGCGGTATGACTCGGCCAACCGCAACTACCTCGACAACGTCATCGTGTACGCGAAGCTCAAGCGCTGAGGACCGGCACCCGCGCGCCACCATCCACCATGGACATCCGGTGGCGCGCGCGTGCGGTCCGCCGGTCAGGAAAGCGTGACCGTCGCGCTCCACAGCCGGTCGTCGGTGGTGTGCGGGTAGGTGTAGGCGCCCGCGCAGCCCCAGCCCGACTGGCAGTTGTCCCCCATCACCTTCGCGGTGCGCGGCCCGGTGACCGCCACGCCCTGGTAGCCGCTGGACCCCAGCGTGTCGCACGGGTGCAGGCCGTAGCCGCCGGAGCAGCCGGTGGGCAGGTTGTCGTAGAAGCTGTGGACCGTGGTCCACGTCGTGCCACCGTCGTAGCTGAACGTGATCTTGTTGCGCGGCCGCCCGAACACGAGCATCAGCACGCCCTGGTCCATGGTGTGCAGCACCGGGTTCACGCCCCGCACGGCCGTTTCGTCCGCGGCACCGGGCACCTTCAGCGCGTACGCGGCGCCCCAGGTGGCCGCGGCGAGGTCAGCGGCGGAATTCACCGGGCCGGTGGTGACCCGGCCGAGCAGCCGGCTGTAGGCGAGCCCACCGGACATCTCGTCGAGCCGGGTCACCATCAGCAGGCGGCCGTCGGCGCGCCGGGTGACGGCGGCCTCCGTGTAGTTGTAGGTGCCGGACAGGAAGACCGTCGACGCCCGCTTCCACGCCGTGCCGTCGTGGTTGCCCGACAGCAGGTACGCCGCCGAGAGGGTGCTCTGGTGCGCCGCGTAGAACGGCACGACCTGGCTGCCGTCGGGCAGGGTGAGCACGCCCTGGAAGAGCCGCCCGGTGCCGGAGCTGATGGTGCCGCCGGTGAAGTCGAGATCGGCGCGGCTCGGGCGCCAGCTGGCCCCGCCATCGGCCGAGGTCCACCGGACCGCGTACCGCTTCCCGGTCGCGTCGACCCGGCCCAGCTCCTCGACCGCGACGAGGTCGCCGTTGGTGGCGGTGAAGACGTTGCCGACCTTGGCGAACTGCGCGTCCTCGGAGTCCAGCAGCGGCTCGCCGGTGCGGGCGTCGAGCGCCGCCTGCCACTTGCCGGCGTCGTCCTGGTATTCGATGCGCAGCTTGACGGCGGAATCGCCGTCGGCGCTGACCTGGAAGCTGCGGACGAACCGGTGACGGGTCACCCCGGCCGCGTCGGTCCAGGTGACGTACTGCAGCGACGGCATGGCCCGGTACTGCCGGTTCGGGTCCTGGGGTTCGACCACCACCGCCCCGTACGTCGCCTGCAGCGCCGCGGTCGTGCCGGTCGTGGCCCCGGCCGGGCCGGTCCACACCACCGCGCTCGCCACCGTGCCCAGAACGATGGCAAATATCCGTTTTCTCACCGATTTCCCTTTCACCGTGCGATCCTCCAGGGGTACGCACGCTCCAGCGGGCTCCCAGGTTTAGGCCGGGCTTCCGGTGTTTGCCGGGCGATCGTCATGCGCGCCAACAACGTCATGCTCGGCTACTACCGCAACCCCGAGGCGACGGCCAAGGCTTTCGCCGGTGGCTGGTCATCCAGTAAATCTGCACTTACGTCGCGTCTGTAGACGCTCGCTCTGTCAGTAGAGCTGCCAGACTTGGTCGGAGTAGTTGCCGCAGGTTGATTGAATCGCAGGCGACGTGCCGCGGGCGACGAGGCACAAGTTCGAGATCCGGTTCATGAAGTGGTAGCCGGAATAAGTGGAATCCCACCACCAATCCCACAATTGATCGGCGTAATCGGCGTCGCACATGCTCACCACTGCTTTGGACTCACCGGTGCCGCGTGTGACGATGCAGAGACTAGGCACAGGTTGGATGCAGACTTCTTCATGTGGGTTGCTACGCCGGAGGGCGATCAACGGAAAGGGCAAGTCGTGAAACGCCTACACTGGGCCGTCCTCGGTGTGCTGGTGGCTGCAGCCACCGTTCTGCTGTGGCCCGCAGAGCCGGCCCCGCAGCCGGTCGTCTACGCCAACATCTCGCGCAACGCGCGCGTCTGCCTGGCCAGCACCCCCGCGGGCAACGCTCCGGAAATATGGCGAGCAATCCAGGCAGAGACCAACGCCGAGCCCGTGAACGCCCAGCACCTCATTTCACCGAACGCACACCCCGGCGCGATCGCACCCTTCCTCAACGGCGTGCTCGCCCTCCATTGCCGTCTGATCATCACCACGGGTATCGACATGCACGACGCGCTAGCAGCCGCCGCCAAGTCTCACGGGGAACAGATGTTCGCGTCCGACGACAGCTCGATCACGATGCCCAACTTCCGGCATGTGGCGACGCCCGCCGACGTTGTTCAACTCATTCGCGATGTGGCGAACGGTCGCTGACAATAGTCTTGCGCTCTACCCGTCATTACCGCGCCGACCGAAGCCGCCAGCCTGCGAGGAACAAGAGCGCCATCCAACTCGTGTTGCTGACCGAACCTTGCAATGGGGTGCGCCGCCGTCATCGTGAACCACGCGGCCGGCCGATCCGGGCTCGGCTCGCCACGCCGCCGTCACCCGCCGCGTCACGGATCCAGTTCTTCGATCCGCCGGGTGAGGTACCGCCGTTCCGCTTCCGTGGGCGCCAGTTCCAGTGCCTCCCGGTACGCCGCCGCCGCGTCCCCGAGCCGGCCGAGACGACGCAGGAAGTCCGCACGGGTCGCAGAGAGCAGGTGGTAGCCCGCCAAGTGGCCCCCGGCCGCGAGGTCGTCGGTCAGGGCCAGGCCCGCCGCCGGGCCGTCGGCCATCGCCACCGCCACCGCCCGGTTCAGCTCGACCACCGGGGACGGGCTCAGCTTTGCCACCAGCTCGTACAGCCGGGCGATCCGCGCCCAGTCCGTGTCCTCGGCGCGGGACGCCGTCGCGTGGCACGCGGCGATCGCCGCTTGGAGTTGGTACGGGCCCGGCCGGCCGAGGGCCAGCGCGGTGTCCAGGACGCTCACGCCCTCGTCGATCACCGCGCGGTCCCAGCGGGTGCGGTCCTGCTCGGCCAGGGTGACCAGGTCCCCCACGTCGTCGGTGCGAGTCGCGTGGCGGGCGTCGTGGAACAGCATCAGGGCCAGCAACCCGCTCGCTTCCGGTGCGGTCGGCAGCAACCGGACGACGACGCGCGTGAGCCGGATCGCCTCTGCCGTCAGTTCCCGGCGGACCAGGTCGGCGCCCGCGCTGGCCGAATAGCCTTCGTTGAACAGCAGGTAGAGAACGCCGAGCACGCCGGCCGTCCGCTCGGGCAGCAGGTCGGCCGGCGGGACGCGGTACGGGATGCGGGCGTTGCGGATCTTCCGCTTGGCACGCACGATCCGCTGCGCCATCGTCGCTTCCGGCACCAGGAACGCACGGGCGATCTCCGGGGTGCTCAGGCCGGCGAGCGTCCGCAGCGTCAGCGCCACCTGCGCCTCCAGCGGCAGAGCCGGGTGACAGCAGGTGAACATCAGCCGCAGCCGGTCGTCCGGGACGTCGTCCGGCTCCGGCGGCACGTCGTCGCCCCCGGACGCCGTGACCGCGACGTCCCGCAGCCGGTTCGCCTCGGCGGCGCCGCGACGCAGCTTGTCCAGCGCCCGGTGGCGGGCGGTCGTCGTGAGCCACGCCCCGGGACGGCGCGGCACGCCGTCCCGGGGCCAGGTGTCCAGGGCCTTGGCGAACGCTTCCTGCGCGCACTCCTCAGCCAGGTCCCAGTCGCCGGTGACCCGGATCAGGGTGGCGACGACGCGACCCCACTCGCCGCGGAAGGCCTCGTCGACCGCCGCGCGGACGGTGTCCGTCACTCCCACACCGGGCGCAGCTCGATGGCACCGAACTTCGCGACCGGGTGTGCCGCCGCGATGTCGATCGCTTCGGCGAGGTCGGCGCAGTCGAGGATGTCGTAGCCGGCGATCTGCTCCTTCGTCTCGGCGAACGGGCCGTCGGAGACGAACGTGCCGCCGTCCCGCGGCCACAGCGTCGTCGCGTCGGCGACCGACCTCAGCTGGCTGCCTTCGAGCCGGCGGACGCCGGCTTCGGCGACCCAGTCGTCCGGGCAGTCCTCAGCGGTGCCGACGAGCTCGGGGTCGACGCACACCCACATCAGGAACTTCATCGTTCAGTCCTCCCCGAACGGCCGGATCTCGATGGGGAACCGCCCGGCGGCGGGGTGCGCGGACGCGATCGCGATGGCTTCGTCGAGGTCGTCGCACTCGACGACCTCGCAACCGGCGATCCACTCCTTCGTCTCGGCGAACGGGCCGTCCGACGTCAGCCGCCGCCCGTCGCGCACCCGCACGGTCACGGCTTCGACGGGTGGGCGCAGCAGCGTCCCGGCCCGGCGGGCACCGCGCGCTTCGACGTCGCGCAGCCAGGCAACGAACTCGGGCTTGGCGTCGATCTCCGGCGGGCTGGACAACTCCGCGCCGTCATCGCAGATCATCAGCATGTACCGCAAGACTCCTCCTGTTCGTCTGGTGAAGCTTCTCACCCACCCGACGCCGCCGCGGCCCGGAATCGACAGGTGCTCGAAAAGTTTTCCGGCGATCTGTCGATCCGGGCGAAGCGCGGCGTCGTCCTGGCGGAACCACCCCACGACCGGAGGAGCCGTCATGATCCCGATCAGCCAGACCGGACAGCTGTGGGCTGCCACCCACCAGGGCGAACGCGACCGCCGCCGGGCCGAGGAACGCCTGGGCGAGCTGGTCGTCCGGTGGACGCGCCGCCGGCGTCCGTCCACCGGGGAGCCGCGCGCACACGAGTGGACGGGAACCCAGTCGACCCGCCCGTCGATACAGGAGTAGAACGCCTTCGGCCGTCCGTGGTGCTGTCCTCGTGGCCTGAGCTGTCAGCCGCGCCAGCCAACGCACCGCGCGGCCATCACCGCAGCCGCCCGATCCAGATCAGGGTTGCTGAGGTCGATACGGCGCTCCACGCCGCCCACAGTAACGATGCCCAGCACACCCTTCTCCACACGTCGGCCGCCATCGCCGTCTATCAAGATGGCGAACATCCGCTCATGCCGCTGATCGGTTATTCGCCGACACGGCTCAGCCTGGCCGCCAGGAGACTGCGATAAGACCTTGCCGATCACATCGACACCGCGTCCTGGCGACGCTGCCAGGACAGCATCACCGGAACGATCACTACGCACCTCCCCGACAGCGGACGCGCGGGGAGCCCACTCCAATGTGACCAGTGCGTCGTACGCCGGATCGTTGACTTCGGTTCACCGGAACGCGGCGCATCGCATACCACTCGCCTGCTCGGTCATGACCGTTCCTCACCCCAGAGACGACACGAACCCCCGGAACGCCGCGACCAACTCACGCAGCGACCGCACGTCACAGGACCCTTCGTAACTTTTCCCGTCAGCGGACGTCCAGAGCCAGCGACCCGCTCCAAGGTCCACCTTCGACCTCGGCAGCACTCGGCCCTCCACACCGGTGCCCACGATGTCGACGCGCAGCCTCCAACCCGGATTGTCCAGCGTCTCGAGCCGGACGCCGGACTCGTGCTCCCAGTCGCCGTCGCATTGACTCGAGAACCACTCGCTCAACCACCGGATCTCTTCTGTCGCGCCTCGCTCCGCCGCTTCCCGTAGTACGCGCGAACCACCTTCCCCAGCTTCCGCTGGATTCCACGCAAAGTCCGGAGCGTCACCACATCGTCAAGCCCGGTCGTCGTCGGCCACTCGCACCCCGTACCCGCCAGATCACTGACGAAGACGATCTCCGCAAGCTCGTCACTACATCGGGCGGGACCACCCCACTCCACCAGCGCGATCTCCTCCGAGGCGAGCAAGTCGCCCGGCATCACGTGGACCATCTCACCGGTGACGTGGGCGGCGGTTCGGGACTCGAAGAACTCGACCCGGACAGTGCGGCGGGCAAACCGCCCCTGCTGTCCTCACCCATGTCGTCCGGAGTCATCGAACCTCGACGACCACGCCGAACTCACCCAAGACAGCCGTGATCGCGCTCACGAACTGCTTCCCCAGCGCCTCTTCAGAGGAGGAGAAGTCTTTCCACAAGAGCCTGACCGGTCGTGTCCCTACCGGACTCGAGCGGAGGCAATCGGCGAGTGCGTCGAGATTCGAACCGAAGTAGCCCCCCGGACCGTTGGCAGCTTCGCCCAACGCACAGTAAAAGCCGGCCTTCGTCACAGTCGACGCACCGTCGAGGGTCATCACCTCCGCGTTCCCGTACCTGACAGCACCGTGACCGGTGGCGAACCACGAGTTCCGCACGACGTGCAGCCAAGCCTGGTGGTGGCCGGCCGGGCGTTGAAGCCACTCGCCCGTCCGCAGCGGCCGTCCCGACGCCCACCGCGGCCAAATCCCGGCTGCTTCCGGATACTCACACCGGTCGCCGAAGTACCGGAACGAAACGCGGGGAACTTCGCCCCGCGCGTCCGCCGTACCGGAGTCACCGAAAATCACCCCTCCGACGAGGTACTCACCTTTCCTTTCGCGCTTTGTGTTCACTACCTCGAGGACCGCGTCCTCGACGCGCCGCGGAGGTCTCTCACCGAGGCGCGCCCGTAAGAACGCGACTTCCGACGAGTCGTCACCCGGAGAGACGAAGAAACCGTCCAGCTCTTCGGCCTCGACGAGCAGGTTGCCCCCGCTCCCGTCGACCAGGCGGTACAGCGCACCACTCTCAACGGACTCCACCTGACTCCCCTTTCCCCTTCCCGTCACCGCTGGACGCGCACGACCGCTGCCGACTCCTCAGTTCCAGCCCGAATCAGGGAAGTGTGGCGCGCTGAACCGTTGGATCTTGTCATAGTGGGTCGACGTCCAGCCGTACACCTTCGAGCCGTTGGAGAGCTCCTTCTCCAGGATGCGGTCGGTCTCGGGACGGCCGGGAACCCGGTATTCCTTGGCTCCACCCCACCACGGGTACTCGCGTCCCGAGTAGGTGTCATGCGACGTCAGCTTTCCGGCTTTCACATCGTCGTAGGCAGAGGCGATCTTGTTGTTCATGCCCTTGGGCAGGGGGTCGGACAACTTGCCCTTCGGGCAATTGTCGTTGTGGACGAGCACCGGACGCTCCCCGGCCTCGACGTAGAAGGTGTGGTCCGCGTCCACCGTCAGGTTGTGGACCCGCGCCGGCCGAGTCAGCTCGCGGACCGCTGAAACCGTCACCACGGCCCCACCCGCCACCAGCAGGTCATCGCCCGCCCGGAGGGCCTCCGCATCCACCCAGCCACGCTGCGAGGGCACCCAGAACGGGTGACCGTCGGTGGCCACGATCGGGGTTTGACCCGCGACCGAGATCTGCACCATGTGCTTCCAGCCCTGGCCGATGATCGTCGCGACCACCTCGCGTGAGGTGGTTCGGCCCGTCGAAACGTCCGTGGCCAGCACCCGGTCCCCAAGCCGGATCTCTTCGATCGGACGACGGCTCCCGTCCGCCATCAGGACCAGCGTTCCCGGCGCGAAGCTGTTGCACGAAACCTTCGACAGGCGCTCCTCGGCCTGCTCGACCCGCCGCAGATCCGCTGCCGCCTTGTCGCGGCGGCGCATCCACGTCAGCGTGTCCTTGAACGCCGACACGATCTTGTCGACGATCTTGCCGCCCTTGAGCACCTTCCCCCATGGCAGCGAGGTCAGGATCTCCCAGGCGCAGCCGGCCAGGTTGAAGTCCTTGATGCAGTTGTCGACGACGCCCTTGACACCGATGATCTCCTGCAGGATGTCGCCACCGACCTGGATCGCCACGTCGATCCAGCTGCGCTTGTCCGCCGCCGCCTTCTTGGCTTCCTCGTACTCGGCTTGGCTCAGGCCCGCCTCTTTCAGTGCCTGCTGTTTGGCGTCACCCGCGCCCGCACCACCGCCGCCCGCCCACGGCGGGTCGATCCAGATCCGGTAGTAGAAGACCTGCACAACCCAATAAGTCACCGCCACCAGCATCACGACCGGCATGAACAGCCCGACGATGTAGAGCGCCCAGACGAACGTCGTCACCGCGGTCCGCTTGGCCACCGAGACGGTCTTCCAGTACAGGCCGTTCGGGTCCGAGTTCGTCACCGGCGAGTTGTTGCCGTAGGCGTACCCGTTGAGCTGCTGCGGATCGTCGAAATCCAGCACCGGGTCGGCCGAGGCGAACCGGCCGGTCACCGGATCGTACTCGCGGGCGCCCAGGTGGGTCAGGCCGCTGTCGTCCTTCGTTCCGCCGACGAAGCCCTTGTCGTCGGCCCACGACGCCGGCTGCTTCCCCCGCGGATTGCCAAACGGGTCGGCCTGACGGCTCTTGCCCTCCAAAGTGGACGCGTTGATGGTCATCGATGCTGTGCCCTGGTGGTCACCCAGCAGCCACGACAAACCACCACCCGAGCCGGACGTCCGCACCGCGACGTCGGAGCCACCGTGGTCGTAGTACCGCCGCGCGGTCAGCTCCTGGGTCGCGTTGCGCACGACCAGTTCCATGCCGTCGAGGTACAGCGTCGTAGTGCCCGACTCGCGCTTGATGAGCCGGCCACCGTCGGCGTCGTAGACGAACGACGTCTTGCGCCCGTCGTGCTCCTCGAGCTTCGCCAGGCGCCCGCTCGCGTCCCACTCGAGGGTCTGCGACGAACCCGACACCTTGCGGCTCGTCGTGTTGCCCGTGGGGTCGTAGGCGAACTCGTCCTTCGCCGTGCCCGTCGGCCCGGTCTGGGTGACGGTCCGGAGCGTGTGCGGCTGGGCGCCGTCCGGGCCGCCGTAGCCGTAGGTCCGCGTGGTGTCACCCGCCGCCGTGTGCTCGACGTCGGACGTGCGGTTGCCGCCCTTGTCGTAGGCGTACTCGTGCCAGTACGGGGCCGTTCCGCCCAGCCCGGCGACCGACGGCTGCTCGCCGCAGTTCCCGCTCTTCGGCGTGAACGCGCTGGTCATCCGCTTGAGGTAGTCGTAGCCGAAGCACTGCACGTCCCCGACCGCGCCCGGCGGGGTGTCCGCCAGCCTCGTGATGTTGCCCGCCGGGTCGTAGCCGTAGCTGCGCTTGGCCAGGTACGCCCCGCTCTCGAGGTTGCGCTGGACGTCGACGCCGGCCAGGCGCCGCGTGCCCTCCTCGTAGAACATCGAGGTGTAGACCTTCTTGCTGCCCGAGCCCAGCGTCAGCCGCAGCGTCTCCCCGTACTTCGAGTACAGGTGCTCCGGCACATAGGTATCGGCGCCCTGGGTTTCGGTGGGAAGCCCGAGGTCGTTGTAGTAGTAGCTGATCAGCTCGGGGTCGAGCCCGCCCGCGCCCGGCTGGGTGCGGGAAGTCACCTGGCCGGTGTTCGCGTCGTAGGACGTGCTGAACGCGTAGCTGCCGGTCAGCTTGCCCTCGCCGTCGGGGATGACGACCTCGGTCTCGGTGGGCCGGTTCGCCGCGTCGTAGGCGGTGACCTTCTTCGTATAGTCCTTGCCGCCGGCGTGCCGCGTAGCCGTGTCCACCGTGCCGCGCTTGACCTTGTCGTAGGACCAGCTGGCCACCTTGGCTTCGGGCGCCTCCACGCCCGGCCGCTCGTACTGCGCCACCTGACGGCCGAGCTTGTCGTACTCGGTCCGGAGGCGGAACCCACGGGCGTCCGTCGACGTCTCGAGCTGGTCGAGCGCCGTGTAGGTGTAGTGCCGCTCGCCGGCGTCCGGGTCGTGGTCGGTGAGCTTGCGGCCGAGGCCGTCGTACTCGTAGGTCCACTTCGCGTTGTCCGGGCCGGTCAGCGTGGTCATCAGGCCACGCACGTCGAACTCGTACTTCGTCGAGTCGTAGTCCCCGGTCGCCTCGCGGCCGTGGTACTGCCGCTTCTCGACGGCGTTGCCGTGGACGTCGCGGATGACCGTCGTGGTGGTCCCGCCCAGCGGCGGCACCGTCGTCACACGGTCGGCCGCGTAGCCGAAGCTCGTCCGCCACTGCTCGACGTCGAGCTTGCGGAAGATCACCGCGGTCTCGCGCTGCTGCGCGTCGAACTCCGTGACCGTCTGGTTCGGCACGGCGTTGTCCAGCACACCGAGCAGCGCCTCGCCGGCGGCCTGGTCGTTGTAGTACGAGCCGTTGACCTTGGCCTGCAGGCCGCGGGAATCGTAGAACCAGTCGTTGACGATCCGGCCGCCGGCGACGGCGGGCAGCTGCGTCTGGCGTTCGCGCAGCATGCCGTCGTACAACGTGTACGACGTCGTGTAGCCGCCGTTCTCGCGCAGCGAGCTCGTGGTGACGACGGTCGGCGCGTCGGTCCGGTAGCGGTAGCCGAACTTGCTGGTCGGATCCTTCTTGTCCGCTTTGGACTGACCGGGCGCCCAGGCGCGGGCGAGCCGGCCGAGCGCGTCGTACTCCATGTCGGCGCGGCGGCCGCTGATGTCCACATCGGACGTCGTGAGCCCGTGCGCCGGGTCCATCGTCGTCACCGACTCGTAGCCGAGCGGGTCGGTCTTGGTGACCTTGCGGACGCCGAACTCCGGACCCGGCTCGTAGACCGAATTGACCTCGTCACCGGCGGAATTGACCACCTTGATGGGCCGGCCGAGGTCGTCGTAGGTCGTGCCCTGGGTCAGCTGCCAGTCCGTGCCGGTCCAGCGCTCGGTCGCCGTCAGGTTGCCCTTGACCGGCGCGGCTCCGGTGGCGAGGGCGTCGTAGCTCTGCCGCACCTTGCCGATCAGCTTGCCCGGGGTGTTCTCGTCGGCCGAGCACGGAAGCGCGACCGTGCGCACGCCCGAGGGGCGGTCCTGGATCCACGCGGTGTCGTTCGCCACGTACTCGGTGCGGGCGCAGGTTTCGTCGCCGGTGACCGCGAGGTCGCCGGAGTCGTCGACCTGGACGACGTTGCCGTGGCCGTCGAAGGAGTTCTTGACCTCGGTGCGCCGCCAGGTCCCGTCACCGAGCAGCGTGCGCCCGCGCGTGGTCTCGACGTTCGTCATGTACGCCTTGTCCTCGCCCGCGGTCGCCGTCGGGCCGTGCAGCCACGGCACCTTGACCGACGACGAGACGAGCTTTCCGCCCTCGTAGGACTGGGACTCCAAGGTGAACCCGGCCAGTGCCTCGGAGTCGGTGACCTTGGCGCCTTCGGACGGCGCCACCTGGACCGAGCGGGTTCCGCTCGGTAGTCGGTCGCCGTCCATGCCGCGCAGGAACCGTTCGACCGTCACCGTCTGCGTGGTGCCCGGTTCGCCGGTGGTCGTGCGGACCTCGCCGAACCCGCGCCACTGGGACCAAGTCCGGTGCTTCGGCTCGCTGAACTCGGCGTCGTCGAAGTGCCATGCGGCGTCGCCGAGGTAGTCGTAGGCGGTTTTCTTCAGCGCCGAGCCGCCGGTCCGGTCGTCCTCGGTGATCGCCTTGACGACGTACTTGTGGAACCAGCCCAGAACCGCGTCGTAGCCGTGCTCCGGCAGCCACCAGCTCGGGAAGCACAGCTTGCCGTTGCTCTCCGGGCTGGCCGGCATCGCCGAGCCCCAGACGCACTCACGGTCCGAGTACTTCACCTCGGTGATGCCGCCGGCCTCGTTCTGGACGCGCTCGATCCGGTAACGGGTGATCGGCGGCAGGCCGTCACCAGCAGAGACGCGGTTGGGCATCGACAGACCGTGGAACACCATTTCCGGCAGGGCTTCGGTGCCACCGGCCAATCCGGTGTGTGTGATCCCGGCGAGCCACAACGCCGGGGACAGCGCGTCGCCGGTGTCCGGGAACTGGTGCCGCAATGTCCACGCGTCGACGTCGCGCCACTGGGCGTCGCCGGTGACGTCGTCGCGGCGGATCTGGGTGAGCACCTTGACCAGCCGCTTGCGGCTGAAGAACGCGGGCGAGGTCCGGTTGTCGCACTTCTCGCCGGCCTTGCAGATCCGGTCGAACGGTACATCCGGCCAGTTCTTCGCCGTGTCCTTGGTCAGCTGGTCGGCGTTGCAGGCGAAGGTGCTCGTCGGCAGGCACCGCTCGGCGGTGTCGAACCACACGCGCGAGGGCGCGGGCGCGAACAACGCGGTCGAGCGCAGGCCGTACTCGACACGGCGGAGCTGGCCCGCGGCGACGTACGAGGTCTGCTTGTCCGCGGCCATGTCCCGGCCGTAGAAGTTCGTCTCGGGCTCGTAGTAGTACGTCGTCGCGTTGCCGTTCGGGTCGACGACGTAGTCGAGGTTCCAGCGGTAGCCCTGCTGGCACCACGAGTCGGCGAACGCGGCCTTGGCGCACGGCTCGCCGGAGTTGTTGCCGAACACCGGCACGGTGTAGGTCGAGCGCGTCTCCGGCTTGCCGTCGCTCCAGCCGGGCAACCGGTTGAGGCCGAGGAAGTACTGGGTGCCGTTGCTGCTGGTGATCTTCCAGTGCTCACCGTTGTCGTCGCCGTTGGTGGCGCCGGTGAGGTGCTCGATCCGGGATCCGTCGTCGTGCTTGGGTACCCACAGGCCTGCCTTGGCGTCCTTGAGGACGAGTTCCGCCGAGACGCCGTTGAGGCTCAGCACTGCGTTGTCGGTGGCCCAGCACAGGTCGCCGGTCTTGCGCTGGCCCTGGCTGCCGCCGAGGTCGTCCGCGCAGGCTTTGTAGCGACGTTCGATGAACCCGCCCGCGGACAGCTCCCAGCCGTCGCCCGGGGCCGCTGCCTGGTTGTTGGTCGCGCTGGTGCGGCCGTCCACCGTGCCGGAGGAGTAGCCGAGACCCAGTTTCGGGGCCACGCCGGCGTTGGGCGGCGGCACTCGTAGCGGCACTGAGTAGGTGAAGTCACCACTCGAGCCGCCGGCGGACCAGGAGCCCGCCGGGGACAGCCCGGTGGCCTCGAACGAGCCGCCCGCGCCGGACGGCGCCGCCGCGGCGGCCAGCATGACCCGGGACTCCGAGGCCTGCTGCTCGGCGGGCAACGTGACCTTGGCGGTGACGGTCCGCGTGGCCGCGTCGTTGACCGTCTCCACCGGCGTCGCCGTGCGGCACTCGGGACGTTCGGGCGTCCGCGCCGCGCATTCCGGCAGCTGCACCAGCTTGAGCCGCGAACCGTAGTCGCCGCCGAAGGCCGATTCGAAGCCGCGGTAGTCGACCCGGACCGACATCGAGCGCCCGGCCGCGCCCCCGGCGTCCTCGACCGCCAGCACCAGGCCGGTGACGCCCGCCTTCTCCGCACGGCTCTGGTCAAGCGTCTCGACCCGGACCTTTGCCTCGGCGGCAGGCGCGGCAGAGCGCGCTTGCGCCCGCGGGGCGTCGACGGCCACCGCGACCGGCAGCGTGCCGGCTTTCCGGAATTCCGATACCGCGGTCGAGCGAGCCGCCGCGGCGGGCGCCGTCGTCTCCCCCTTCGCCGCGCCGGGCCACTTCACTTCCGCCCGCGGCCGGGCGGCCGCCTGATCGACGGCGTTCACCGGCAGCGGACGAACCGGCACCGGCCCGCCGGGGACGGACTTCTCCTGCTGCAGGTCCGGCAGGTGGACGAAGCTGGGCTCGTCGGCCGCGGCGGGGACGGCTTGCACCGTCGTCGTGGCCATGACCGCGGCCAGGACGAGGGCGAGCTTGGGCACGAAACGTCTTCCGGACATGCCGAACTCCAGATTCGGGTCGCGAAGGGGGAATGAAGGGGGCGGTCAGTCCTGCACGGGCAGTTGCCGGATCTGGTTGTCGGTCAAGGTGCCGGAGTAGACCCGCACCGCGCGGACCGCGCCGTTGAACGGATCGACGTCCCGGCCGACCCAGCGGCTGCCACCGAGCATCAGGTCACCGGTTCCGTTCCAGCCCGCGACACCGCCGAGACGGCCGGCGAACCGGCCGTTCACGTAGATCCGGGCTTCCTTCGCGGCCAGGTCGTAGACGCCGGTCAGGTGCACCCACCGCTGCGTGACGACGTCGGCCTCGGCGGGCACCCACCAGCCACCCTCCTGGTTCGCGCCGAGCGACATCAGGAAGCACCACTTCCCGACCTCGGGCCGGTACTGCAGCATGAACGGCGAGAACCGGGTGTCGCGGAGGCTGACGGCGGTGCGCGGCGCCTCGTCGGCGGTGTCCATCCGCACGAAGGCCGACACCGTGTACGACCGGTCGGTGCGCAGGTCCGGCCGCGGCGCTTCGACCGAGCCGTACCCCGTGTCGGGCATCCCGGTGAACTTCGCCGCGGGCTTGCCGTCCGCCTGGGTCCAGGCGGCCGAGCCCTGGAAGGTCGCGTCGCGCCCGCTGACCGAGTCCTTGGTCGTCGTCCCGGTGCCTTCGGCGAGCTTGTAGTGCGCCCTGAGCACCGATTCGTTCGCCAGCGCCGCGGCTTCGCTGCCGACCAGCACCCGCTGGTAGAGCCGGACGTCGTCGACCGCGCCCGGGAAGTAGTCGACCCGGCTGCCGTTCCACAGCGCCGCGCCGACCTGCACGTCCCCGCTCGCCGTCCAGGAGCTGGTGTGGGCGATCTCGGCGGCCGGCGTGCCGTTGACGTAGAGGCGCAGCTTGCCCACCGCTTGGTCGTAGACGCCGGTCAGGTGCGTCCAAACGCCCGGCTGCACGGACTCCGCCGAGATGGCGCGGGAATGGGGTGCTCCCCCGCCGTCCACATCGGACCCGAACATCGCCAGGGACCACTTGCCCTCGGGTGAGGCCTGCAGCTGGAACCCGCTGGTGCGCTTGCCGTCCAGGGAGACCGCGGACGGCCAGGCCCCGACCTGGTCCAGCCGCACCCAGGCCGACACCGAGAAGCTCTTGGCCGTGTCGACGGCCGGGCCCGTCGCGGAGAGGCGTTTGCCCGTTCCGAGCGCGACGGCGTTGCCCAGGTAGCCAGGCGCCGTGGCGTCCGCGCTGCCGGAGGAGGTGAGCGACCGGCCCTCGCCGGACGCGTCGGTGAGATCGCCGTCGAGTTTCCAGTGCGCCTTCAGGTTGCCGGTCAGCGGATCACCACCACGGACCAGAATCGAGTACTTGGCGATCGGCGACAGGTTGCCGGCACGGTCGACGGCACGCACGAAGACCGTCTGCGGGCCATCGGTGGCCGGAGTCCAGCGGAACACCCCGCTGCCGCCGAGACGATCGGCGTTCACCGGCTCCTTCGGATCGTCGTTCTGCTGGTCGGTCACCGACCACAGGAACTGCCGCACGTCCGGGTTGTTCGCCGTCACCGTGAAAGCGCCGGTCTGGCCGATGCCGCCGGCCGCGACGTCACCGCCGACCGGGTAGTCCGTGGACGTCACCGTTGGCGTGCCTGGCGGGGTCTTGTCCACTTCGAACTCGCAGTTGCCCACCCACACCGAGTTGCTGCCGCCGTCGCTGGCGTACATCGACCAGTTGTAGACACCTTCGCCGGTCACCACCCCGGACGGCACGGTCACCTCCGCGAACGAACCGGACGGGATGTTCGACGTCGTCGTCCACCACACCTCGCTGCTGGCGCCGAGCTTTCCCTTGTGCAGGGAGAACCGGGCAGTGAGCATGCCGCCGTCCGGATCGGACACCCGGCCGCGCAGCCGCGGCGTCGGGGTGAAGACGAACGGCCGGGCGTCGCCGGAGGCGCACGGGATCTGGCCGCCTTCCATGCCCAGGTTCGCGGGCAAGCCCGGCACGGAGTTGTAGACGTAGTCGATCACCGGGTCGAGCGCGAACCGCCGCCAATCGTTCTGCTGGCCTTCGTTGGCGGCCTTGAGCATGAACGTCAGGGTGGTCCAGCCGCCGTTCGCGGCCTGGCGCGCGGTGTCGTCGATGCGCACCTCGGCCGCGCCGTCGGTCGGGCAGTACTTGGCGTTGTTGGACTTGCCGATCCCACCGAGGTTGACCTCCCAGCCGGGCTGGGCGTTCCAGGTGGTGCCCCAGCCGATGCCACCGGTGCGCCACAGTTCGGTCGGTCCGCCGTTGCAGGAGTAGGAGTGCACGACCCGCGTCCGCATGGTCGCCCGGTGGATGACCTTCCCGCGCATCGCCGAGACGTCGACGCTGAAGTACGACCGCGAGCGGTAACCGCCCTGGTAGCCGGCCTTCAGGTCACCCAGGTCACCGTCGGTCTTGTTGAAGTTGTGCTCCTCAGGCCACGGCTCCTGGACCACGACATGGTTCTGCTTGGCGCCCGGCCAGAAGTACTCCGGGTCGATCACCACGGGGAAGACCCGGGCGGGGTCGGTGAGAAAGGCGGCGTCCGGCTTGACCACGGTCGTCTCCGGCGTGACGACGACGTCCATCGTCGCTTTCTTCGGCGGCTGCACCGGTTCGGGCCCCGCCGCAGAGCGCGCCGAGACACTCGGCGTCGTTCCGCCGGACGAGTCCCACATCTTCGAAGCGTCACCACGGAAGACGACCTCACCGTCCGCGTCGACCGCTTCGAGGGTCCCCGTGCCGCTCTTGCGTGGCGTCAGCCCGCGAGTGTGGTTGCCGAACTTGATCTCACGCAGTTGCGGATCACGCGCCGCTTCCGGGGTCTTCACCACGAGGTGCTCGCTGAAGCCCTTGGTGGTCACGGTGACCTTGAGGTCGACGCCGGGAATGACCTCGGCGTAGGTCGCGACCGGACCGTCCAGCTTCGGAGCAAGCAGTGTCCCCGGCCAGCCGAGACCGATTTCGTGCTCGCCCTTCGTGGCGGCTGCGAGGATCTCATTGGCACCGCCGTCGGACAGCCGGACTTCGACAGGCGCGGCGTTCGGACGCACCGTGCCGTCCGGACGCGTCGTCAGAGTGAGGTCGACCGGCACCCACGAGCCCGCGCGCCGGACGCGCTGGGGCTCCAAGCTTTCCCGCCGGGTCACGGTGCCGTCCGGGTTGGCGAAGACCTCGGCGTATTCAGTGGTTTCCGCGGGAACACCAACGGCCGCACCGGACCGCTTCGCGGCAGCGAGAGCAGCGGTCACCGCCGGCGACTCACCGGACGGTTCGGCCGCCGCGGCGACCGGCGAAACCGAAGCCGCCAAGAGGCTGCCCACGAAAACAGGCAGCACGACACGACGAAGTAAGCGCACGAAGACTCCCCCACCTCCGGCCGACTGCGTCGACCGAACCCGATCTTGATCCCCGAGAACTTCTAGCAGCAGATCAAGGATTCACCAAGACAGGTTTACGCGATTGCTGGTTACTTACCAACATGTGGGCTCAAATCGCCGCCTTGGACCAGCTCCGACCTGGGAAACAAGGCCATCTTCGGGAGCGAACCGACGCAAGTGAGAACGTTAGCAAGCCGATCTGTGATCAATCCGACTCGTTTGGTGATGCCGACTCCGGGCCTGCGACCGGACCTTCCCGCCCAGGCCACCTGATGAGCCGTACCCAGATCGCCGTCGACGGCCAGCAGCGACGGTGCGGCCGATCGGGTGCATATCAGCTCCGAACTCGTCATCGATGGCGGGCGGTCGCGTTCCGCCTTCGACCCGAACCCGCCTCATCACCGAGGTGCACGATGATCAATGCCACCCGCTGCGCCACCACGACACACCCGACCCGCCGCGGCAGGCCGGCACCCGACGCCGCCAGCACACTGCCGAGGGCAGCGAGCTGAGGTTCGCGTTCTACGGACGGATGTCCACGGTCGAGTTCCAGAACCGGACAACGTCGTCGGGCTGGCAGCGCGAGGTCGCCGAGTAGACGATCGGAGGGCACGGCGTGATCGTGGTCGAGTACTTCGACGACGGTTTTCCCGTCGGCTGCCATGGTCCGAACAACCCGCTGCGGCACAGCTGATGGCAGCCGCGAACCGCCCGTTCGAGGCCGTCGTGATCGGCGAGTACGAGCGAGCGTTCTACGGAGACCAGTTCTGGCCGTACTGACCGCGCTCCGAGCGCAAGGTATCCAGCTGTGGCTGCCCGAAGCAGACGGGCCGGCCAAGCTCGACGACCCGGTGCACCAGGCGTTGACGCTCCTGCTCGGGCCCCAGTCACGTCGCGAGGTGCTGCGGGCCCGGCACGGAGTGCTGGCTGCAATGCACATACAGACCTGCGTGCAGGGCAGATTCCTCGGCGGCCGGCCGCCCCTACGGCAATCGCCTCGCCGAGGCCGGTTTACACCCCAACCACGGTGGTGACGACAATGATCACGCCGGTCATGCAGTCTCCGGCGCGTGGCGCAAAGGTCCAGGTCCGCTACGACCCGCAGAACCGGACGCGGTCCTGGTGGAACCGAACCCGGCGATGGGCGCGTTCCACCACCCGTCGTTCCTGTAACGGCGGAATGGGGGCGGACGACTCCCGCATTGAGCGGTTGCCTCGATGATACTACGGCCCGTAGCATCATCGACGCGGAATGCGACCCTGACGCGGAGTGTGATCGCATGAGCACCTGGACGGAGCCGTCCCCCGGTCGGCGTAATGTGGGTGCCGGAGAGTGGTATTCGACCCTCTCTCCAGAACGCCGTGCGATCGTCCTCGCAGACGGAACCGGTACGCGGCGCGAAAGGGAGTGCTGACGCCATGGACATCGACACGGCGGCTCGCGAGCAGGAAACATCGCCGACGTCCGAACCGGGTGAGCCGATAATCGGCCAGTCCCCGCGGCGCAAGGTCGGACGATCCGTGTACGTCACCGTGCCTGGACCGGTACCGGTGATCAAGGCCAAGTCGAAGAAGAAGTAGCCCGGTCTCAGCCGAGGTTCATCACGTGCTGCGCGGCCTGCTGCAGGCTGCCGAGCAGGTAGTTGTAGCGCTCGGAATCCAGCTTGCTGATCAGGGACAGGTGCTCGGGCGCCACGTCCTCCCCGTTGGCCTTGATGATGTAGGTCGAGTTCAGGGTGATCGCGCCGACCGTGAGCACGTCCGCGGGGGCATCCCCGATCATGACATCGCTCCCCACTCCCGACAGCAGGATGGGAGCCGCGAGGATGCCCCGCCAGATCTGCGCGATCGGCGACGGGCTGAGGTTCGAGGCCTGCAGCGTTCCGGTGAAAACCGCCTGCGCGGCGGCGAAGTCGGAGCCCCGGTCGATGGACACGTGGTGCCGCAGCGACCATTCCTCGCGGTGGGTGTAGACCGACGTGCCCACGAGATTGATGGTGTAGCGCCGCAGGCCGTTTTCCAGGGGCCTGCTGCGAAGCCAGAGGAACAGCCCGAAGTTTTCCCCGTCGTTGCCGCCGAGTTTGTGGTCGCCGTATTCCTTCGACAATTTCCGGAGGACATCCAGCGGGCCGCCGGAAATGCTCAGCGCGGCGTGCAGCCGAGTGGTCAGTTCCTCCGCCGCCTGCCCGGCGGGGATTTCGGCGCGCGGCTCGCAGCCAACGGAGGTGTAGCAGTCGTCCAGCGCCCTGGCGAACCGCCGACTGTAGACCAAGGAGTCCCCGACCTCGTACTCCGGCCGGTACCGCGCGGGCTCCAGGACTGCGAGCGAGAGGTCGGAGATGGCCTGGTTAAGCTGCGAGTACGACTTCAGGAAGATGGGCTTGAGCCCCAGCTTCTGCTCGAGGTACCGGGCCGAGTTGATGGCGTACGTCGCGGCGAGGGTCGGGGTGACGTTCTTCACCGCCGGCGGGACGCCGAGTGAGAACCACGGCGAATCCGTGGCCGCCCGTTCGTAGTTTTCGTAGAGCGAACCGACAAGATTCGGGTCGGACATGCTCAGGCCGATGAAGATCGTGCAGGAGTCCTTGATCGAGTCGGCGAGGATCGCCCGCACCTTGGCGCCGTACTGGAGGAACTGCGACTCGGTGAGCAGGATCGGCTCGTCGGGGCCACTCGCCTGCCGGATCCTGCCGTGCAGGTGCAGCACGCCGATCCGGCTGCCGGACTCGTTCCACTGCTCCCACTCCGCCTCCTCGTCGAGCGGGACCGAGAAGGACTTGACCTCGTCGTCGGTGAAGTAGTCCAGCAACGCCTCTTCGAGTACGATGTCGAAGTTGGTCGTGAGCAGGCGGCTGTCGGCGCGCCGCACGCGGGCCAGCCGGGCGATCGACTCCGCCAGCAGCCCGGGGGTCACCTTCAGGTCCTGCTGGTAGAGGGCTTTCCGAATCACCTCGTGCTCGAGGACGTCGCTCTTCGCCTCCTTGAGCAACTGCAGGATGATCTCCGCTTTGCGCATCAGGTCGGACTTGTCGTCCTTGGCCATCCGCCGGATGTCGGGGTCGGCGATCGCGTCGGTCATCTTCTCGATGAGCGACGGCCACGACGGCAGGCCGGAGTTCATCGAGACGCCCGCGCCGACCACGATCGTCAGCTTGCGGTCGCGGTCCCGGACCGTTTCGAATAGCTCCGTGAGGTATTGCTGGTTCTCGAAAGAAAACGTGTCGCCGTCGTCGAACGTGCGGGGATCGACGATTTTCGAGACGAATCCCTCTGACATGCCCGTCCTCACGCGTCATGGCTGCGGTGTCATCTTGGCACCTGTGCGTCATGAGGTCGGGCCGTGTGTCGAACTTGTTACGCCGTCCGGGAAGATCACGCTAATGGCCGATCGGGTGCGTTACTCCGCGCTCCCGGAGTTTGTCACGCTTTTGTCAAAGAAAGGGGCAATCCGCGCGGATCAGTTCAGCTTTCGCATCGTGTCGTTGAGCAACGCTGGCAGGGGACGCCAGTACCGCGCCGCCAAGGCGTCCGCGATGTCGGTGGTTATCCGCCGGCCCTGGCCGTTCGGCCAGGCCACCGGGTCGCGGCGGGGCTTGGTGTTGAGCAGGCCCGCCATGCTGATGCTCAGGCGTTCGGCGGCCCGCATCGCCTCCATGCTCCAGTTCATGCCCTCGGCGTGGCCGCCGGAACCTGCTCCACGCCGAACCGGCTGCCGGGCGCCGAACGGGTGTGGACGAGGTCGAACAGCTCCTCCTCGGCTCGCGCGGGCAGGTACGGCAGCAGTCCTCGGTGAGCCACACGGTCGGCCGGGGCCGGTCGAAGCCCGCCCGCTCCAGCGCGATGGGCCAGTCGTCGGGCAGGTCCGCGGCGACGGGCCGGCGGCGGCAGTGCGGCAGTGCGGCCGGGCGCCGAAGTCGTCGAGCACCTGCTGCTTGAACTCCAGGACCCGCGGCTGGTCCAACTCCGCAGGCGATGTGGACGGCCATCGCGCGTCACATCTCGTCGCCGTCCACGTCGGACGGGCCAGTCGGCAGCGGCTTCGGCGGCTAGCAACCGCACTCGCCGAAGCCGTGATCCACACCGAGCCGGAATCCGGCGCGGAGGAAACCTATCTCCGGCTGGCTCATCACCGCTGACCCGCGCCTGCGGCGAGCCGGTCACGCAGGCGCTCCCATCCGTACGCCGACGACCGCCAGCGCGGCCACAACCAGGAGCGCGGCGAGATCAGGAAACCCGGCACCAGGGTGGCCGCCGCGGCGAGCACGCCGACCAGCAGGGGGCCGCCCGCATCGCCGAGTTCACGGCCAACCTCGGCAGCACCCATCGTCGCCCGAGCCGTTCCTGCGGGGTGGGCCGCAGCGAGGTGCGCGAAGCCCAGCGGCGTGGCGAGCCCGACTCCGGCGCCGATCGCGATCGCCGCCGCCAGGACGCCGACCCGCGTCCGGATCATGGGCGCGGTCATGGCGACCATGATCCGCAACCGGTCCGTAGCAACGCGACGCACTGCGCAGCACAACCGGCCGCCCTCGCGCAGCAGCGGTGCGAACTCGAAGCGCCCGAACGACTTCACCGTATACAAGTTCACGGCGGTCAGCGCGGCCATGAACAACAGCGCGGCGGCCCAGGTGGGTGCGCCCGGTACGAGCTGGTGAGCGATGGCGGCACCGGCGATCGCCTCGACCGCGACCCGCAACCACGCGATCCGCCTTCGGACGACACAGAACAACCTGCCCCCGCCGTTGTCGGCGCGCCGGTTCACAAGGCCGGAGCGAGGTGCAGCACCAGCGGCTTGGTGAGAACCGCCATCTCGATGGGCGCGCGAGGACACCCGCGGTCCAGCCAATCGACCGCGACTCCGACGAGGCCGCCGGCGGCGAACCCGGCAGGCACGTCGTAGTCGTCGTCGGCCGAGTCCGCGCCGGACAGCACGCAAGCGGAGGCGTGGATCGTCGCCGTCGCGCGAGCGAGAAGGTGGGCGAGGACGCGGGCGCTGCCACCCGGGCCAAGGAGGCTGCGATACAGGCCGGCGTGCTCGGCGAGATGAGCGAAGAACCTCGTCAGGGCGGGTGACGGGCAGGCGTCCGGATCCTCGGGGCCGACGGCCGCCAGAGAGTCGAGAAGATCGTCGATCATCGCCGTGCAGGCGGCTTCGGCCAGCTCGTGGACATCGCGGTAGTGCGCGTAGAAGGTCGACCGGTTGACGTCCGCGTGCTCGGCGACGTCGGCCACCGTGAGCTGCGTCAGGTCGGTTTCTTCGACGAGTTCCAGCAACGCCTGCTGCAGCGCGGCCTGGCTGCGGCGGACGCGGCGGTCGGGAGCGGGGCTGGGGGACGTCACCACGCAGTCAGTGTACCTTTGGCAACACACGCTGGATATCCGACACATGTCGGTTATCGTAAGAACGGAGACACCGTGACGAAAACCCTGGGCTTCATCGGCGCCGGCATGATCGGCGGCACCCTCGCGCACCTGGCCATCGCCGCCGGGATCGAGGTCGTCCTCAGCAACTCCCGCGGCCCCGAAACGCTGGCTGACCTGGTGGGCGAGCTCGGCGACGGCGCACGGGCGGCCACCCCCGCGGAGGCCGCAGCCGCCGGCGACCTGGTGGTGGCGACCATCCCTCTGGTGGCCTACGACCGCCTGCCCGCCGAAGCGCTGGCCGGCAAGACCGTCCTCGACACGATGAACTACTACCCGCAGCGCGACGGCCGGATCCCGGTGCTCGACAGCGGCGAACTGACCTCCAGCGCCCTCGTGCAGCGCCATCTGGCCGGCGCGCACGTGGTCAAGGCGAGCAACAACATCATCTTCAGCAGCCTGCGCGTGCTGGCCCGCCCGGCCGGCGCGCCCGACCGCAGCGCCCTGCCGATCGCCGGGGACTTCCCCGAGGCGAACGCCGAAGCCACCGCCCTGCTCGACGCCCTCGGCTACGACACCGTGGACGCCGGCCCGCTCGCGGACAGCTGGCGCTTCGAGCCCGGCACGCCCGCCTACACGCAGCCGTACATGCCCGGGCAGCCGCCGGAGAACCCCACGATGGAAGAACTGCAGCACTGGTTCGCCGACACGCCCTCCGTGCCCGTGCCCGCCGAGCGGCTGCGCGAACTGCTCGACAGCGCTGTTCGCGGCCCAGTCGGAGGCTTCCTACCGGAGGCGATCTTGTCCTGAGTCCCGGTCGGAGCCTGTCCGGGCGGCCGGGGGAATCTTCGTCGCCCGGCCGCCCCGGACACGCTCGCTGACCACGCTCTGACGACTCGCTCACCCGTTCCGCGCACACTTTCGCACCGCTGCTCAGGCTGACGGCGTCGTCGCTCATGACCTCGCGGCGTCGGCCGCCGAGAGTCCGCAGCCAGCCTCATCGAACACCGCTGGTGGCCTGCCGCCGCATTGGCCAAGTGCACGGACAAGCCACTCCCAGCCGAGCTACCGGAGCTCTTTCAGATCTTCATCGATGGCCGATTCCCCAGCGCTCCCCCAGCTCTTACCGCCTGAAGTTGCCGTCACGGCGGCCGCGCGGACCTGGGCTCGTCACCGGTTCGAGTCCGACATCTGATTCCAGGGTAGGTGCGCCCTGCGCATGGCGATACGGGCGCGGAACGACTGGGCCACCGGACCGGTGGGCAGCGGGGCCGTCCAGCGGTAGGCAGGAGCGCGGGCCGTCGCCGCCTCGACGAGCGTGCGTCAGCGCCGCCGCGGATCCCGCCGCCACGCTGGCGACGGCCGGCCGGAACAGCCCCGAGCCCCACTGCGCCTGGCTCACGGTGTCGCGGAGCGGGTTCCATGGCGTCGCGGCCGGAAACACGTCCAGCGCGACCACGACGAGCGCACCCACCGCGGCCAGCGCCAGCCCGGCACGAACCAGCCCCGACGGGCCGTGCACCGTTTCCGGCCTGGATGCGGTCGACGAGGTCACGGCGGGCATGCCGGGATCTTCACCGAGGCTCCGGCGCATAGCGCCCGTCAAATGACTGGCTCGGGACGGTCGCCGGACTTAGTTTGGAAAGTAACTTTACTAACGGGGGGACACGCTGTAGCGTTTCCGTCACCGCCGCCTTCACGCAGTCCTGGTGCACACCAGCAAGCCATGGAGGAGCTTTGAGCAGACCGGCCTTCGCCCCCGCACTCATCGCGGGCAGGAAATCCAGCAGCCGCTGACGTCTCGCCCCCGCTCATCACCCATCACCCGGGCAGCACTGCCACCTGACCGTCGGCTCGGGTCCCCCATTTTCGGAGGTCTCTTTGTCACGCCACAAAACAACCGCGACCCTCGCGGTGCTCGTCTGCGCCACCCTCGGCGTCGCCGGGCCTTCAGGGTCTGCCGTCGCCGCGCCCGGCCCCGGCGCGCTGACCGCCCTCGACACCTCGGCGAGCAACCGCGCGGCGCCGGTGCCGGGCCTCTACGACTGGAGCAAAGCCGGTTTCCGCGGCGGACAGGACCTGCCCGGCCCGGGCTCCGTCAATCCCAGCGCGACCTGCCAGATCACCGCGGCGCAACTTGCCAGTACGTACAAGGTGAAGCCGGACGACGGCGCCGACGACACCGCCGGCATCCAGGCGGCCATCGACAAGATCCACGCCTCGTGCTCGCCGTCGGCGAGCTACACCAAGCTGAGCCTGATCACCTTCCCGTCCGGCACGCTCAACGTCACCCACGAGATCCACGTCGACGCGAACTACCTGATCCTGCGCGGCGCCGGCATGGACAAGACGAAGTTCGTCTACGCCCCCGACAAGAACACCCAGTACGACTTCGTCACGCCGGACGGCGACCAGTGGGACCAGCACGAAATGACGTACGAGGACGGCTCGGGCGGCTGGCTGTGGCCGGGCCGCGGCCTCTTCCGCGTCCAGTCGCGCGGCGTCGATCCCAGCTACGCCAGCGAATACAACTCCGCCCCGGCCAACCGGAAGGACATCTTCGAGGGCACGATCAACGTGCACTGGAAGGCGGGCGCGAAGCTGCGCGAGAAGCCCGGTGACAAGGGTTTCGCGGCGCGCACCGGCGACAAGACCGTCTACCTGGCCACCAGCGCCAAGACCACGAACATGAAGGTCGGCGGCTTCATCAACATCCGGGCCGCGAACACCATGAAGTTCTACCAGTCGATGAACGCCGTGCCCACGACGTGGCCGTTGCAGAACCTGCACATGCGCCAGCAGTGGTTCACCATCACCGCGATCGACACCAAGAACCACACGGTGTCGATCGACAAGCCGCTCGAGTACGACGTCCCGGTCGACTCCACATCGGACGGTTCGGCGCCGATCGACGGCTCGACCTACGCGTCGAAGGCGTCCCCGATCATCGATCCGATCGTCGGGGTCGGCTTCGAGGACTTCACCTACGGCCAGGTCGCGCCGCCGGGCGTCACCGAGACCCAGGCCAAGGACAACTACGGCAACCTCGCGCCGAGCCTGGCCATGCAGGGCATCGTGTTCAAGTGGGCCGCCAACTCCTGGGTCCGCAACACGCACGCGACGATGACCGGGTCGCACCCGATCGTCACCGAGGAGGCCAAGAACCTCCAGATCGTGAACAACGAGCTGGACGGCTCGTGGAACAAGGGCAAGGGCGGCAACGGCTATTTCCGCGGCTCCCGTGTCTGGGACTCGCTCTACGCCGGCAACACAACCCGCGACCTGCGGCACTTCACGTTCCAGTGGTCGGCGTCGGGCAACGTCGTGATCGGCAACGACATCGACTCCGACTTCAACATCCACGGCGGCTACGAACGCAACAACCTGTTCGAGAACAACACGAACAAGGTGTCCTACGCCCACCGCTCGGGCAACTGCACGGCGCACTGCGGCGACGAAGGCGGTGACGCGCCCGACGACTCGACGTGGTTCCCGATCTACTGGTCGACCGGCCAGAAGGCGGTCAAGTGGTCCGGTTCTTCCGGCCCGCGCAACGTCTTCTTCAACAACACGATGACCAAGCAGGTCACCGCGGGCGCGGCGGACACGCCGTACTACCCCGACCACACGAAGATCTACCAGTTCGGCTGGGACGGCTCGGCGTTCCATCACCTGGACGTCGGTGGCAAGCCGATCACCGACTGGGCGCACAACGAGCAGCGCGACTACACCGGCGGGCACGGCGTCGACGACACGAAGACCAGCACCGCGAAGTCCCTGTTCCTCAAGAACCTCGGCTGAAAGGACCGCATCGATGTTCAAGACCCTCGCGGCGCCGTCCCTGATCGGGCAGCTCGTGCACCCCGCGGCCACGACGATCGACGTCACCACGGCCGCCCAGCTCTCGGCGGCGCTGTCCGCGGCGAAGGCGGGCGACACGATCAAGCTGGCCGACGGCGACTACAGCGGCCAGTTCGTGGCGACCCGGCCCGGCACCGCGTCGGCTCCGATCACCCTCGTCGGCAGCGCGAAGGCCGTGCTGCACGACCCGCTGTTCAACCCCGGTGACACCGACTGCCCGTCCGGCCAGACCGGCTACGGCCTGTGGCTGCAAGGCGCGAGCTACTGGAACCTCACCGGTTTCACCGTCGCCGATGCGAAGAAGGGCATCGTCCTCGACGGCGCCACGCACGTCACCATCGACGGCGTGACCGTGCACGACATCGGCTACGAAGGCGTGCACTTCCGCAAGGGCAGCGCGTACGGCGTGATCAAGAACTCGACCGTCACGAACACCGGAAAGGAGGAGCCGGGCTACGGCGAGGGCGTGTACCTCGGCTCGGCCAACAGCAACTGGGAGTGCTACGGAGCGAACGGTGGCAAGGACCCGGACGCGAGCAACTACGTCCAGGTGCTCGACAACCGGATCGGCCCGAACGTCGCGGCCGAGGGCGTCGACATCAAGGAAGGCACGCACGACGGCGTCGTCTCCGGCAACACCCTCGACGGGACGGGCGAGAAGAACCAGAACTCCGGCGACTCGACCATCGACGTCAAGGGCGACGAGTACCTGATCACCGGCAACAAGGTCACCCACCCGTACCTCGACGGCTTCCAGACGCACAACGTGTGGGGCAAGACCGGCTGCGGGAACACGTTCACCAAGAACACGTTCACGCTGACGAACGCGCAGGGCTACGGGATCAACTCGACGAACCAGAGCAGCTGCGTCTCGCAGAAGTCGCCGAACGTCGTCGGCGCGTCCAACACGGCCACCGGCGGGAAGGGGGTGTCGAAGACGCCCGTCACCTCGGGCAGCTGACCCGCTGACCAGGGCCTCGCCGTCCCCCTCCGGCGCGGAGGGGGACGGCGTCGATCGCCGCCGTCAAGATGCGGTTTCGGTGCCCCCTCGACAGCACGCCGTCGGCGACCAGCACCAGGGTCACCCCCATCAAGAGCTT
>NZ_JBEXVF010000015.1:0-179152 GCF_040629235.1 Amycolatopsis sp. NPDC005961 | reverse complement strand
GTTCGAACTACGCGCTCGGTGGCGTCCTCGCCGCGTACGGCGCGCAGTACGGCCTGGTCGTCGCGATCCTGTTGCCGCTGGCCGTGTGTTCGCTGGCGAGCTCACGCAGCTCGCCGCCGACGCCGTGGCGCTCCGCCAAGGCGTGGGACTGCGCGGCCAGCGCGAAGGTGAGCTTGTTGTAGGAGGCGAAGGCAAGCTTGAGCGCCGACGCCGTCCCGACCGGGCCGTCCAGCACCACGGGCCGGAGATCGGTGCCCGCGAACAGGCTTTCCAGGGGTGCGACGGCGGTCGCGGGCCCGGACAGGTAGAGCCGGGTGGTCCCGGCCTGCCGCGGCGGCGGGCCGACGATCCCGCCGTCGGCGACGGTCGCCTTGTCCAGGATCCGCGCGATCTCGGTCGCGTGCCGCGGGCTGATGGCGTTGGCGTCGAGGTAGACGCCGGTGAACCCGGCGACGCTCCGGGCGACGTCGAGCGCGGCGGCGGGCGGGCAGATGCTGAGGATCACGTCGCACCCGGCGAGGTCTTCGGCTTCGGTGAGCCCGGCGTCCTCGGCCCGGCGGCGCGTCGCGGGGCCGCGGCCGGCGGGGAGCCAGGAGGTCCGGATCCCCCGGGCGGTGAGCACCGCCCCGACGGCGGCGCCCATGGCTCCGGGATGCAGCAACCCGACGGAAGTCTTCATGCTCCCTTCCTACCGTGGTCGTGAGCGGGAAACAGGGTTGGAACCCGGTTTTCCGCTCACGATCGGCTCAGCCCACGCTCACCCGCAGCCCGCGGCGCAGCGCGTCGACCTCGTCGGCGAACATCCGGCGGGAGATCGCCGCCGTCTCGACCATCCCCGACCCGTGGAACGTGCCCGGGTAGTGGCGCAGCTCGGTCGCCACGCCCGCGTGCGCGAGGCGTTGCGCGTACTGGATCCCTTCGTCCCGCAACGGGTCGAACTGGCACGTCGTGACGAACGCCGGCGGCAACCCGGCCAGATCCGCTGCCCGGGCCGGCGCGGCGTACGGCGAAACGTCGTCGCCGCCGGGTTCCGCGTCGAGGTAGCTGGTCCAGCTGAACACCGCGTTCGGCTGGTTCCACAGCGGCGTGTCGGTGTACGCGCGCATCGACGGCGTGTCGAGCCGGTCGTCCAGCTCCGGGATTCCGAGGTACTGGAAGCAGAGTGCCGGGCCGCCGCGGTCGCGGGCCAGCAGCGCCACCGCCGCCGAGAGGCCGCCGCCCGCGCTTTCGCCGCCGACGCCGATCCGCGCCGGGTCGATGCCCAGCTCCGCCGCCTTGGCCTCGACCCATTGCAGAGCCGCGTAGCAGTCCTCGACCGGCGCCGGGAACGGGTGCTCCGGCGCCAGCCGGTAATCGACCGACACGATCACGATGCCCAGCTCGTCGACCAGCCGGAGCAGCGACGCGTGGAACATGTCCAGGTCGCCGAGGACGAACCCGCCGCCGTGGATGTAGAGCAGGCCGGGCACCGCGCCGGTGCGGTTCGCCGGGGAGTAGACGCGCACCGGGACCTCCGGCGCGTCCGACGGCCCCGGCACGGTCGTATCGCGGACGTCGATGGGGTTCGCCGGCTCGTAGGCCGGCAGGACCTCGCCCAGCTCCCCCATCGAGGAGCGCGCGGCGACCAGGGCCTCGTAGTCGGTCAGGGTCACGGCCGGCAGCATGTCCAGCCAGGGCACCAGCTCGGGATCGATCGCGTAGGTCATGCCCCGATCTTGGGCCGCCGGAGGTGGTCCCGGCCACCGCCACGCGGCGGGCGTTGCCGCTCCGAAGCTCGCCATCCGGCGGCGGCCGCGCCTATCGTGACGGCATGAAGGGGCTGCTGCTGCGCCTGTCCGGGCTCGACGCCGACGCCGAGAACGCCGTGCGGGTGATCCGGGTTCTTCGATCGCCTGATCACCGGCCACGCCGGCCTGGACGCGCTGGTGGGCAGCACGGCCGAGCTCGCCGGCTGCCCGGTCGGCGTGCACGCGCCCGGGCAGGGCCTGTCGCTGCGCGCGGAACCGGGCCACGGCGTCACGACGCCCGGCACGGCGCCGGCGGGAGCGGCCGTCCGCCGGCTCGAGGGCGGCGTCGAGGTGTGGGTGGCCCGGGGCGGCGCACCGGCTCCGCTCGACGACATGCTGCTGGAACGGTTCGCGATCGCCACCGCGATCCTGCTGGAGCAGGGCGGGGTGCCCCGGCCCGAGCTCGGCGACCCCGCGCTGGTCGAGCTGGTGCTGTCCGAGGACGCCGGGACGGCCGAGCGGTCGCGGGCCCTGCACCTGCTGGGGATCTCCCCGGCGGCGCGGTTCCGGGTGCTGGCGGGCACCGGCGTCGACGGGCTCGCCGGACGTGCGGCGCAGCTGGGCGGGGTACGCGCGATCCTGCTGGACGCCGTACCCGGCCCGCTTCCGGACGGCGGCCGGGCGGGCATCGGCCCGGAGCTGCCGGCCATCGACGCGGCCCGTTCCTGGGCCGCCGCCCGGACGGCGCTGCGCTTCACGGCGGGTTCCGAGCCGGTGGTGTGGTGGGACCGGCTCGGCAGCTTGGTCGCGTTCGCCGGCCGGCTCGACGGGCCGGACCTCGCCGAGCTGCCCGACGTCCGAGCGCTCGACCGGCTCGCGGCCGAAGCCCACGGCGACGACACCCTGGCGGCACTCGACGCGCTGTGCGCGACCGGCTCGGCCCGCAAGGCCGCGGCGGTGCTGCACCGCCACCACAGCACGATGCCGGCCCGCTTGGCCCGCGCCGAAGCGGTCCTCGGCTTCGAGGTCGACTCCCCTGCGGGTCGGTTCCGGCTGCACCTCGCCCTGATGCTGAGACGGCTGCGGGACAACGCTGCGGTCAGCTGACCGTCCTTTGAGGACGCTCGGTGGCGGCGGGCCACAACCTCAGCCGACCGTCCTCAGTGGACCCCGGAGCAGGTCTTCCGCCGCCCCGGCCCACTCGGGGTGGTCGAAGCCGAACCCCGCGTCCCGGAGGCGCCCTGGGACCACGCGGCGGCTCTTCAGCAGCAGCTCCGTGTCCGAGCGCAGCACGAACGCCCCGATCTCCGCCATCCACCTCGTCGCCGGCAGGCCGAACCGGACCCCCGCCGCCTCGCGCAGGGAGCGCAGGAAGTCCCGGTACGGCAACGGTTCCGGGGCCGCCAGGTTCACCGGGCCACTCAGGTCCTCCCGCGCGATCAGGAAGTCGATCGCGCGGACCAGGTCGTCCTCGTGGATCCACGACAGGTACTGGGCCCCGCCCGCGACCGGGCCGCCCAGGCCCAGCCGTGTCAGCCGCAGCAGCATCGCGAACGCGCCGCCGGGCTCCGGGCTCATCACCATCGCCGTCCGCAGCGCCACCTTGCGGGTGTGCGGCGTGTCCGCCACCTCCTGCTCGCGCTCCCACGCCCGGGCGAGGTCGACGCTGTAGGCCCAGTAGGCGGGCGCGCCCGGTTCGCCGCCGCCGAGCACGCCGGTGGCTTCGTCGTTCGGGGCGTCGAACCGGTGCGCGTAGATCGTCGCCGTGCTCATCTGCAGCCAGACCCGCGGCGGCCGCGCGGCCCGCTCGATCGCGCCGCCGACGACCCGTGCCGAATCGATCCGCGAGTTCCACATCTCCCGCAGGTTCGCCCGGGTGTACCGGCAGTTCACCGACCGGCCGGCCAGGTTGAGCACGACGTCGCCGCCGTCGATCTCCGCCGTCCACGGCCCCGCCGCCCGCCCGTCCCAGCGGACGTGGCGCACCCCCGGTTCCGGTGGGACGTCCCGCCGGGTCAGCACGACGACCTCGTCCCCGCGTGCGGCCAGCCGGCGGCTCAGCACCCGCCCCAGATGCCCGGTGCCACCGGGTAGCACGACCTTCATGAAATCCCCCTTCACAGTCCGCCCACCATCACGGTACCGAAAGAGTTGAACACGTTCAAATAGTCTGGGCACCGGCCAGGACGTCGTCGTTCCGGGCCCGGGACGCCCCGGGCGGGCATAGAGTCGGCCGATGACCGCTGCAGCCGCGCCGCCGATCGTCACCGGGGTGGACGGGTCGGCCGAGTCCCTGGACGCCGTCCGGTGGGCCGCGCGAACCGCCTGCCTGCGGGACGCGGCCCTGGAGATCGTGCACGCCCTCGACGTCCCGGCCCTGCTCACGGGCGGCGTCGTGCCGCCGCCGGAGGAGATGGTCGACGCCCTGCGCGCCCGCGGCCGGCGAGCCCTGCGCATCGCGCGGGAACTGGCCGCCGCGCAAGGGGTTCCCGGCGCGACGACCCGGCTCGACCCCGACCGCGCCGCCCAGGCGCTGATCGAAGCGTCCCGGGCGGCCGCCCTGCTCGTCGTCGGCTCCGCCGGGCACGGGCGGCTCACCAGCCTGCTCGCGGGCTCGGTCGCCGCGGCCGTCGGGACCCACGCGCGCTGCGACACCGTCGTCGTCCGCGGGGACAGCTGGGACGAGCCCGGCGCGGGCGAACGCCCGGTCGTCACCGGCATCGACGGCAGCGAAGCCGGCACCCGCGTGCTCGCGGCGGCGCTCGCCGAAGCCCGCGTCCGCCGCGCACCGCTGGTCGTGCTGCACGCCTGGACCGACGCCCCGCCGCCGCGGCCCGACCCGCGCTGCGTCGCCGACGCCGGGCGCCGGCTGCTCGGTGAACGGCTCCACGACCACGACCTCGGCGACCTCGCGGTCGAGCAGGTCGTCGTCCACGCCCACCCGCGGCGCGAACTGATCGAGCGCAGCGGGTCCGCCCAGCTGGTCGTCCTCGGCGACCGCGGCCGCGGCGGTTTCCCCGGGCTGCTGCTCGGGTCCACCGGCCAGGCGCTGCTGCACCACGCGGCGTGCCCGGTCCTGCTCGTCCGCACCGCCTCCGGAGGGAAGCGGGACGGAAGCCCGATCCGGCAGGATGGCCCCGACCGAGAGCGAGGGATCAGATGAAGACAGTGGTGCGAGCCGGGCTCGTCGCGATGCTGGCCACGACGCTGGCGGCCCCGGCACAGGCGGCGAACGTCAAGCAGGTCACGAGTGTCTGCCACGCCGCCGGGTTCAGCGGGACGTTCACGCTGCGGTACGAAACCTCCGGCGGCTACCACCACCCGCTCGGCTCGATCACCACGTCGGGCCCGTACATCGGCGACTCGGGCACGCAGTCGCTGCGGATCTCCTACCAGGACGGGCTGGGCACGCACACCGTCTACACCCGGATCGGCCCGGCGACGAACGGCACCGCGTCGCTGCCGGCGGGGCTCGCGATCCCGGCCACCGCGCGGGGCACCGCGGCCACGACGTTCGACAACGGCACGACGTCCTGCGTCGCCACCGTGCCGATCACGTAGGCGTCACCGGGCCACCGAGGAGGCGCACGCGGGCGGTCCTGCTCGCCGTCGCCCTGGTGCGGACGGCCGTAAGTAGTGCTTTTCCCGGCGGCCGAGGGACCCGTGACGGCACCGGTCGCCACCCGTGCGGCACCCGCCCCCGCGACGGCGGAAACCCCCGGCCGGGCCTCGAATCGTGCGTTTCCCGGACGTCCGCCCGGACAACCGACGGCCGCGGGTCCCTTGATCGACGGCGGCCGGGTCCGGCCGCCGTCGATCGACACTTAACCGTCGCGGCTTTTCCATCCTGTCGACGTATCTCGCGCGGCCGACCCCGCTCCTGTACGCCTGAGCGCGGACGCGTCCGCGGCAGAGGGGCGGGGATGGTCGGGAACACCACCGGCGGGGTGGACCTCGGAGTACTGGGACCGTTCGAGGTCCGGATCGGCGGTGCGCCGCGCGACGTCGGCGGGCCGCGCCTGCGGACCCTGCTCGCCGTGCTGGCGGCGGAGTCGGGGCGCGTCGTGAGCGTCCCCGCGCTCGGCCGCGCGCTGTGGGGCGAGCGGCCACCCGACCACGCGGACCGGACCGTGCGGACGTACCTGTCGCGGCTGCGCGGTTCCGTGGACGGCCGCCTGATCCTGACCCGCTCGCCGGGCTACGTGCTGCGCCTGGCCCCCGAGGCCCTCGACGCGGCGCGGTTCGAGCAGCTCGCCGCCGAAGGACGTCGCGCGCTCGCCGCCGGTGAACCCGCCGCCGCCCGCGAGCGCCTGACCGCGGCTTTGGCGCTGTGGCGCGGGAAAGCGTACGAGGAATTCCCCGGCGTCGAGCCGCTCCGCGCCGAGGGGCTGCGGCTGGAACGGTTGCGCCACAACGCCGTCCAGGACCGGATCGACGCCGACCTGGCCACCGGCGAGGACACCGGCCTGATCGCCGAGCTGGAGTCGCTGACCGCCGCCTTCCCCGGCCACGAACGGCTGTGGGGTCAGCTGATGACGGCGCTCTACCGCGCCGGGCGCCAGGGCGACGCGCTGGAAGCGTTCCGCCGGGCCCGGCACGGGCTGATCACCGCGTCCGGCGTGGAGCCCTCGCCGGTGCTGGCCCAGGTGCACCGGCAGGTGCTCGCCCACGACCCGGGCCTGCTCCCGGCGCGGCCCGGAACCGTGGTGACCGTCCCGGACGACGCGCTGGCCGCCGGCGAGCACGCCCTGCTGGAGGACGGCGACCTGCGGACCAGCCGCGAGCACTTCGAGACCGCCTACCGCCGTGCAGAGCAGGCCGGGGACGCCGACGCGCTCGCCCGCGCGGCGCTCGGGCTGGGCGGGGTGTGGGTGCACGAACACCGGACGGCCGCCGCGTCGGAGCTGCTCCTGACCCGCCTGCGGCACGCGCTGGCGGAGGTGGACCCGGCGTCGGCCGTGGCCCGCCGGCTGCGGACCCGGCTCGCGGGCGAGGAGGACTACCAGGCCGTCACGCACGACCGGATCCTCGCCATCGCCGCGGAAACCCGGGAAGCCGGCGACCCGGTCGCGCACGCCGAGGCGCTGAGCCTGGCCCACCACTGCCTGCTCGGCCCGGACCACACGGCCCGGCGGCACGCGCTGGCCACCGAGCTGGTCGGGGTGAGCGGGCGGTCCGGGCGGCGCACCGACCTCGTGATGGGCGTGCTGTGGGACACCGTCGACCTGTTCCTGGCCGGCGACCCGCACGCCCAGCGGCGGCTCGGCGAACTCGACGACCTCCTGGCGGCGCGCAAGCACCTGGCCGCGGGGTTCGTCGCCGACGCGCTCAAGGTCATGCTCGCCATCCGCGCGGGCCGGTTCCGCGAGGCCGAGCAGGGGGCCCAGGCCTGCGCGGAGCTCGGCCAGGCGGCCGGTGACCTGGACGCGCTCGGCTGGTACGGCGCGCAGCTGGTGGCGATCCGGTGGTTCCAGGGCCGGCTCGGCGAGCTGGTGCCGGTGCTGGACGGGCTGATGCACTCCCCCACGCTCAGCCCGATCGACAACTCGTACTACGCGGCGCTGGCCGTGGCGGCCGCTTCGTCGGGCGACCGCCGGACGGCCGCGGGAGCGCTGGCCCGCCTGTGCGGCGAGGACCTGGGCGCGCTGCCGCGGTCGAGCACGTGGCTGATCTCCCTGTGCGGCGTGGCGGAAACGGCCTACCTGCTGGGCGACGCGGAGACGGCGACGCGGGTTTCCGAGCTGCTCCGCCCGTTCGGCCACCTGCCGGCGATGGCGAGCCTGGCCATCGCGTGCTTCGGCTCGATCCACTACCCGTTGGGCACAGCGGCCCTGACGACCGGCGACCTGGACCGCGCGGTCGCCCACCTGCGGGCGGCGGTCCAGCACAACCTGGCCCTGGCCCACTGGCCGGCGGTGGTGTTCTCCCGCCGCCGCCACGCGGAAGCACTGGCCCGGCGCGGCGGCCCGGGGGACGCGACGGCGGCGGCGAGCGAGCTGGCCGCGGCCGAGGAAGAGGCTCGGACGTTCGGGGAACCGGCCCGGTGAAAGGGTTTCGACTCGCGGACCGGGTTCGTCCGGTCAGGAGCCGGATCGAACCCCGGCACATCGATCGGCGGGCCTCAATGCACCGGGTTCCACCCGTCGCCGCCCGCGAGGTAGTGCTGCGCCGTGTACGTCGCGGCCTGGGCCGCCGTCAGCTGTGGCCGGTCCGTTCCGGTACCCGCGCCCGGCCCCGTGTTGCGGTACTCGGCGAACCGGGCGTCCTTCCACGAGAAGCCGGACATGTCCGTCCACGGCGTGGGCTTGATCGCAACGGCCAGCACCGTCTCGCGGACGACCACCTGCGCGATCGCGTCGACGTCCCCGCCGGGGTGCCACGGCCGGCCCAGGTAGAAGGTGGCGCCGGCCGCCGGGCTGAGCACCTTGCTGCCGACGATCAGGAACCCGTACGCGGTGGTCCGCCGGGTGCTCGCCGCCGTCAGGTAGCCGTTGGGGTTCGAGCCTCGGTCGAGCGCGGTGATCGTCGCCCGGTCGAACACGGCGGTGGCGCGGCCGAAGAGGAAGTCGACGTCGCCGCTGATCGCGCACGCGCGGTAGTACTGACGTCCCGCTGTGCCGACCGCCGCGGTGTCGGCGTAGAGCGTGTCCTGGTGGCCGAGGAACGTGACGTTGTCGAAGACCATCCGGTCGCCGGTGGTCTTGACCGCGACCGCCTGGGTGGCGGTGATCTCCGGGTGGGCCTTGCGGTCGAAGGAGTTGCGGAAGGTCAGCGCGCTCGCCGTGAAGCCGTTCGCGGCGATGGTCGCGGTCGCGCTGCCGGTGGTGCCGTAGGTCGTGCCGTCGGGCTTCTTGGTCCCGCTCGCGTTGTCGTAGTCAACCACGACGTCGGCGGCCTTGCCGGTGGTGCCACGCAGGGTGATCCCGGTCTTCGCCGCGGGCACGGTGATCACCTCGCGGTAGGTCCCCGGCTTCACCGAGACCGTGCCGCCGGCCGGAACCGCGTCGATTCCGGCTTGGACGGTGCGGTAGTTCCCGGAGCCGTCCCCGGCCACGACGACGTTCGCCGCGGCCGACGGGCACAGGGTGGCCCCGGTGAGCACCGAGGCGAGGAACAGGGTCGTGAACATGACGCCTCCTGGGGGGTGCCGGACGGTGGACGGCACCCCCGGCCGGTCACTGGTAGGTGATGTTGGCGGTGGTGTAGAGGCAGTTCGTCGAGTCGGGCCCGCTGCCGGTCTTGGTCGGCTCGCCGCTGGTGACCCCCTGGTACTTCTGGCAGGGCTCGATCTTGCGGCTCGAGTCGCCGACGATGGTGATCCGGGTCAGCTTCGCGGTGTCGCCGTAGTTGGTGTTGATGCCGACCAGTGCCTTGCCGGGCACCGTGGCGGTGACGTTGTCCACGACGACGGTGCGCTTGTACTGCGTCTTGCAGTTGCCGCAGGAGCGGTACAGCTTGCCGAAGTCGTTGACCTGGAAGTTCCGGATGTACATCGTGCCGGGGCCGTTGTGCTGGAACACCTTGTCCGACGCCTTGCGCGCGCCGCCGCCGTCGATCGTCATGGTCTGCGACGCCGAGGTGCCCTTGAAGGTCGCGGCGTCCTCGCCGACGTCCTCCCACCAGACGTTGAGCAGCGTGCAGGTGCCGAGGCAGTGCACGCCGTCGGCGGCCGGGTTGCCGAGGACGACGTTCTTCAGGGTGGTGCCGTTGGCGAGCTCGAAGATCGGGCCCTGGTCCTCGTCCTGGCCGCCGGTGCCGAGGTCGCCGGTGCCGTAGAACCGCTTGAGGCCGCCGTCGTAGGTGCCGCTGGCGACCTTGATGGTCGCGCCGACCGCCTGACTGGCGGTGGGACTCGGCCACGAGGCGGCGCTCGCGGACGGGCCGGCGACGATCACGGTGGACACCGCGAGCGCGGCGACGACCGCGGCCCGGGAAATCGGGGACATGCTCATCACTCCTTGGGTCTTCCCTTGCGGAAAAGGGTCCTGGCGAGTGCTGAAAGCGCTTTCTCAGTCTCCGGTTCCCGGGTTCGGCGTGTCAATGTCACCGGCCGCCGGGATCACCCTGTCGCCCGGATGCCCGCCGTTTTCAGAAAACGGGACCGGCGCCGAGCAGCACCCGCGCGGGCACCGCCCACGTGGGATCGAGGTGGTCGACCAGCGTCGGCGTCCAGCCCACGTCCGGGCCCAGATCCGGATCGTCGGCCGCGTTGTACTCCGCCAGCAGATCCACCGGCCGGGGCAGCGCCGCACCGGAGGAAACCAGCGTCCCGGTCGCGTGCAGCACCGTGCCCTTCCAATAGTGGACCAGCGCACCCAGGGGAACCGGGGCCGGGATCCGGAAGAAGTTGTTCTCCGCGTAGATGCGCGACTCGACGCCCACCCCGAGCGAATACGTGTAGGCGGCCGGGTCCCGCACCAGGTAAAGGTTGTCGTAGACGTGCACCTGCCCGTACCGCACCCGCGGCGCGCGCTGCCCGATCTCCGAGAACAGGTTGTGGTGCACGGTGACGCGCAGCTTCCCGACGTCGTAGGTGGGCTTGTCGGTGTTGCCGATCAGCATCGTCTTGTCGTGGTCGTGCAGCCGGTTGTCCGACACCGTCACCAGGTCCGAGCCGTTCACGATGTCCAGCAGTCCGTCGTGGACCTCGTACTTGCGCCCGAAGTAGGTGGGCTGCGCGTCGTTCCCGCCGTCGCTGAACTCGTTGTGGTCGACCCAGACGTGCGTCACGCCGACCAGGTCCACGTTGTCGTACTCGGAGTTCCAGTTCCCGTCGGCGCCGTCGAGGGGGTCCCACTGCGGGAAGCAGTCGTGCGCGTCGGAGAACCGCAGGTTCCGCAGGATCACGTTGTCGCCGGTGACGCGCAGCGTCAGGCCGTGCAGAGTCGCGCCGAGCCCGTAGATCGTCGTGTCCGGGCCGACGTCGAGCACCACCTGCGCCGCCTGGTTCGCCTGCGACCGGGCGCGGGCCTCCTCCAACGGTCCGGAAGGCTCGACCTTCCCCCAGGTCGCCGGGTCGTACGCCGCCAGGTACGCGGGCAGGCTGTAGCCGGGATCGGCGAAGTCGGCACAGGTCCGCGGCCGGTCACCGGCGTCCACGTTGCCCTCGATCGTGCCGCGGACGTAGACGATCTTCGGCGCGCCCGGATGCGATGCCAGCGCCGCCACCAGCTCCGAGCGCTTCGACACCGTGTGGACGTCGCCGGGTGCGGCGGCCGCTCCCCCGGTCGTCCCCGCGCCCCAGCCGTCGTGCGCGCCGGCCACGACGCGGCCCGGGTCGTGGCCGTGGGCTTCCGCCGGCCCGGCGGTGAGGGTGAGTCCGAGCAGGGCGAGGCACCCCGCGAAGGCCTTCCAGCGCATGTCGGCTCCTTCTACTCGGCCGCCCGGGCCGCGAGCTCGGCCAGCCGGGCGGGCTCCGGATCGCCGTCGAGGACGACGACGTGGTGGGTCAGCGTCAGCTCCTCCCCCGGTGCGAGCAGCCGCGGCCGGTGGTAGGTCGCGGCGAAGCTGACGACCGGGAACGGCTCGGCCCGCACGTACCAGGCCGTGGGAAAACCGGGGTTCGCCGGGCTGTCGGCGAACAGCAGCGTCGACGTCCGGAGGCTCTCGTCGTGCCGGCCGGTGAACGCGAGCCACGGGGCGCGGTGCCCCATCGCGCTTTCGGCTGAGCGGCCGTCGGACGTGCGGACCGTGCCGCCGACGAACGAGCGCGGCCCGCGCCAGAACAGCCCGCCGTAGCCGGCCGTCTCGCGGCCTTCGGTCACCGGGCTGCCCCAGCGCAGCTCCCGGCCGCTGGTGTTGCGCAGCCGGCTCGTCCACGTGAGGGTCCAGCGGTCCGCCGAGACGTCGCCGAAGCGCAGCGTGCGGTGCTCGGTCAGCCACCGCCGGCCCGCCGCGGTGCGCCAGGCCAGCTCGTGCCGCAGCTCGCAGGACCCCGCCGCGGTCACGATGCTCTCCCAGCGGACGTGCCGGACGCTGCCGTTGTTGTCGAGCGGCGTGTACCCGCGGCCGCGCACGTACGTCCGGCCGCCCCAGAAGTTTTCCCCCGAGAGGTGGGCCATGGTGAACTGCAGGCCGTTGTGCCAGGTGTGGTCGTGCGGCCGGACCGCGGTCACGGTCTCGCCGGCGGTGGTGCGCAGCGGGTGCAGGTACGGCTTCGGCGAGTCTCCGGCCGGCGTCGGCGGCGCCACGACGTACTCCGCCAGGACGAGGTCGCCGACGTGGACGCGCATCCGGCCGTCGTCTTCGGCCAGCGCCAGCGTCCCGTCGCCCACGGCCGCCCGGCTCACCCCGGTTCCCCGATTTCGCCGAGCAGGTCGTCGACCGGCACCGGCAGGCCGGTGGCCAGGGACCGGTTGGCCGCCAGCCCGGTGAGCAGCGCCTGCAGGCCGGATTCGTGGTCGGCGGCGCAGCCGAGCGGGTCCGGGCCGGCGTCGCCGAGCAGCTCGGCGAGCATCCGCTCGTCCCCGCCGCCGTGGCCTTCGCCGAGGACCTCGTCGAGCACGACCTCCGGCGGTTCCCAGTGCCGTTGCACGGTCAGCCGGGCGCGTCCGGGCTCGGCTTTCGGCTCGGCACCGGACGGGTACTCGTTCTCCCGGACCTCCAGCTCGAGCCGCCCCGAGCTGCCCGAAAACGCGACGCGGTAGCCCTCCCGCGGCGAATACGCGTGCAGGTGGTAGTTCAGGACCACCCCGCCGCGGTGCCGGACGAGCACCGAAACGTCGTCCTCGATCGTGACGCCGGGTGCGAACACGTCCTGGTTCCTGACGTAGCCGTCTTCCCGCTCCGCGTCGAGGTAGAGCGCGCGCAGCAGGGGCGAGGCCTCGAGGTCCAGCGCGAAACGGTCGTCGGGGGCGGTGGGCCGGCGGCCGTTCCGCTCGCCGTAGAAGAACAGCCTGCCGAACGCGAAGACCGTCTCGGGACCGCTGCCGAGCCACCAGTTGACCAGATCGAAGTGGTGGCCGGACTTGTGCACGAGCAGGCCGCCGGAGTTCGCCTTGTCGCGGTGCCAGCGCCGGAAGTAGTCGGCGCCGTGCGCGGTGTCGAGCAGCCAGCTGAACTCGACCGAGCCGATCTCCCCGATCGTGCCCGCGGCCAGCAGCTCGCGCACGCGCCGGTGCACCGGGTTGTACCGGTAGTTGAACGCGACCCGCACCGAGCGCCCCGTCTCCCGGCGGGCCGTGAGGATGCGCCGCGCGCCGTCGACGTCGGTCGTCATGGGCTTTTCGGTGACGACGTCGCAGCCGGCGTGCAGCGCGGCGACGACGTAGTCCGCGTGCGTGTGGTCCGGCGTGCACACCACGACGACGTCGATGTGCTCCTTTTCCAGCATGGCCGCGAAGTCCGCCGGCCGGTAACCCGGCACCGACGCGCCGATCCATCCTTTGTGGACGCGCATGCGGGTTTCGCTGGGGTCGCAGAAGGCCGCGAGCTCGGCTCGCGGCGAGCCGGCCAGTGCGCGGGCGAACAGCCGGGCGCGGGACCCCAGGCCGACGATCGCGTAGCGGCGCGTCACCATCACGTCTCCTCTCGGGCGAGGGTCCAGGGCAGGGCGAGCTCGGAGAAGAGCGCGAGCCGTTCGGCCGCCACGTCGACGGCCCGGTCGACACCCGGCACGACGAACCGGCGCTCCGGCCCGGTGCCGACCGCCCGGGCCCCGGGCAGCCGCCGCGGCTCGGGCGCGTCGCGGACCGTCTCGACCAGTGCGGTGAACGCGCGGGTGGCGGCCAGCGGAGCGAGCAGGGGCACGCCGTCGCGGACGTGCTCGACGAGGTTCGCCAGCAGGTCTTCCGGCGGGCCGACCGGCACCGGCTCGCCGCCGATGAGGACGACGTCGGTCTTGTAGTGCCACCGGATCCGGCCCTCGGTGCCGTGGATCAGCACGTAGGGCTCGTGGTCGGCTTCGGCGGCGAGCGTCGCGGCCGCGACGACGTCCGGCGCGCCGGCGAAGCACAGGCGGGCGCACGCCGTGTCGTCCGACTCGATGTCGCGGGCGCGGTACAGCTCGACGGTCGCGCGCTCGGGCCGGGCGCCGGCCGTGCCGTTGAGCAGCAAGGCGGTCGCGACGGCGTGGGCGAACGGGTTCGTCAGCGCGCCGTCCACGACCGCTCGCCCCTCGAGCCGGCGACGGCCCGCCCAGGCGGAGCGCGTGAAGTAGCGGTCACGCCGGATCCACGCTCCCGCGGCGGCGACCCCGGTGACCGCCCCGATCGCGCCCCGGGCCAGCGCGGCCCGGATCACCGGCACGGCGGGCGAGCCGAAGCTCTGGAACCCGACCTGGCAGGCCCGGCCGCGGGCCCGCTCGGTCAGCTCGTCGAACGCCGTCAGGTCGAGCACCGGCGGCTTCTCCACGAGCACGTGGCAGCCCGCGGCGAGCGCGAGGCGGGCCAGTGGCAGGTGCGTGTGCGGTGGGGTGGCCACCACGGCGATGTCGGCCGGCACGCGAGCCAGCAGCTCAGCCGGGTCGCGGGTGAACACCGGCACCAGCTCGCCGGCCCCGTCCGGCGGCTCCCGGACGTCGCACGCGCCGGCCAGGACGATCTCGCCCCGGTCGTGCAGCGCCCGGGCGCGGCGCAGGTGCGTGCGCGCGTAGCCGGCCGTGCCGAAAACGACGACTCTCGGGATCATCGGGGCCCGCCGGTCGCCACCGCGGCCAGGGCCAGCGGCCCGGCCACCAGCAGGGCGAGGATCGGCAGCATCCAGACGAGCACCACCGCGAGGCCGGCCGCCCCGGCCAGGAGCAGGGCGTTCCCCGGCGCCGCCGCGGTCTCGCGGGCCGCCGTCGCGACCGCCCGCCGCCAGGACAGCGACTCGGTCGCGACCACCTCGCACGTCCGCAGCGCGACGACGGCGACCGCGGCGGCCAGGACCCACAACGCGGGCCCGAGCACCCCCGCGCCCGGCATCGAGCGCACGACTTCGAGGTCCACCGCGAAGAGCACCCCAGCGACGAGGCAACCGAGGGCGAAGAGCAACCCACCCCGGGCGGCGTGGCGGAAGTCGGCCCAGAACGTCGTCCACAGTGGACTTCCGATGCCGTGCCGCGTCCGGTCCAGGGTGCGGCAGCCCGCCGCGAACGCCGGGGCCGCCGTCACCGCCGGCACCGAGGCGAGGGCGACGAGCAGGCCCGTCAGCAGGCAGTCCGAGAAGTCGCCGAGCCCGGTTCGCCACTGCGTCTTCGTCTTCGCGGTGCGCATCGCCGTCACCCCTTCAGGCCGCTGGTGCTGACGCCTTCGACCAGCAGGCGCTGGAAGGCGAGGAAGAAGAGCACGATCGGGACGAGCGCGAGCGCCGACATGGCGAACATCGCGCCGAAGTTCGACTCGCTGCTGGTGTCGACGAACAGCCGCAGGCCCAGCGGCACGGTGAACTTCTCCGTGTCGTTCAGGTAGACCATCTGCGTGAAGAAGTCGTTCCACGTCCAGATGAACGTGAAGATCGACGTCGTGACCAGCGCCGGTTTCGACAGCGGCAGCACGACGTGCCAGAAGGTCCGGTAGACCGAGCAGCCGTCGATGGTCGCGGCCTCGTCCAGCTCGCGCGGGATCCCGCGCATGAACTGGACGATCAGGAACACGAAGAACGCCTCGGTGGCCAGCAGCTTCGGCAGGACCAGCGGGACGAACGTGTTGACCAGGCCGGCCTGCTGGAAGATCACGTACTGCGGGATGAGCGTGACGTGGTAGGGCAGCATCAGCGTCGTGATCATGAACGCGAACAGCGCGCCGCGGAACCGGAACTTCAAGCGCGCGAAGGCGAACGCGGCCAGCGAACACGACAGCACGTTCGCGGCCACCGACAGGCCGGCGACGAGGAACGAGTTGAGGAAGAAGCGGCCGAACCCGACGTCCGCCGCGCCTTCCCAGCCCTTCGAATACCCGTCGAAGACGAACCGCGTCGGCAGCAGCGCCAGCCGCGAGAGGATCTCGTCCGGCGGCTTGACCGACGCGAACGCCAGCCACACCAGCGGGTACAGCACCACGGCGACGATCACCAGGCACAGCACGTGCCACCCGGCCGAGCGGGCCGAACGCGGGAGCACGGTCATGAGCGCTCCCCGGCGTCGTCGTAGAACACCCACAGCTTCGCGGTGCGGAACACGATCGCCGTGACGATCGCGATCACCGCCAGCAGGACCCACGCCATCGCGGACGCGTAGCCCATGCGGAAGTCCTGGAAGCCGACCTCGAACAGGTAGAGCGTGTAGAACAGGTCCGCGTCGGCCGGACCGCCGCGGCCGCCGCCGATGACGAACGCCGGGGTGAACGCCTGGAACGCGTGGATGGCCTCCATCACCAGGTTGAAGAAGATCACCGGCGACAGCATCGGCAGCGTGATGTGCCGGAACCGGCGGAACGCGCCGGCGCCGTCGATCGCGGCCGCTTCGTGCAGCTCGGCCGGGATCTGCTTGAGCCCGGCCAAGAAGATCACCATCGGCGCGCCGAACTGCCAGACCCCGAGCAGCACGATCGAGGCGAGGCTGAACTGGGGGTCGTCGACCCAGCTCGGCGTGTGCCAGCCGACAGAGGCCAGTACCTCGTTCACCGGGCCGCCGCCCATGAACAGCGCCCGCCACACCAGCGCCGCCGCGACGCTCGCGCCCAGCAGCGACGGCGCGTAGAACGCGGCCCGGTAGAAGCCGCCTCCGCCGCGGCGCGTGTTGAGCAGCATGGCCACCAGCAGCGACACGGCGAGCTTCAGCGGCACCGAGACCAGGACGTAGATGAGCGTCACCTTCACCGACTGCAGGTAGCGGTCGTCGTCGGTGAACATGTGCGCGAAGTTCCCGAAGCCGACCCACTTCGGCGAGGTGAAGAGGTCGTAGTCGGTGAAGGACAGGTAGAGCGAGACGACCATCGGGCCGACGGTCAGCGCCACCGCGCCGAGCAGCCAGGGCGTCAGGAACGCGAAGGCCTCCGGCTGGCTCTTGCGGCGGCGCCCGGCCGGCCGGTCCCGCCTCCGGACCCCCGCGGCCGCCTCCGGGGCGATCGGCGGGTCCGGGGTGCGCACGGTCGTCATCGGCTACTTGAGTCCCTTCTCGGCTTCGGACATGAACCGGCTGACGGCGTCGTCGAGGCTCATCCGCCCGAACGCGACCTCCTCGTAGGTGCGCTGGAGGAGCTTCTGGATCGCGCCCGCGCCCTTGGGCGGCACCGGCGGCGCGGCACCGAGCTTCGGCTCGAGGGCGGCTTCGTAGTCGTAGAGCGTCTTGTCGGCACCCTTCGCGGACGGCGCGAGCTGGGCGCGGACCTTGAGGTTCGGCGCGAGCCCGCGGTCGGTGCCGACGATCTTGCCCACCTCGGGGTCGTTGACCAGGAAGTCGACGAGCTTCGCCGCCGCGTCCTGCTGCTGGCTGCGCGCGGAGACCGACAGGAACATCGACGGCCGGCGGTACTGCCCGGTGTCCCCGTTCGCGGCGGTCGGGTACGGCGCCACGTTCAGCGGCTTGCCGTTCGCCTTCTGGTACGCGGGCAGGAGGTTGTCGTAGGCGAACTCGGAGCTGGTCAGCTTCCTGCCGAGCGGCGACTGTTCGGGCGAGGTGTTGTACGACGCCGTGACGTCGGCCGGGGACGCGCCCTCGGCGTCGCGGAACCGGCCCGCGAGCTGCCAGTACCGGCGCAGGTCGTCGGCGGCGAAGCCGAGCTTGCCCTCCGGCGTGTAGAACTGCTTGCTCTGCTGGCGCAGCCAGATCTCCAGCGTCGTGTCGAGGATGCCGAAGTCGGTCGTGCCGCGCGCGCTCCCGGCGCCGCTCACCTTCTGGGTCGCGTCGGCGAACTGGTCCCAGGTCAGGCCCTTCGCCGGGTCCGCGCCCGCCGCGGTGAAGGCCGCCGGGTCGTAGAGCATGGCCGGCGTGTTCTGCGCCCACGGCACCGCGTACCGCTTGCCCTGGTAGACGCCGGTGGCCGCCAGCTCGGGGTTGATGTCGGCGAGCGAGATCGCCTTGCCGGTCCCCTGGTTGAGGTCGGCCAGGACGCCGCGGCCGCCGTACTCGGCCAGGTAGCGCGTGTCGACGTTGAGGACGTCCGGCGGCTTGCCGCCCGCCGTCTGGGTCGCGAGCTTCTCCCAGTAGGCCGCGTACGCCGAGAACGACGTCTGCACCTTGATCTTCGGGTTCTTCTGCTGGAACAGCTCGACGGCCTTCTTGGTCAGGTTCGCCCGGCCTTCGCTGCCCCACCAGACGAACGTGATCGTCACGTCCCCGCCGTCGCCGCCGGAGCCCGAGCCGCACGCGGCGACCCCGGTCAGCAGCAGCGGGACCACCGCGGCCAGCGCGACGAGCGTTCGCCGCTCTCTTGTCCGACGCATCGAGCTCTCCGTTCTCAGCCGGTCAGCACTTTCTGAAAACGCTGTCAGCGCGCTCACGGTAGGCAAGGCGCGCGAGCGGTGTCAACGGTCAAAGCAGGGCAATAACCCTTGTGCACCAATGCTTCCGTCGATTTCCGGGCAGCGCGAGAAAGCGCTTTCAGCACACCGCCTCCGAAGTGGGCTGTCAGCGCGAGCAGCACCGGGGAGGCCTACCCGGTGTGTTGCGCGCCCCGGCGGACGGCGCTCGCCCACGGGACGCCGATCTCGGAGAACAGCGCCAGCCGGTCCGCGGCCACGGCGACCTCCTCGCCGATCCCCCGGACCACCGGGTGCCGGCTCGCCCCTTCACCCGCCGTGCGGATCCAGCCCGCCGGGATCCGGGCCGGCGACGGCGCGTCCCGCACCGCCTCGACCACCGACGCGAACGCGCGGGTGGCCGGCAGCGGCGCGAGCAGCGGGACCCCGGCCGGGTCGAGCCGGTGGGCCACCAGGTTCCGCAGCAGGTCCACCGGTTCGCCGAGGTGGACCCGTTCGTCGTCGAGCTCCAGCCGGTGGCTCTTGTACCAGAACTTCGCCCGTCCCTTCGTGCCGTGCACCACCACGTAGGGCTCGTGGTCCTGCTCGGCGCACAGCGACGCGGCGACGACGATCTCGGGACCGCGGTCGAAGCGGATGCGCAGGCACGCCGTGTCGTCGGCTTCGATGTCGCGCGTGCCGTACAGCTCCAGGGCGATCTCCGCCGGATCGCGCCCGCCGACCCCGCCGACGAGCAGCGCGGTGGCCACCGCGTGGGAGAACGGGTTGGTCAGCGCGCCGTCGACCACGGCTTCGCCGTCCAGCCACCGGCGGCCCGCCCAGGGGTTGCGGCGGTAGTAGGCGTCGGTGCGGATCCACGCCCCGGCCGCGCCGACGCCCGCCACCTCGCCGAGCTTCCCCGCCGCGATCGCCGCCCGCAGCACCGGCAGCGCCGGGGAGCCGAAGCTCTGGAACCCCGTCTGGCAGGCCGAGCCGTTCTCCGCGGCCAGCCGGGACAGGGTCCGGAACCCGGCCAGGTCGAGCACCGGCGGGGTTTCCAGGAGCAGGTCGCCGCCCGCCCGCAGCACCGCGCCGCCGACGCGGACGTGCGCGTGCGGCGGGGTCGCGACCACGGTGATGTCGGGACAGCAGCGGCGGAGCAGGTCGTCGACCCCGACGTGCGCCGTGGCGCCCTCGGGCAGCAAGGCGATCGCGGCGGCCGACGGCACCCGGACGTCGGCCATGCCGGCGAACCGGACCAGGCCCTCGTCGTGCAGGATGCGCGCGCGGTGCAGGTAGCTGAACGCGTAGCCGGACGTGCCGACCACGGCCAGCCTCGGCGGGTCCGCGACGGTGCGGCGCCTGCTCCCCGACATGGGTCTCCGATCGGCGCGACCGGCTCCGGCCGCGCGGGAACTGACGAATGGGCAGTTCGGGAGAAACTTCCGGTGGTCACGGTAGGGCGTTCGCGACAAGTGTGTCAATGTTCGGGACCCTGTTTCGAATTCGTCGAAGGCCGGATACTCCGAACGGCGGGCGCCGGTTCGAGTAAGCGCTTACTCGAACCGGCCGCACGGTCGGCCGCCGGTCAGATCCGGCCGACGCCCGCACCCGCCGTCACGGTGGTCTTGACCGTCGAAGTCGGCTCCAGCGTGAAGGAATACGGTGCGTTCGTCATGCTGCCGGTACGCGTGATCTTGTTCGTGCACCCGCCGAAGGAGTTGCCCGACTCGTTGAGGTAGCCGTCGACATCGCTGTCACCGGTCGTTTCCAGGCACACCTTGGTGGATTCGAAGACGTTGTTCTGGGCGAGGAACTGCGCGTTCATCCGCGAATGCACGGCGGAATCGGTGACCGCGTGGAAATAGTTGTCGTAGGCGTGCCCGGTGCCGAACCGCAGGCTGGGCAGCCGCGAGTTGACGTTCTCGAACCAGTTGTGACTGTAGGTCACGTGCAGCTTGCCGGTGTCCTCGCTCGCGTTGTTGTCGCTGTGCCCGACGAGGGAGACCTTGTAGTGGTCGTGGAACTTGTTCCACGACACGGTGATCCCGTCGGCCGCGTGGCTGATGTCGAGCAGGCCGTCGTAGTAGTCCTTGCCGTGGTCGAGATCGGACGACAGGTCGTTGTGGTCGACCCACACGCGGGTGGCGCCGCGCTGGATCTGGATCGCGTCGGTGCCGACGGCCTTGGCGATGGCCAGGTTGCGGATGATCACGTTCGACGACTTGTCCACGGCCAGCCCGCCGCCGGTGAAGCCGGAACCGGACCCCACGCCGAGGATCGTCTTGTTCGACCCGATCTTCACCAGCGTCTTGCTCGCCAGGGCGATCTTGCCGCTCACCCGGACCGTCCGGGCCGTGGTGCCCGTCACCGCGTCGGCGAACGCCGACGCCGTCGTCACGGTGACGGTCTCGCCGCCCGCGCCGCCGGTCGTGCCGGCACCGAAGCCGACGGGGGAACTTTCGTAGGCGGCGTGCGCCACTCCGGTGGGAACGATCGCCGCGGCGAAGGCGGCCGTGGCGAAAACGCGCAGGCAGAACCGGGCTTTCCTGGTCATCAGGCACCTCTGAGGGGGTGGGGACCCGCGCCCCGGGGAACGGGGAACACGGCGGAGACTCCGTTCTACGATTTGCAGCAAAACCCGGTCAACGATTTTCAGGGTTTTCACCGGAAGCCCAGCCGAATGGCCCTGCGGGGGCCGGATCCTCGCTGCCGCAAGGCGATCCGTTGTTGACAACGCTGCCGGGCGTTTCCATGATGTTGCGCAGAGCCTGCCGAGGAGTAGCCGTGAGCGTGACCATTCACGACGTCGCCCGCCGGGCCAACGTGTCGATCTCGACCGTGTCGCGCGCGTTCACGTCCCCGGACCTGGTCCGGCACCAGACCCGCAGCCGGGTGCTGGCCGCGGCGAGCGAGCTCGGGTACCACGCCGTCGGCGCTCCGCAGCCCGTCGTCCGCACCGGGCACATCGGCATCGTGGTGTCGGACCTGGGCAACCCGTTCTTCACCGGCGTGCTCGACGGCGTCCAGGCCCGCGCGCGCCAGGACGACGTCGCCGTGCTGTTCGCGAGCAGCGACCAGGACCCGGCGACCGAGCAGAACCTGGTGCGCCGGATGGCCCGGCAGGTCGACGGCGTCGTGCTGGGCAGCCCGAGCATGACCGACGACCAGCTGCGCGCGCTCGCCGCGCAGACGACCCTGGTGCTGCTCAACCGCGAGGTGCCGGGGATCCCGTCGATCGTGATGGACGCGGCCGACGGGATGCGGCAGGCGATCGAGCACCTGGCCGCGCTGGGCCACCGCCGCTGCGCGTACCTCGGCGGCCCCCGCACGTCGTGGGCCAACCGCGCGCGCCGGGCGGGCCTGGCGGAGGCGGCCGAGCGCCACGGCACGGAGGTCGTCGAGTTCGGCCCGTTCCCGCCGGTGTTCGAGGGCGGGCTGCAGGGTGCGGACCTGGCGCTGGCCGCGGACGTGACGGCGATCGTGGCTTACAACGACCTGGTGGCGTTCGGTGCACTCGCACGGCTCAACGCCCGCGGCGTGCCGGTGCCGGACGAGATCAGCCTGGTCGGCTTCGACGACCTCGTCTTCGCGGCGATCTCGGCCCCGCCGCTGACGACGATCGCGATGCCGACGGAGGCGGCGGGCCGGGCCGCGGTGACGATCCTGCTGGACCTGCTCGACGGCGCCGCCGACGAGCACACGGCGCAGGTGCTGGACACGTACCTGATCGTCCGCGCGACCACGGCCCCGCCGGCGTAGACCCTAGGGCCTGTCCTCAAAGCTGGTGCGGTGATCTGCTTTGATCTTCGGCTGTCGTGCTGGGCATGAACTGACCGATGAGCAGTGGCAGGTCATCCAGCCGTTGCTGCCGGTATCGGGGGCGAAGGGTCGTCCGCGGGTGGATGACCGGCGGGTGATCAACGGGATGTTGTTCAAGGCCAAGACCGGGGTGGCGTGGCGGGACCTCCCCGAACGCTACGGGCCATGGAAGACGGTCTACAACTGGTTCTGGCGCTGGTCACGCACCGGCACCCTGTCCACATTGGTGGCACAGGTGAAGGTGCTGGCCGAGGCGATCGACGAACTCGACAGCACGCCGCCGGTACTCGCCGTGTTCCGGCGTCTCACACAGGATCGCTACCCGCTTCGACAAGACCGCCATCTCCTACCGAGGCATGATCGATCTGGCCACAGTGCTCATCTGGCTTTGAGGACAGGCCCTAACCGCCGAAGACGTGGCGGTCCAGGAACGGGTTGCGGAACTTGCCGCCCGGGTCCAGTTCCGTGGCCAGCGTGCGGAAATCATCGATTCGCGGGTACGGCCCGGCCGTGTGGAAGAGCTTGCCCCAGTGCGGCCGGGCACCGAACGCCGCCAGGCGCTCCTCCAGCACCGGGAGCACCGCCTCCACCTCCGGCTGCCGCGGCTGCCACGTGAAGTGCAGCGCCACGCGGTCACCGCCGTGGCACGGGCTCAGCCACAGCTCGTCCGCCGCGATCGCGCGGATCTCCGACACCAGCAGCACCGGCGCCAGCAGCGCGCCGATCTCGCGGACCGCCCGCACCGCCGCCACCGCGTCCCGGTACGGCACGAAGTACTCCGACTGCAGCTCGTCCCCCACGCTCGGGGTGAACGCCAGCGCGAAGTGAGGCAGCCGCTCGTGCCACGGGCCCGGGCCCCCTTGCTGCGGCGTGCAGTTGCCGGCCGCGATGCCCGCCGCGTGCGCCGGGTGGCGGGGCCCGTCGGCCGGGACCGCGCCGAACAGGTCCGTCCGCGCGGTGAACGCGTCCACGCGGCTCTTGAGCCACACCTGGTCGATCGTGTCGTTCACCCAGTTCGTGAACAGGCTGACGCTGTAGGCGGCGTCCTCGATCTCGTCGAAGTGCCGGTAAGCGGCGTCCCACGGCAGGCCGTCGAAGACGTCCTGCCGCACGTCGAACGCGGGCTCGACGTCCAGCGTGATCCGCGTGACGACGCCCAGAGCGCCGAGGCCGACGACCAGCCCCGGGAACTCGGCGTGGGCGCGGGTGAACGTCCGCAGCTCGCCGTTCGCGGTGACCAGCTCGACCGCCGACACGGCCGAGGCGAGGCCCGGCTGCCGTCGCCCGGAGCCGTGGGTGCCGGTCGCGACGCTGCCGGCCACCGTGATGTGCGGGAGCGACGCGAGGTTCGGCAGCGCGAACCCCGCCGCGTGCAGCTGTTCGGCGAAGTCGCCGTAGCGGGCGGACCCGCCGACCGTCACCGTCCCGTCGCCGATCTCCACCGGGACGTCGAGCGCGCGCAGGTCCAGCAGGACACCGCCGGGGGTGTCCGCGATGTCGTTGAAGCAGTGCCGGCTGCCCAGCGCCTTGACCCGCGACGCCGCCGCGACGGCTTCCCGCACCTCGTCGACCGTGCGTGGAGTCAGCACCGAGTCCGCGCCGTAGGCGTGGTTGCCGGCCCAGTTCTGCTCGCCCAATGTCCCTCCACGGTGCCGGATCCTCACCGCCGACCCTACGCGGCCGCGTCCCGCCAGAAGCCGCGCATCCACTCCGGGGGCACCGGGTTGTCTTCGCCGACCTGGGTCAGCAGCACGGCGACCGTGCCGGTGGCGGGCACGACGTGGGCGGTGGTGCCGGTGCCGCCGACCCAGCCGTAGCGGCCCGGGACGGTCCACGGCTCGACGGCGGCGATGTCCACCGCGCCGCCCATCCCCCAGCCTTGGCCCTCCAGGAAGAGCGCGCCGGTCTCGCGGTGCGCGGCGGTGGTGTGGTCGGTGGTCATCAACCGGACGGACTCGGGGCTGAGCACGCGCCCGCCGTCCGGTGCCGCGCCGGAAGCGAGGAGCATCCGGCCGAAGGCCACCCAGTCGCCCGCCGTCCCGGCCAGGCCGCCGCTGCCCAGCGGCAGGGCCGGCATCATGCTCCACTGGCCGTCCGGGGCGTCGGCGAGCACCAGCCCGTCCGGGGTCTTCTTGTAGAAGGCCGTGAACCGGTCCCGCCGGTCCGGCCCGACGGCGAACCCGGTGTCGGCCATGCCCAGCGGCGTGAAGATCCGCTCCCCGAGGAACTCCGGCAGCGACCGGCCGGACGCGCGGGCGACGAGCACGCCCTGGATCGTCGAGCACGTGTCGTACAGCCAGGCCTCGCCCGGCTGGAAGGCGAGCGGCACCTCGGCCAGCCGTGCGAGCCAGACGTCCGCCGGCGGGAAGCTCTGCACCTCCCGGCCGTCGCCCTGGACGGGGAAGAGCGCCTGCACCGCCGGGAGCGTGAAGTCGGCGGCGAACCCCCAGCCCGCCTGGCCGGTGAGGACGTCGAAGACGGTGATCGGCCGTTTCGCCGGGACGACGTCGTCGACCGGGCGCGCCGGGGTGCGCACCACCTTCGGGTCCGCCAGCTCCGGCAGCCACCGGCCGATCGGGTCGTCGAGGGCCAGCCGGCCGTCGTCCACCAGCGCCAGGACCGCCGCGGCGGTGACCGGCTTGGTGATCGAGGCGAAGCGGAAGAGCGTGTCTTCGGCCATCGGCCTGCTGCCCTCGACGTCCACCGAGCCGACCGTCACGACCTCGGGGCGCCCGGCCCGGTCCACGATGGCCACCGCGCCGGGCAGCGTGCCTTCGTCGACGTGGCGGTGCAGGTTCTCGCGCAGGCTCATGGCTTCCGACGGTAGTCAGCGGGCCGGGATGATCGCCTGGTGGGCCCCGCCGAGGCCGTGCGGGCTGAGCAGCCGGCCCATCCGCTTCGGCATCCGCAGCGTGATCGCGCGGTCGAGGACACGGGTGCCGGGCGCCGCGGCCGCGAGCCGCGTCTCGTAGCCCGTGCAGCCGGCCGGCTCCCGCAGCCACGCCGACACCACCAGGTTGCCCTCCCCCACCACCGCGGCGCAGAGCCGCGTCTCCGGCAGCTGCGCGATCGCCGTCCCGGCGCGGTCCAGGTCGCCGGCGGCGACGTCGAGGCGGTAGCCCGCGATCACCGGCCAGCCCGCCGGGACGTGCGCGAGGTCGCAGCGGAAGTCGAGCTCGTGGTTGCGCAGCATCCGCGCCAGGGTCCGGCGCACCGCCGACTCGCTCATCCGGCAGTCGCGGGCCAGTTCGGCGTAGCTGCGCCGGCCGTCCTCGCCGAGGGACTCGACCAGCGCCCGCAGGTCCCGGTCGTCCCACTGCTGCGGGACGACCAGCCGGGCCTGCACCGCCGTCTCGTCGAGCACCGCGCGTTGCTCCGGGGCCAGCGCGTTCACCAGCCAGCCGCTGCCCTCGCGGTAGACGCGCGTGGCCACGGCGAACCGGACCTCGCGCACCCCGGGCAGGGCGCCGAGGCGGCCGGTGACCAGGCCGTCGAGCGCGTCGAGGTCGCGGGCGGCCAGGGAAAGGAACAGCGAGAACCGGCTGGTCGTGCGCTCGACGCTGAACACCGACGGCCAGCCGCACAGCTCCCGGGTCAGCTCGGTCAGCGCGTCCGGGCGGCAGGCCAGGTCGACGTAGCCGACGGTGGTCGTCGGGGCCGTCGCGTACGCGGTCAGCCAGGCCAGCCCGGCCGCCTGCAGGCGGTCCCAGCGGCGCGCGGCCGTCGTCGCGTCGGTGCCGACGGCCGCGGCGATCCGCGTCCACGGCGCCCGCGGGTCGCGCTGCAGCGCCTCGACCAGCGCGAGGTCCGGACCACTCGGCCGCGCCGGTTCCGGCGGGGCGGCCGGGGAAACGGGCATGGCGCATTCTGGCCTGATCATGATCACCTGCCAAGGGGCCGCCGGACGCACCGGCGGCCCCGCTGCGCTTACCGGCGTCGCAGGCGCGGCGCGCCGACCGCACCGGCCACCAGCACGAGGACGCCGCCGAGCACGAACGGCAGCACCGGCGTGTCCCCGGGGTCCGCGGCGGGCACCGCGCGCTCGCGGCCGCCGTAGCCGCCGCCCGCGCCGTCGCGGTCGTAGGCCGAGCCCGGCAGCTTGTCCGCGTACCGCTGGTGCAGGGCCGCGCGGTAGTCGCGCACGGTCAGCTTCGTGCCGGCGGCCAGGCCGGTGACCGAGCCGTCCAGCACCGTCACGGAGTCGCCGTGCACCGCGTACCAGGCGTTGACCTGCGGTTCGTGCAGGAGATAGCCGCCGGCCGCCGCCTCGCCGTACTTCCGCTCGTAGTCCCCGGAAGCGACGTTGACGACGGTCCAGGCCGCGCCCCGCCGCTCGGCCCAGACGGTCGCCGTGGTGCCGTCACCGGTCCGCGCCGGGACCGCGACGTAGGCGAGCGCGGCCGGGACGTCCGAGGCTCCGGCGACGAACGCCGCCGTCGGCTCGTAGACCGCGACCTGGGTGCGCGGGTCGGCGTTCGCCGCCTGCGCCACCGGTGCCGGGTGGGCACCGGGGAACTTCGTCGTCGCGAGCCGGTCGAGGGTCGACTGGCCGCCGGTGACCTGGCCGATCGCGGCGGTGTCGGCCGCGGTCGGGGTGCCGGCCGGTCCGGTGGCCGCGCCGGCCGCACCGGCGGTGGTGAGCATCGCGGCACCGGCCAGCACGGCCGCGCCCATCGCCTTCTTCAGCACGCTCATCCCTCGATCCCGTACAGCGTGTGCGTCCACTGGAACTGCGTGTTGGAGCGGTAGGTGTCGTAGTTCATGGAGTTGTAGCGGCTGTTGTTCGGCCACGGGTCGCCGTACTCGACGCGGGTCGCACCGCTCGCGTTGTCGTACCCGTAGAGGACGTGCATGTGGCCGCCACCGGAGCGCCAGCCGATGCGGGTGCCGATCGGCTGTCCCGCGTCGATCTGGTTCTTGATGGTGGCGAAGGAAAGGACCTGCCCGTTCGAGTTGTAGGACCCGACGTTCGAGAAACCGAGCGAACGGAACACGCGTTGCTGGTCGGACAGGTAGCCCTGGTTGTTGGCGCAGTCGCTGCCGGATTCGTTGTGGGCGATCTGGCAGAACCGCGTCTGGGAAAGCGAATATCCCCAGTAGTCGGCGATCGTGTTCCCGCTGGCGTCCCAGCACCACTGGTCCTTCTGCTGGGCCTGCATGGTGATGCCGAGGTCGGTCCGCGCGGCGGCCGCGGTCGCGGGCGCCTGCAGCGCGACGACGGCGGCCACGGCGGCCGAAACCGCGGCGAGTCCACGCAGGACTCCTGATGTGGTTTTCACGAAGTGGTCCTCCACTCGGTGACGATTCGACGTGGTGGCAGGGAATACTCCGCGCACGACCGGTGAACCGGTACCTACTAAGGGAGGATCACGTTGGGAGAGAACGGTTTTGGCGGATCCCGGCATTTCCCGGGTGCCGGATTCCGGCATCGGCTCCGGCCCGCCGGGTGGATTCCGGCGGGCCGGAGCGGCGGGGTCAGCCGACTGTCGTCGTGCCGAGGGTGGCGTCCTGGTCCGGCGGGTCGAGCGTGAGGTCGACGTCGAACTCGCCGAGGCCGCTGTCGGTGACGACGTGGGTGGTCGCCGCGGAGTCGACGCTGCTGGTCGCTTCGCCCGCCGGGGTGCCGGCCGGGACGGTGAAGTCGACCTGGCCCTGCGCGGTGAACTTCAGGGTGCCTTCCGCGGGGACGGGCGTCTCCGGGATCGGCAGCTCGATCGGGATAGCCACGGACTGGCCGCCGATCGCGACGTCGACCTTGGAGGCGATGGTGCCGGAGATCTCGGTGGCCCCGACGAGGCGCAGGCCGTCACCGGCGGCCTGACCGGCGTCGACGTCGAGGCTGAACGGCACCGAGACCGGCGTGCCGGCGGTCGCGGTGGCGGGGATGTCCGCCTTGACGACCACGGTGACCTGCTGGTCGCCGATCAGCGGGAAGCCGCCCCGGTAGGTCAGCGATTTCTCGGCCGCCGCGGCCGGTCCCGCGGAAAGCACGGCGACCGCGCCCGCGAGCAGCGTGGCGAGCCCGATTCCCAGGAAGCGCTTTTTCCGCAGAAGGGTTTCCGTCATCTCCGGTCCTTTCGTCGTCGAACGGCCTTTCGGATGCTAGGGGGAAACTTCCCAACCGGCCAATGCGCTTTTCCGTGGGCCCGGAATTTGTCACGCGCCTTTGCGTGGCGCGCATTGTTTTTTGTGAGGTGCGCTTTCCCGCGTGACAGTTTCCGGCTCGCGGGCACTCACGTGCGTCAACAGCCGCCCGACGGCAGCGCGTCAGGCCGTGTCACCCGCGATCCGCCGGACGGCCCACGACGAAAGTCGTGTTTTGGATCAACCGACTATCGGCGGGTTACGGAGATTCACCCACAGCAGTGACGGTAGGCGTGTCCTCCACCACACGTCACCGCGAGACCCCGGTCCGCGGCGGGAGGTTGATCCTCAAGTGCGCAAACGTATCGCGCGAACCGGCGTAGTCGTCACCGGTGTCCTGCTCTCGGCACTCGCGGCCGCGGCGCCGTCCCTGGCCGCTCAGCCGGCCATCATCGACGGCAGCGATGCCGGCTCGCTCCACTCGGCGGCCCGGATGTTCGCCGGCGGCCAGGAGATCTGCTCGGCGACGATCATCGCGCCCGACTGGATCCTCACCGCCCGCCACTGCACCCAGGGTGCCGACGGCAAGCCGATCAGCTTCCACGTCGGCGACCTGGACCAGACGAAGGGCACCACCGTCAACGCCACCTCCGTGCACGAGGCGCCGGACTCGGACATCGCGCTGGTCCAGATCGACCAGCAGGTGCAGACCGAGTACGCGCCACTGGGCAGCGAGGGTGATGTGAAGGTGGGCGACCAGGCCGAGGTCTACGGCTGGGGCGCGACCTGCACCGACAAGCCCGAGATCGAGTGCCAGTCGCAGCTGCTGAAGGTCGCGAAGGTCAGCGTCAGCTCGATCGACTGCCCGGACGGCGCGGCGGGCGTCTCCGTGTGCGCGAACCGCGGCGACGGCATCACGGCGGGCGGCGACTCCGGCGGCCCGATGTACGCAGGAGGCAAGCAGGTCGGCGTGGCGTCGACGAGCGACCGCCAGTCGTACACGGCCTACATCAACATCACGAAGTACCGGGACTGGATCTCCGCCACCGCGGGCGTCTGAGCGAGCGGCCCCCGGGAAACCGGGGGCTTGCTTCGGCGGCAAGAGTGAGTGTACGGTCACTCACATGACCAAGCGCGGAGCCACCCTCTCCACCTCGGACGCCCGGCGGGACGTCGTCGTCGACGCGGCCATCGCCGAGTTCGCCCGGGGCGGGTACCACAGCACGCCGATCAGCGCCGTGGCCGCGCGGGCCGACATCTCCCCCGCGTACGTCTTCAAGTTGTTCCCCGGCAAGGTTTCCCTCTTCGTCGCCGCGATCGACCGGTGCTTCGAGCTCGTCGCGCACGCTCTCTCCAACGGCGCCGCCCGCGCCGGCGGTGACGACCCCGGCCGGATCCTCTACGAGATGGGCGGCGCCTACGCCGAGCTCATCGCCGACCGGAACCTGCTCATGCTGCAGGTGCACGCCCAGTCGGCCGCCGACACGCCCGAGATCGCCGACGCCCTGCGGCGCGGCTTGGCGAAGGTCACCGAACTCGCCCTCGAGCGCTCGGGCGCCGACGGCGAGCAGGTCCAGCGCTTCATCGCCTACGGCCAGCTCTGCCACCTCATCGCCACCCTCGACCTCGACGACCGCGCCGGCGACTGGGCCGCCGTGCTCGCCGCCGGCATCCGCCACCCCGGCAAGAACTGAACCCGACCCCGCCGTCCCCTTTTTCGCGCCCATTGAGTGATTGACCAGTCACTCACACCTCGGAAGGAACCCACCATGACCACCACCACCACCGAAATCGTCCTCCCCGGCCTCGTCGAGCCGGACGGCCTGCGCGTCGAGCACCGCGAGCTGCCGCGGCCCGGGGCCGGCGAGGCCCTCGTGGGCGTCGAGGCGAGCGGGGTCTCGTTCGCCGAGCAGCAGATGCGCCGCGGGAAGTACTACGACCAGCCGCCGTTCCCGTTCGTGCCCGGGTACGACGTCGTCGGCACGGTGCTCGAAGCCGAAGACCCGGCCCTCGTCGGGCGCCGCGTGGCCGCCATGACCAAGATCGGCGGCTGGAGCAGCCACCTCGTCGTCCCGGCCGCCGACCTCGTGCCGGTCCCCGACGGGCTGGACGCGGCCGAGGCCGAGACGTTCGTGGTCAACGGCATCACGGCGTGGCAGATGCTGCACCGGAAGGCGCGGGTGCGGGCCGGCGGCACGATCCTCGTCCACGGCGCGAGCGGCGGCGTCGGCACCACGCTCGTCCAGCTCGCCCGGGCGGCCGGGATCAAGGTGATCGGGACCGCCTCGGCCCGGAACCTGGACGCCGTGACCGCGCTCGGCGCGACCGCCCTCGACTACCGCGGCGACGTCCCGGCCCGGGTCCGCGAGCTGGCACCCGGCGGGGTCGACGCCGTCTTCGACCACATCGGCGGCCCCGGCATCGTCGACTCGTTCCGCCTGCTGGCCCCCGGCGGCACCCTGGTCGCCTACGGCAGCGTGTCCACGGTGAACACCGGCGGCAGCGCGAAGCCCGCCGTGCTGAAGCTGGTCGCGCGGCTGCTGTGGTGGAACGCGCTCCCCAACCGCCGCCGGACGCACTTCTACAACGTCTGGGGCGGCAAGCGGAACCTCACCCGCTTCCGCGCGCGCCTCGCCGAGGACCTGACGGCCGTCTTCGCCCTGGCGGCGAAGGGGCAGCTCAAGGCTCAGGTGGCGGCGCGGATCCCGCTCGAGGACGCGGCGAAGGCGTTGACCCTGGCCGAATCCGGGACCGTCACCGGCAAGGTCGTGCTCGTCCCCTGAACACACCGAAGGCCACCACGGCGAGCGTGGTGGCCTTCGGGTCTGGCGGATCAGTCCGTGCCGAACTCCATCGCGGCGCTGTCGAGCAGCTCGTCGTCGTCGGTCTTGCCGCGGGAGGCGATCACCTGGGCGCCACCCTCGGGCATCGCGCCGATCAGGCCGGTCGACGCCGCCTGCGCCGCGCCGATCAGCTTCGGGTGCGAGTTCCCCCCGACCATGCCGAGGCTCGCGTACTGCTCCAGCTTGGCCCGCGAGTCCGCGATGTCGAGGTTGCGCATGGTCAGCTGGCCGATCCGGTCGACCGGGCCGAACGCCGAATCCTCGGTCCGCTCCATCGACAGCTTGTCCGGGTGGTAGCTGAACGCCGGGCCGGTCGAGTCGAGGATCGAGTAGTCCTCGCCGCGACGCAGCCGCAGGGTCACCTCGCCGGTGATCGCGGTGCCGACCCAGCGCTGCAGCGACTCGCGCAGCATCATCGCCTGCGGGTCCAGCCAGCGGCCTTCGTACATCAGGCGGCCGAGCTGCCGCCCGTGGTTGTGGTAGCTGGCGAGGGTGTCCTCGTTGTGGATCGCGTTGACGAGCCGCTCGTAGGCCGCGTGCAGCAGCGCCATGCCCGGCGCTTCGTAGATGCCGCGGCTCTTCGCCTCGATGATCCGGTTCTCGATCTGGTCGGACATGCCCAGGCCGTGGCGGCCGCCGATGGCGTTGGCCTCCAGCACCAGGTCGACGGCGGAGGCGAACTCCTTGCCGTTGATCGTCACCGGCCGGCCCTGCTCGAAGCCGACGGTGACGTCCTCGGTGGCGATCTCCACCTCGGGGTCCCAGAACGCCACGCCCATGATGGGCTTGACGATCTCGATGCCGGTGTCCAGGTGTTCCAGGGACTTCGCCTCGTGCGTGGCACCCCAGATGTTGGCGTCGGTCGAGTAGGCCTTTTCGGTGCTGTCGCGGTAAGGCAGGTCGTGGGCCAGCAGCCACTCCGACATCTCCTTGCGGCCGCCGAGCTCGGTGACGAAGTCCGCGTCGAGCCACGGCTTGTAGACGCGCAGGGAAGGGTTGGCCAGCAGGCCGTAGCGGTAGAACCGCTCGATGTCGTTGCCCTTGTAGGTGGAGCCGTCGCCCCAGATCTGGACGTCGTCCTCGAGCATGGCGCGCACCAGCAGCGTGCCGGTGACGGCGCGGCCGAGCGGCGTGGTGTTGAAGTAGCTGCGGCCGCCGGTGCGGATGTGGAACGCCCCGCACGTCAGCGCCGCGAGCCCCTCTTCGACGAGGGCTTCCCGGCAGTCGACGAGCCGCGCGATCTCGGCGCCGTACTGCCCGGCCCGGCCGGGCACCGACTCGATGTCGGGTTCGTCGTACTGGCCGATGTCGGCGGTGTAGGTGCAGGGGACCGCGCCTTTGTCGCGCATCCACGCGACCGCTACGGAAGTGTCGAGGCCACCGGAGAAGGCGATACCGACACGCTCGCCGACGGGCAGGGAAGTGAGCACCTTGGACATGCGAATGATTATGCACGCCCATGCATCGTCGTGCAATCCGGGGTGCCCGGGCTCACCAAATCGCGTTGACGTGCGTGGTTCGGTGATCCCATGCCCGCCATCGACACCGCCCTCGTCCGGCGGCTGCTGCGCGGCCAGTTCCCGGAGTGGGCGGACCGGCCGATCACTCCCCTGGCTTCCGGCGGCACAGTCAACGCCGTGTACCGCCTCGGGGACGACCTGACGGTCCGGCTGCCCCGCATCGCCGAAGACGTCGCGGGGGAACGCCGGATCCTGAGCACGCTCAGCGGGTTGCCGGTCTCCGTTCCGGCCGTCGCCGCGCTCGGCGAACCCGCCGAAGGCTTTCCGCGGTCGTGGGCGGTGCACCGCTGGCTGGACGGCGAACCGGCCGTCGAGGGCGCTCCGGCTCACGGGCTCGCGGAGTTCATCATGGCTCTGCGAGCCACCTCCGCGGACGGTCCCCCGGCCTACCGCGGCAAGCCACTGTCCTCCGTGGACACCGGTGTCCGCCGGGCGATCGACGAGCTGAGCACCACCGACGAGCCGTTCGCCCCGCGGGCGGCCTTGGCGAACTGGACGCGAGCGCTCGACGCTCCACAGTGGACGGGCCCGCCGTGCTGGGTCCACTCCGATCTGATGCCGAGCAACCTGCTGCTGCGCGAGGGCCGCCTGACCGGCGTCCTCGACTGGGCGACGGCCGGACTCGGTGACCCGGCCTGCGATCTGATCCCCGCGTGGAACCTGCTGACGGCGGCCACGCGCGAGGTCTTCCGTGACGCCGTCGAAGCCGACGAGGCGACCTGGGTGCGCGGCCGCGGCTGGGCGCTGGCGATGGCCGTGATCCAGCTGCCGTACTACCGGCACACGAACGCCGTCATCTCGGCCAACGCCCGTTACGTGCTCACGGAGCTGGAATGCGTCCCAGCTCCGTGAGCACGCCGGATCAGCTCGGCAGGAGCGCCGGGGCCGCGAGGCGGGTGGCGTTCGCCGCCGCGTCGTCCGGGGCTTCCTGTGCCGAGCGCTCCGCTTCCACCCGCGCGAGGTAGTTGGCCACCTCGCGGTCGACGCGGTGGGCGTCCCACCCCAGCACCGGGGCCATCAGCCCGGCGACCACCGGGGCCGCCGCCACGCCGCGGTCGCGTTCCTCGATCGAGATCCGCGTCCGCCGGGTCAGGACGTCCTCCAGGTGCAGCGCGCCCTCGTGCGAAACCGCATACACCGCTTCCACGCGGAGGTACTCCGACGTGTCCGTGATCGGCTCACCGAGCGACGGGTCCTCCTCGATCAGCTCGACGAGGTTCCAGATCCGCGTGCCGTACCGCTGCAGCAGGTGCTCGACGCGCGGCAGCGACAGTCCGGTCTTCGAAGCGACCGAGGCGCGGTCGGCCCACAGCTCGTGGTACCCCTCGGCGCCGGCGATCGGCAGCCGGTCGGTCCACGACGGCGGAGCCGGGCGGCCCAGCTCGTCGACCACGACGTCGACCGCGTCCGCGGCCATCACCCGGTAGGTCGTGTACTTGCCGCCGGCCACGATCACCAGGCCCGGCACCGGGTGCGCCACCGCGTGCTCCCGCGACAGCTTCGTCGTCGCGGCCGCCTTCGCCGCCAACAGCGGACGCAGTCCCGCGTACACGCCCTCGATGTCGTCGTGCGTCACCGGCGTCCGGAGCACCGCGTTGAGGTGCTCCAGCACGTAGTCGACGTCCGCGCGGCTCGCCGCCGGGTGCTCGCGGTCGAGGTCCCACTCGGTGTCGGTCGTGCCGACCAGCCAGTGCTTGCCCCACGGGATGACGAACAGCACGCTCTTCTCGGTGCGCAGGATCAGCCCGGTGTCGAGGTCGATCTTCTCCCGCGGCACCACGAGGTGGACGCCCTTCGACGCGCGCACGGTGAACGGCGCGGGGATCCCCGCCGCCTCCGCCATGTCGTCGCTCCACACGCCGGTCGCCGCGACGACGGTCTTGGCCCGCACCTCGATCTCGGCGCCGCTCTCGCGGTCGACGACCTTCGCGCCGACCACGCGCTCGCCGTCGCGCAGCAGCGACGTCACCCGAGCCCGCGTCAGCACCGAAGCGCCCTGTTCGGCCGCCGTCCGCGCGATCGTCATCGTGTGCCGGGCGTCGTCGACCTGGGCGTCGTAGTACTGGATCGCGCCGATCAGCGCGTCGTCGGCCAGGCCCGGCGCCGCCTTGAACGCGCCGCGCTTGGACAGGTGCCGGTGCCTCGGCAGCGCCCGGGCCCCGCCGAGCGTGTCGTACAGCGTGACGCCGGCGCCGATGTAGCCGCGCTCCCACACCCGGTGCTTCAGCGGCACCAGGAACTTGACCGGCCGGACCAGGTGCGGGGCGAGGGTCTGCAGCAGCAGCCCGCGTTCCTTGAGCGCTTCGCGCACCAGCTTGAAGTCCAGCTGCTCCAGGTAGCGCAGGCCGCCGTGGATCAGCTTGGACGAGCGGCTGGACGTCCCGGCGGCGAAGTCCCGCGCTTCGACGAGCGCGACGGACAACCCGCGCGAAGCCGCGTCGAGCGCGACGCCGGCGCCGGTCACTCCCCCGCCGACGACCAGGACGTCGACCTCTTCACGCGCCAGCTTCCGCAGGGCGTCCGCGCGGTATGTCGGGGAAAGGGCGGTCACGGTGTTCCTCCTCGTGGTCATTCGACGTCGACCCAGTCGAGCGTGCGGCCGACGGCCTTCTGCCAGCCCGCGTAGCCTTCGGCGCGCTGCTCTTCCGTCCACGACGGCTGCCAGCGCTTGTCCTCGTTCCAGTTCTGCTCCAGCTCGTCGGTCGACTTCCAGAAGCCGACGGCGAGCCCGGCCGCGTAGGCGGCGCCGAGCGCGGTCGTCTCCGCGACGACCGGCTTCGACACCGGGACACCGAGGATGTCCGCCTGCAGCTGCATGCACAGCTCGTTGGCGGTGACGCCACCGTCCACCCGCAACACGTCGAGGGTGACGCCGGAGTCGTTCTGCATGGCCTCGACGACGTCGCGGGTCTGGTAGCAGATCGCCTCCAGGGTCGCCCGCGCGAGATGAGCGTTGGTCGTGGCGCGGGTGAGCCCGACGATCGCGCCGCGGGCGTCCGAGCGCCAGTACGGCGCGAACAGGCCGGAGAACGCCGGGACGAAGTAGATGCCGCCGTTGTCCTCGACCTCGCGGGCCAGGCTTTCGCTCTGCGACGCGCCGCTGATGATGCCCAGCTGGTCGCGCAGCCACTGCACGGCCGACCCCGTGACGGCGATGGAGCCCTCCAGCGCGTAGACCGGCTTCTCGTCGCCGAACTGGTAGCACAGGGTCGTCAGCAGGCCGTGCTTCGAGCGGACCAGCTCGTGACCGGTGTTGAGCAGCAGGAAGTTGCCGGTGCCGTAGGTGTTCTTCGCCTCGCCGGGCCGGAAGCAGACCTGCCCGACGGTCGCGGCCTGCTGGTCGCCGAGGACGCCGGTGATCACGACCTCGCCGCCGAGCGGGCCGCCGGCGCGGGTGGTGCCGAAGCCGGCGTTCGACGACGGCTTGATCGCCGGCAGCATCTGCCTCGGGACGGTGAAGAACGACAGCAGCTCGTCGTCCCAGTCCAGGGTCTCGAGGTCCATCAGCATGGTGCGCGAGGCGTTCGTCGGGTCGGTGACGTGGACGCCGCCGTCCGGGCCGCCGGTGAGGTTCCAGATGAGCCACGAGTCGGTGGTGCCGAAGAGGGCGTCGCCCTTCTCGGCGTCTTCGCGCACGCCCTCGACGTTCTCGAGGATCCACTGCAGCTTGCCGCCGGAGAAGTACGTCGCGGGCGGGAGGCCGGCCTTGCGGCGGATGACCTCGCCCTTGCCCTCGCGCTCCAGGGCGGAGGCGATCCGGTCGGTGCGGGTGTCCTGCCAGACGATGGCGTTGTAGTACGGGCGGCCGGTGCGGCGGTTCCACACCACGGTCGTCTCGCGCTGGTTGGTGATGCCGAGCGCGGCGAGGTCACCGACGGTCAGGTTGGCCTTGGTCAGCGCGGTGGCGATGACCGAGCGGGTGCGTTCCCAGATCTCGGTGGCGTCGTGCTCGACCCAGCCCGGCTTGGGCAGGATCTGCTCGTGCTCGAGCTGGTGGCGGGCGATCTCGTTGCCGCCGTGGTCGAAGATCATGAAGCGGGTGCTGGTGGTGCCCTGGTCGACGGCACCGACGAAGTCCGGCATGGTCGTGCTCCTTCTCAGGCGGCGGTCTCGAAGTCCTTGGCGGGCATGGCGTCCAGCGGTTCCCCGGCGGGCAGGTGGCGCTCGATGAGGAACTTGTAGATCGCGCCGCCGATGACGGCGCCGATCACGGGTGCCACGATCGGGATCCACCAGTAGGGGAAGCCGTACTGGTCGGACCACGCCGTGTCGTAGCCGGTCAGCCAGGACGCCAGGCGCGGGCCGAAGTCGCGGGCGGGGTTGATCGCGTAGCCGGCGTTGGTGCCCCAGGCCATGCCGATCGCGACGACGAGGAAGCCGACGACGACCGGGGCCAGGTTCGCGCCCGGCGAGGTGTTGCGGAGGTCGGTGATGGCGAAGATCACCAGGACGAGGATCGCGGTGCCGATGATCTGGTCGCGGAAGGCGCCCCAGTCACCCACCGGGAGCGTGCCGTTACCCGGAAGGGTGGAGAACACGCCCTGGGTCTTGACCGTGAGGCCGGGGTCCTTGGCGTTGAGCACCTCGGTGTAGTTCCAGCGCACGAGCAGGGCGGCGAGGAATGCGCCGGCCGTCTGGGCCAGGGCGTAGGGGGCGACCTTGCGCCACTCGAAGCCCTTGAACACCGCGAGGGCGACGGTCACGGCCGGGTTGAGGTGCGCGCCGCTGATCCGCGAAGCGACGTAGACACCGAGCGTGACGCCGAGTCCCCAGGCCCAGGCGATGCTGTCGTGGTCCCCGATGCCCGCGGCGACGACCTGCGCCACCACCCCGCACCCGAACAGGATGAGGATCATCGTCCCCACGAACTCGGCGGCCATCTCGCCGGCGAGTCCGTGGGCCTTGAGGTTTCGCACCATTGCTTCCTCCACAAAGGACCATTCGTTCCCCCTGGTGGATGAAAGTTAAGTTCGCGAAACACCGGGTCAACGGAGGCGGGTCGGCATTGTCGAACGCGCGGAGACGATGTTCGACATTGTCGAATCGGGGCCGGTCGGGCTAGGGTGCGGACGTGCCGGGTCCGATCCAGTCCATCGAGCGCGCCGCCGCGATCCTCAAGCTGCTGGCGCGCGGCTCGGGACGGCTCGGCGTCGGCGAGATCGCCGAATCCCTCGAACTGGCCAAGGGGACGGCGCACGGCATCCTGCGCACGCTGCAGGGCGTCGGGTTCGTCGAGCAGGACCGCGACACCGGCAAGTACCAGCTCGGGGCGACGCTGCTGCACCTGGGCACGAGCTACCTGGACGTCAACGAGCTGCGGTCGCGGGCGATCAACTGGGCCGACGCGCTGGCCTCGCGCAGCGGCGAAGCGGTCCGGATCGGCGCGCCGCTGGAGGGCCGGGTGCTGGTGGTGCACCACGTGTTCCGGCCGGACGACACCCTGCAGACCCTCGACGTCGGCACGCTGCTGCCGCTGCACGCGACCGCGTTGGGCAAGGTGCTGCTGGCCTACGACACGACGCTCGCGGCGTCACCGGAGGCTTACACACGGCGAACCCTGGTCACGCAGACCGCGATCAAGCGCGCGTGTGCGAAAGTACGCGAAGCGGGCTGGGCGGTGGAGAACGGCGAGATGATCTCCGGCGAGGCGGGGATCGCGGCCCCGATCCGCGGCCACGGCGGCATCGTGGTGGGTGCGATCGGGGTGTCGGGAGCGGTGGAGCGCGTCTGCGAGCCGGACGGAACCCCGAGCGCGCGGCTACTGGGCCACGTCCGGGACGCGGCGCGGGCGGTTTCGCGAGACTTGGGTGCGTCGCGATGGTGAAGGGAGGGGCATGGTCCAGCGGTACGTGATGTCCATCGACCAGGGCACCACCTCCACCCGGTGCATCCTGTTCGACGCGCGCGGCCGGCTCGTCTCGGTCGTCCAACGCGAACACCAGCAGCACTTCCCGCGCCCCGGGTGGGTCGAGCACGACGCCGTCGAGATCTGGCGGAACCTCTCGCGGATCGTCCCCCAGGCACTGGCCGACGCCGGTGCCACCGCGGACCAGGTCGTCGGCCTCGGGATCGCCAACCAGCGCGAGACCACCGTCCTGTGGGACCGGCACACCGGGAACCCGATCGGGCGCGCGATCGTCTGGCAGGACACCCGCACCGACGCCATGCTCGAACAGCTGGCCCGCGAACCCGGGGCCGACCGCGTCCGGCAGCTGTGCGGCCTGCCCCTCGCGACGTACTTCTCCGCGCCGCGCGTCCGCTGGCTGCTCGAACGCACGCCCGGCCTGCGCGAACGCGCCGAACGCGGCGACGTCCTCTTCGGCACCATCGAGAGCTGGCTGATCTGGAACCTCACCGGCGGCGCCGAGGGCGGCGTGCACATCACCGACGTCACCAACGCCTCGCGCACCATGCTGATGAACCTGCGCACCCTCAACTGGGACGACGAGCTGCTCGACTTCTTCGACGTCCCGCGCGCGATGCTGCCCGAGATCCGGTCGTCGACCGAGGTCTACGGCACCACGACCCGCGTGGTCCCCGGGATCCGGATCGCGGCGGCGCTCGGCGACCAGCAGGCGGCGCTGTTCGGCCAGACGTGCTTCGCGCCCGGCGAGGCGAAGTGCACCTACGGCACCGGCAGCTTCCTGCTGCTCAACACCGGCTCGACGCCGGTGCTGTCCACCCACGGCATGCTCACCACGGTCGGGTTCAAGATCGGCGACGAGCCGGCGGTGTACGCGCTCGAAGGGTCGATCGCCGTCACCGGGTCGCTGGTGCAGTGGTTCCGCGACGGGCTCGAGCTGATCGGCAGCGCCCCCGAGATCGAGACCCTGGCCCGGACCGTCGAGGACAACGGCGGCTGCTACATCGTCCCCGCGTTCTCCGGGCTGTTCGCGCCGCACTGGCACAGCGAGGCGCGTGGGGTGATCGCCGGGCTGACGTCGTACATCACGAAGGGCCACCTGGCGCGGGCGGTGCTCGAGGCGACCGGCTGGCAGACCCGCGAGGTCGTCGACGCGATGAACGCCGACTCCGGGCTGGCGCTCACGTCCTTGAAGGTGGACGGCGGGATGACCGCCGACAACCTGCTGATGCAGTGCGTCGCGGACGTCCTCGACGTCCCGGTCGTCCGCCCGATGGTGGCGGAGACGGTGTCGCTCGGCGCGGCGTACGCGGCGGGGCTGTCCGTCGGGTACTGGCCGGACCTGGAAGGACTGCGGCGCAACTGGCACCGCGCCGGCCAGTGGCTCCCGGCGATGGACCCGGCCCGCCGCGACTCCGAGTACGCGCACTGGCGCCAGGCGGTGGAGCTGACGTTCGGCTGGATGCGGCCGGGCCCGGCCGCCGTCGCGCCCGGGTCCGATCTGGTCGAGGTGCTGCTCGCCGACCACCGCCGGTTCGAGCAGCTGTTGCGGGACCTGCGCAACACCGAAGCCGACCGTCCGGCGCTGGTCGCGGAGCTGGCGGCGCTCCTGGTCGCCCACGCGACGGCGACCGAGCGGATCGTCCGCCCGGACTCGCCGGGTTCTTCCTTCGCCGACGAGCTTCTCGCCGTTCTCGAAGCCGATGATTTCGAAAAGGCGTTGCTGCGCTTGGAGAACGTGGTCGACGCGCACGTGCGCGGGGAGGAACGCGGGCTGCTGAACGACCTGCGCCGCACGATGTCCACTTCGGACCGCACGGGGCTGGGGCGGGCGTTCGTGGCGGAACGCCGCCGCCAGCTGGACCTCGACTGCGGGAGCCCCGCCCACCTCCGCGAACTCGGCGACCGCCTCACGCTCTGACGCGGCGGCCGGAGCCCGGCCTGCCATCCGGGTGAAGCGGGTCCGGACCCCTGCCCCGGCGCGGGAACCGGGAGAAGACTGCGGGAACCGGTTCGCCACTGGAGGGAGCACCATGTCCGCAGCCGCCGACGAAGCCCTGCTGTCCCTGTCCGCCCCGGGCGGGCTCGCCGATCCGTACCCGATCTACGCGAAGCTCCGCGAAGAGACGCCGATCTTCCGCAGCGAAGTTTTCGGCGGCTGGGTGCTCAGCCGGTTCGCCGACTGCCAGGCGGTGCTCGCCGACGGCGAAACCTTCCTCGTGCTCGACGCCCAGTGGCGCGACCGGCACACGCCGGGCTGGCGCGACAACCCGGCCATGGTGCTGCTGGCCGCGCTCCTGCCGTGGAAGAACCCGCCGGAGCACACGCGCGAGCGCCGGTTGCTCATGCGGGACTTCACCGTCCGGCGCGTGCAGGAACTGGAGCCCACGGTCCGCCGGGCCGTCGACCGGGTGCTGGACCGGTTCGCCGACGCCACGGCGGACGGCGGCGCCGCGGAGTTCGTCGGCACCGTGCTCTACCCGCTCGGGATGGCGGTGATCGGCGGACTGGTCGGCGTGCCGGAAGCCGACCACGACCGGCTCCGCGGGGTCACCGACCTGATCGGCAAGCAGGTCGACCCGGCGATGCCGGCGGACCTGCGCGCCGAGGTCGACGCGGCCGCCGTCGAGTTCCGCGCCTACTTCACGGAGCTCATCGCGCTGCGGCGGGCGGATCCGGGTGACGACCTGACGTCCGCGCTGCTGACCCGCCCCGCCGCCGACGCGGAACCGATGCCGGTCGAGGACGTGCTCAATTCGCTCGTCGTGTTGTTCGGCGGCGGTTACGAGACCACCGCCGGCGCGCTGGGCAACGGGATCCACGCCCTGCTGACCCATCCGGATCAGTTCGCCCTGCTCGCGGGCGATCCCGGGCTGGCGGCCGGGGCGGCCGAGGAGATCCTGCGGTGGGACGGCGCGGCCCAGATGAGCCAGCGCGCGGCCGCCCGACCGGCCGCGCTCGACGGCGCGCGAGTCGCGACCGGGGAGCTGGTCATCGTGCTCAACGGCGCGGCGAACCGGGACCCCGCGCGGTTCGCGGACCCGGACCGCTTCGACATCACGCGCGACGCCGGCCGGGGGCTGTTCTTCGGCCACGGCCTGCACCTGTGCCTCGGCGCGGCCGTGGCCCGGCTCGAGATGACCGTCCTGCTCGAACAACTCGGGAAGCGCTTCCCGAGCTTGCGGCTCGGAGGCCCGGCGGAGCGGCGCCGGAACCCGGCGCTGCGCGGGATGGCGGCGCTGCCGCTCGCCCGGTGACGTGCGCCGCTGCCTCCGTGCGGCTCAGCCCGCGCGCAGGCAGCGGCTGCTCTCCCGCACCACCAGCTCGGCCTCGACCGCCTCCCGCACCGGCGTCGCGACCCCGTCGATCCGGGCCGCGAGCGCCGCGACCGTCTGACGCCCGGCCGCCACGAAGTCCTGGCGGACCGTCGTCAACGGCGGTTCGAAGTAAGCCGCTTCCGGGACGTCGTCGAAACCGACCACGTGGGCGTCGCGCGGGACTCGCATGCCCGCCTCCGTGAACGCCGACAGCAGACCCAGCGCCATGTGGTCGTTGGCCGAGAACACCGCGCCCACCCCCGGTTCGACCGCCAGGGACTGGCCGGCGCGGTAGCCGGACCGGGCGGACCAGTCGCCGCGGACCACCGGGGGAACCTCCGCGCCGTGGTTTTCCAGGGTTTCGCGCCAGCCGCGCTCGCGGGCGCGGGCGATCGGGCCGTCTTCGGGGCCGCCGAGGTGCCAGACCGTCGGGTGGCCGAGCTCCAGCAGGTGCTCGGTGGCCCGTCGGGCGCCCGCGGACTGGTCGGCCGACGCGGCCGGAACCAGCGGGACGCCGTCGACCAGGGGCAGTTCGGCGGCCAGGTGCGGGTCGAGCACCACGATGCCCGACACCCCCTGCAGGAGCAGACCGGCGACGGCGGCGGGCAGCGCGGCCCGGCCGCGGCCCGGCACGCCGAAGACGACGAGGACGTACCCGTGCTCACGCGCGGCGGCGCGCAGACCGTTCAGGGCCGGCCCGGACGCCGCGGCGCCGGTGGCGATCACGCCGAGCGTGCCCCGGCTACGTGTGCCGAAAGGACCTCTGGGACCCGCGTCGTCCTCGGTCATGGCACCGATGTTAACGATCACAGCACTAGACGTGAACTTCCTTCACCTTCCATAAATAACGAAACGATAACGCGCTGAACCGGCCCTCTCTCGCGGCCGTTCCTGCCAGTGCCGGAACCAGTGACACCGGACGCGGGTCCCCGATCTCCGCGGCGCGGTGCCACACCCCCGGGTTTCGCGCGCTTCCCCGTCGGGCACGCGGCTTTCCCCGTCGTGCCCGGAAAAACCGAAGAAGGTGACCATGCCCCGGAAAACATCCCCCGCCACGGGCAGACATCGCATTTCCCGCCGAACCAAGATCGCGACCGGCGGTATCGCCCTCGCGCTCGCGGTCGGCGGCATCGTCGTCGCCACGACCGCCGGGCGCACCGGCGAGGCCAGCGCCGATCCCGCCGACGCGTCGTTCTTCATCGACATCGCGAAGGTGCCATCCGGTGTTAACGTGAACAAAGCGCTGCAGAAGAAAGGCGCGCGCGGCACGTTCACGGTCGACTGCGGCCGCAACGAGAACCAGCACTTCAACCCCGACAACTTCATCGCGCAGCCCGGCATCAAGAACGGCGCCCAGCACCTGCACGACTACGTCGGCAACCTCTCGACGAACGCCGACTCGAACAACAAGAGCCTCGTCAAGGCCGGGACGACGTGCAAGAACGGCGACAAGTCCGCCTACTTCTGGCCTGTCGTCCGCATCGACACCGGTGACGAGGACAAGAACCCACCCGCCACGCAGCCCGACCGCGCCGGCAGCGCGGCCGACAAGGCGAGCAGCCAGGTCGACTGCCCGGACGTCGCGAGCAAGCTGCCCGACGTCCCCGACCAGGCCATGGACGAGGTGAACCGCAACCTCGACCTGCTCGACAAGCAGATCGACGAGGCGAACGCGCGGATCGCCAAGGGCGACCTGAAGACCCCGCAGGACATCCAGAACGCCGTCGTCGGGCCGCTGAAGGACAAGCGCGCGGCGACGATCGACCGGATCGCCATCGCGATCGGCCGCCGGGCGGCGAAGCCGACGAACCTCGGCGGCCTCGCGGCGTGCGTGCTCAAGCAGAACGGCCAGGGCGGCCTCGACAACGGCGGCCAGAACAGCACCGGCCAGCCGGCGGAACTGCCGGGCGTCAACGACAAGAACGAGGTCGGCGACAACGACGGCGAGATCCAGCGCGTCCAGTCGGCGACGATCACGTTCACCAGCGGCGGCGCGAGCAAGGTCGTCGCGATGCCGCAGTTCCTCCGCATCCTCTACGGCGACGCCAAGCAGAGCACCAACGGCCCGGCCAACGCCCGGCCCAGCTGGACCTGCACCGGCTTCGAGGACCGGCTCACCGACCACTACCCGATCTGCCCGCAGAACAGCAAGGTGGAGCGCATCCACGCCTTCCCGAACTGCTGGGACGGCAAGAACATCGACAGCACCAACCACCGCACGCACATCGTCTTCGCCGACCAGCAGGGCAAGTGCCCGCAGGGCTTCAAGAACGTGCCGCAGCTGGTGATCAAGCTGGTCTACAACATCCCGCACGACATCCAGGTCAAGGGACAGTACAAAGTGGACGCCTTCGCCCAGGAGAAGCACAACCCGCGCTCGGACCACGACGACTTCGCGAACGTCATGGGCCAGCGGCTGATGAACCAGGCGGTGAACTGCATCAACACCGGCAAGAACTGCCGCCAGTGACCACGAAGGGCCGCGCCGGGTCCCCGGCGCGGCCCTTCGTGTCGTCCCCTCAATCACGTGTGATGCCCCTCCAATCACGCATGAAGCCCCTCTGATCACGAGTGATGCCCGCTCAATCACCCGCGATGCCCTTTCGCGCACCGGCGAAGCCGCTGCCGGGGTGTCCGGACGCGGATCTCGCGTGATTGAGGAGGCATCACGTGTGATTGGGGAGGCATCACGCGTGATTGGAGGGGCGACACGGTGAACGAAGCCAAGCGAAAGGGGGCCTTCCCCGTACTCGGGAAAGGCCCCCTTCGAAACACCGCGGGTCAGGAAGCCGCGCGGCGCTTCGTCCAGATGTCGTACGCCACCGCTGCCAGCAGCACCACGCCCTTCACCAGCATCACCCGCTCGCTCGGTGCGCCGATCAGGGACATCCCGTTGTTGATCACCGCCATGATCAACCCGCCGGTGATCGCGCCGACCACCTTGCCGACGCCGCCCTGGACCGCCGCGCCGCCGATGAACGCCGCCGCGATCGCGTCCAGCTCGAAGTTCACGCCGGCCGTCGGGCCCGCCTGGTTCAGCCGGCCCGCGAAGATGATCCCGGCCAGCGCCGCCAGGACGCCCATGTTGACGAAGATCCAGAACGTCACCGACTTGACCTTGACACCCGAAAGCGTCGCGGCCTGCAGGTTGCCACCCACGGCGTAAATGTGCCTGCCGAACACCGACTTGCCCGCCACCAGCGAGTAGCCGAGCACCAGCACCGCCAGCAGGATCAGCACCCACGGCAGGTTCTTGAACCGCGCCAGCTGCACCACCAGCGCGAGCACCAGCACCGCGATCCCGACGATCTTGAGCACGAACACCGGGAACGGGTCGACGTCCTGGCCGTAGCCCAGCCGCGCCGAGCGCTTGCGCCACTGGGTGAACGCGATCCCCGCCACCGCGACGACGCCCGCGAGCAGGGACACCAGGTCCGCGCCGCCGAGCGGCCCGAGGCCGATGTTGCCCAGGTAGCCGTCGGTGAAGCCGTTCGACAGCGTGCGGATGGCGTCGGGGAACGGGCCGATGCCCTGGTTGCCGAGCACCGTCAGGGTCAGCGCCCGGAACGCGAGCATCCCGGCGAGCGTCACGATGAACGCCGGGATCCCGAAGTACGCGACCCAGTACCCCTGCCACGCGCCGATCACCGCGCCGACGACGAGGGTGATCAGCACCGCCAGGAACCACGGCAGCTGCCAGTTCACCATCAGCACCGCCGACACCGCGCCGGTCATCGCGACGACCGAGCCGGCGGACAGGTCGATGTGCCCGGAGATGATCACCAGGATCATCCCGATCGCGAGGATCAGCACGTAGCTGTTCTGCACGATGATGTTGGAGATGTTCTGCGGTTCGAGCAGCGCGCCGCCGGTGAGCACCTCGAACAGCACCACGATCAGCGCGAACGCGACGTAGATGCCGCTCTGGCGCGGGTTGATCGAGATCCTCCGCTTGGAGCGCTCGGCCGCGGGCGCGGCGGGCCGCGCTTCGGTCGTGGTCATTCCCGTTCCTTCGTCATGTACTGCATCAGCAGTTCCTGGGTGGCTTGTTCGCGGGTCGCCTCGCCGGTGATCCGCCCCGCCGACAGCGCGTAGATCCGGTCGCAGAGCCCGAGCAGCTCCGGCAGCTCGGAGGAGATGACCAGCACGGCCTTCCCCTGCGCGGCCAGCTCGTTGATGATCGTGTAGATCTCGAACTTCGCGCCGACGTCGATGCCGCGGGTCGGCTCGTCGAGGATCAGCACGTCCGGGTCGGTGAAGATCCACTTGGCCAGCACGACCTTCTGCTGGTTGCCGCCGGAGAGCTTCCCGGTCACGCTGCGCACGGACGGCGCCTTGATCGACAGGTTCCGGCGGAACCCGACGGCCGTGTCGTGCTCGGCGTGCTCGTTGACCCAGCCACGCTTCGCCAGCTTGCCCAGCCCGGCCGCGGACACGTTGCGCTGGATGTCCTCGATCAGGTTGAGCCCGTAGCGCTTCCGGTCCTCGGTGGCGTAGGCGATGCCGTGGCGGACGGCGTCGCGCACCGTCCGGACGTCGATCTCCTCGCCGTGCTTGAGGATCTTCCCGGAGATGTCCTTGCCGTAGGACCGGCCGAACACGCTCATCGCGAGCTCGGTGCGGCCCGCGCCCATCAGCCCGGCCAGTCCGACGATCTCCCCGCGCCGCAGCGAAAGCGACGCGTTGTCGACGACGACCCGCCCGGCCTGGGTGGGGCTGTGCACGGTCCAGTCTTCGATCCGCAGCACCTCTTCGCCGATGTCCGGCTCCCGGGGCGGGAACCGGTGCTCGAGGTCGCGGCCGACCATCCCGGTGATGATCCGCTCTTCCGTCAGCCCGGCCGCTTCCAGGGTCTCGATGGTGCGGCCGTCCCGCAGGATGGTGACGGTGTCGGCGATCGCCGTCACCTCGCCGAGCTTGTGCGAGATGATCACGCAGGTCACGCCGTCCGCGCGCAGCCCGCGCAGCAGCTCCAGCAGGTGGGCCGAGTCCTCGTCGTTGAGCGCCGCGGTGGGCTCGTCGAGGATCAGCAGCCGGACCTCCTTGGACAGCGCCTTGGCGATCTCGACCAGCTGCTGCTTGCCGACGCCGAGCTCCTGCACCGGCGTCACCGGGTTTTCGGCGAGGCCGACGCGCTTGAGCAGCGCGCCGGCCTCGTGGTTCGTGCGGTTCCAGTCGACCCAGCCCCGCTTGCCGCGTTCGTTGCCGAGGAAGATGTTCTCGGCTATCGAGAGCTGCCCGCACAGCGCGAGCTCCTGGTGGATGATGACGATCCCGTGCCGCTCGCTGTCGCGCACCGAACCGAACTCACACCGCTGCCCGTCGAAGTGGATCTCGCCGTCGTACGTCCCGTGCGGGTAGACGCCGGAAAGCACCTTCATCAAGGTGGACTTCCCGGCGCCGTTCTCCCCGCAGATCGCGTGGATCTCGCCGCTGTTCACGGAAAGCGTGACGTCCGACAGCGCCTTGACCCCGGGGAAGGTCTTGGTGATCCCGCGCATGCCGAGCAGTTCGGTCATTTCAGCTGACCTGCCGTGTAGTAGCCGGAGTCGACGAGCTCCTTCTGGTAGTTGGCCTTGTCCACGGTGACCGGCTGCAGCAGGAAGGACGGGACGACCTTCTTGCCGTTGTCGTAGTCGGTGGTGTTGTTGACCTCGGGCTTGGCGCCCTTGAGCACCGCGTCGGCCATCTTCACCGTGGTGTCGGCGAGGATGCGGGTGTCCTTGAAGATCGTCGAGTACTGCTCACCGGCGATGATGGACTTGACCGACGCGACCTCGGCGTCCTGGCCGGTGACGATCGCGTACGGCTGGCCGGCGGTGCCGTAGCCGTTGCTCTTCAGCGCCGACAGGATGCCGATCGACAGGCCGTCGTACGGCGAAAGCACGCCCGCGACCTTCGCACCACCGGTGTAGGTCTTGGTGAGCAGGTCCTCCATCCGCCGCTGCGCGGTGGCCGGGTCCCAGCGCAGGATGGCCGCACGGGCGAAGTCGGTCTGCCCGCTCTTGACGACCAGCTTGCCGCTGTCCATCAGCGGCTTGAGGACGGACATCGCGCCGTTGAAGAAGAACGTGGCGTTGTTGTCGTCCGGCGAGCCGGCGAACAGCTCGATGTTGAACGGCCCCGGCCCGTTGCCCAGGCCCTTGACCAGCGAGTTCGCCTGCTCGACGCCGACCTTGAAGTTGTCGAAGGTGGCGTAGTAGTCGACGTTGGGCGAGTTGCGGATCAGCCGGTCGTAGGCGATGACCGGGATCTTCTTGTCCGCCGCTTCCTGCAGCTGGGTGGTGATGGCGGTGCCGTCGATCGAGGCGATGACCAGGAGCTTGGCGCCCTTGGTGATCTGGTTCTCGATCTGGTTCACCTGCGTCGGGATGTCGTTCTCGGCGTACTGCAGGTCGACCTTGTAGCCGAGCTTCTCCAGCGCCGACTTGATGTTGTCGCCGTCGTGGATCCAGCGTTCCGACGACTTCGTCGGCATGGTGACGCCGACCAGCGCGCCCGCCGCGCTCGCGGCGCCGGGTGCCGCCGTCTGGTCGGCGGTTTTCTGGCTCGAGCCGCACGCGGACAGCGTCAGCACGAGTCCCGCGGCGGCGATCCCCGCGAGTGTTCTGGTGAACTTCATTGTTCCTTCTTCCTTTCTCAGAAGCCTGTGTCAGAAACCGACGGCCAGGCGGTGGTACGCCTGGTTCCAGCGGATGCGGTCGGCGAAGCCGTGCGGCGTGGTGTCCTTGTCGATCACCAGCAGCTCGACGCCGAGCAGGTTCGCGAAGTCGCGAAGGGTTTCGGTGCCCACGGCCTGGGTGAGCACGGTGTGGTGCGGGCCGCCCGCGGTGATCCACGACTCGGCCGACGTCGACAGCGACGGCGCCGGCTCCCACACCGCCCGCGCGACCGGCAGGTTGGGCAGCGGCTCGTCGGGTACGACGACCTCGATCTCGTTGGCGACGAGCCGGAACCGGTCGCCGAGGTCGACCAGGCCGAGGGTGACACCGGGGCCCGGCTGGGCGTCGAACACGAGCCGGACCGGGTCTTCGCGGCCGCCGATGCCCAGCGGGTGGATCTCGCAGGACGGCTTCGCGGCGGCGATGCTCGGGCAGACCTCCAGCATGTGCGCGCCGAGGATCTTCGGCGTGCCCGGCCCGAAGTGGTAGGTGTAGTCCTCCATGAACGAGGTGCCCCAGTCGACACCGACGCCCATCGCCTTGACCGCGGCGAGCAGCGCGGAAGTCTTCCAGTCGCCTTCGCCGCCGAAGCCGTAGCCGTCGGCCATCAGCCGCTGGACGGCGAGCCCGGGCAGCTGGCGCAGGCCGCCGAGGTCCTCGAAGTTCGTGGTGAACGCGCCGAACCGGCCGTCGGTCAGGAACTTCCGCATCCCGGCTTCGATCCGGGCCGCGTACCGCAGCGAGTCGTGCCGCGCTCCCCCGGCCGCCAGGTCCGCGACAACGTTGTAATCCTCGGCGTACCGCGCCACGAGCGGGTCCACCGTGTCCTTTTCGGACACCGAATCGACCAGCTCGACGAGGTCGTTGACGCCGTAGGTGTTGACCGAGACGCCGAACCGGAGCTCGGCTTCGACCTTGTCCCCCTCGGTGACGGCGACGTCGCGCATGTTGTCGCCGAACCGGGCCAGCCGGAGGTTGCGCAGGTGGTCGGCACCGATGGCGGCGCGCGCCCACGCGTCGATCCGCGCGACGACGACCGGGTCGGAGACGTGCCCGGCGACCGTCTTGCGCGGCACGCCCAGGCGGGTCTGGATGAACCCGAACTCGCGGTCGCCGTGCGCGGCCTGGTTGAGGTTCATGAAGTCCATGTCGATGGTGGACCACGGCAGGGCTTCGTTGAGCTGGGTGTGCAGGTGCAGCAGCGGCTTGCGCAGCGCGTCCAGCCCGGTGATCCACATCTTCGCGGGCGAGAAGGTGTGCATCCACGCGATGACGCCGACGCAGGCGGCGTCGGCGTTCGCTTCCTGCAGGACCCGCCGGATCGACGAGGCTTCGGTCAGCACCGGCTTGCCGACGATCTCGGCCGGGAGCCCGCCGGCGGCGGCCAGGAGCTGCTGGATGCGCAGGGACTGGCCGGCGACCTGCTCGAGGGTCTCCTCGCCGTAGAGGGCCTGGCTCCCGGTGAGGAACCAGAGCTGGGGTTTCGACGCGCGGGTCATCGTTCTCCTTGAAATCAGTGCTGGCCGTAGACGTTCTGGTACCGGGCGTAGAGCCGGTCGACGTCCTCGGGCGGCAGGGGTTCGGGCGTACCGAGCTCGAAGGCCTTGTGCACGGTGCGGGCCACGTCCTCGACCATCACCGCGGCCTTGACCGCGTCCCGCGCCGTGCGGCCGACGGTGAACGGGCCGTGGTTGCGCATCAGCACGGCCTTGGAGCGGCTCGTGCGCAGCGTCTCGACGATGCCGCGGCCGATGGAGTCGTCGCCGATCAGGGCGAACGGCCCGACCGGGATCTCCCCGCCGAACTCGTCGGCGATCATCGTGAGCACGCACGGGATGGGCTCGCCGCGGGCGGCCCACGCCGTGGCGTACGTCGAGTGGGTGTGCACGACGCCCCCGACCTCGGGCATGTGCCGGTAGACGTAGGCGTGCGCGGCGGTGTCCGAAGACGGCGCCAGCTCGCCGTGGACCAGCTCACCGTGGAGGTCGGTGACGACCATGGTGTCGGCGGACAGGTCGTCGTAGGACACCCCGGACGGCTTGATCACCATCAGCTCGCGCCCGGGGACCCGGGCCGAGACGTTGCCCGCGGTCCAGATGACCAGCGCGTTGCGGGTCAGCTCGCCGTGCAGGTTCGCCACGGTCTCCCGCAGTTCCCCGACGGTGCCGAGGATTTCGTCGGTCAACGACATCAGGACCGTCCTTTCGCGACAGCCTTGGCAACGGCGCGGCGGCGCGCGGCGAGACGGTGCATGACATCGTTGCCGCCGCGGCCGAAGTAGTCGTGCAGCGTCGTGTACTCGGCGTACAGCTCGTCGTAGGCGGCGACGTGGGCCGGCACCGGCTGGAACACCGCGCGCCGGACCGAGCCCATCGCCGCGGCGGCGGCGCGGATGTCCGGGTGGGCCCCGGCGGCGACGGCCGCGTGGATGGCCGACCCGAGCGCGGGTCCTTGCTCGGAGCCGATGACCGACAGCGGGAGGTTCGTGACGTCGGCGTAGATCTGCATCAGCAGCGCGTTCTTCACGAGCCCACCCGCGATGATCAGCTCGGTGACCGGCACGCCGGCCTCACCGAACGTCTCGACGATCTTGCGGGTGCCGAACGCCGTGGCCTCCAGCAGTGCGCGGTAGACGTCCTCGGGGCGGGTCGCCAGGGTCTGCCCGACGACGACGCCGGACAGCTCGTGGTCGACGAGCACCGAGCGGTTGCCGCTGTGCCAGTCCAGCGCGACGAGCCCGTGCTCACCGATCTCCTGCCGGGCGGCCAACCGGGTCAGCTGCTCGTGCCCGTCCCGGGCGAAGTGGTCGGCGAACCAGCCGAAGATGTCGCCGACGCCGCTCTGCCCGGCTTCGTAGCCCCACAGCCCCGTCACGATGCCGCCGTCGACGACCCCGCACATGCCGGGGACCTCGCGCAGCTCGGCGCCGTTCATCACGTGGCACGTCGAGGTGCCCATGATCGCGACCATCTGCCCGGGCTCCACGGCGTTCGCGGCGGGCGCGGTCACGTGCGCGTCGACGTTGCCGACGGCGACCGCGATGCCTTCCGGCAGCCCGGTCCACCCGGCCGCCTCCGCGGTCAGGCCGCCCGCGCGCGAACCCAGCTGCCCCAAGGGGTGTTCCAGCTTGTCGGCCACGAAGGACTCGAAGCCCGGCGAAAGCTCGCGGAGGAAGTCGCGGCTCGGGTACTGGCCGTCCTGCAGGATGCCCTTGTACCCGGCCGTGCACGCGTTGCGGACGTACGTCCCGGTCAGCTGCCAGACGATCCAGTCGGCCGCCTCGACCCAGTGCCGCATCGCCGCGTAGACGGCCGGGGCCTCTTCGAACAGCTCGAGTCCCTTGGCGAACTCCCACTCCGAGGAGATCAGCCCGCCGTAGCGCGGCAGCCACTTCTCGCCGCGGGCGCGGGCCAGGTCGTTGATGCGGACGGCCTGCGGCTGGGCCGAGTGGTGCTTCCACAGCTTGACGTAGGCGTGCGGCTCGGCTTCGAACTCGGGCAGCTCGCACAGCGGCGTGCCGTCGGCGGTCGTCGGGACCATGGTGCACGCGGTGAAGTCGGTGGCGATGCCGACGACGTCGGCCGGGTCGGCGCCCGCGTCCCGCAGCGCCGCCGGTACGGCATTGCGGAGGACCCCGACGTAGTCCGCGGGCACCTGCAGCGCCCAGTCCGGCGGCAGTGCGCGGCCGGTCGCGGGCAGCGTCTCGTCGAGCACCCCGTGCGGGTACTCGAAGACCGCGGAGCCGAGCTCGGCCCCGTCACGGACCCGCACGACCACCGCGCGGCCCGACAGCGTGCCGAAGTCGACGCCGACGGTGAGTGGTTCTGCCACGGTGTCCTCTCCCTCCTGTTTGGTGACCGGGGCGCGGCGCGGGCGGCGGTCTGCGCGCCGCGCCCCGGAGTTCTAGCGGCCGGTCAGGACCAGGGTCGTCACGGAGTTCGCGGGCAACGTCAGCTTCGGCGTCGCCGCCAGCCCGGTGATCTCCCTGGTCTGCGGCACGATGGCGGTCGGCGCGGCGAGGCTGTTGCGCCCCGCCGGGTCGCCGGTGAGCGTGGTGAGCGTCCCGGTGCCGTCGACGGCGGTGACACCGGTGAGCGCGAGCCGCGCGGTCTGCACCTGGCCGGTCGGGTTGACGAGCTTGACCGTGAACGTCTTCCTTCCTGCCTTGGTGGTCACGTTCACCACCTGACGCAGCGGGCTGCCCTGGTTGAGGCGGCTGGTCACGATCTGCTTGCCGAGCGTGCTGGAGAACATCTGCTGCACCCAGTACGACGGCGACCCGTAGCTGCTCCCGGCGTCGAAGCCGATCAGGTTGACCGGCCAGTTGGACTGGTTCTCCTGGACCAGCACCGGCGCGTACATCGAGCCGATGACGACGTCGCTGTTGCGTTCGAGCCCGGTGAGGAACGCGGCCTCGCCGATGGCGGCGGCCAGGGTGCCGGTGGGCCGGCCGTCCTGGGCGCCGTATTCGCCGACGAGGATGTCCGGGCCGCTGCGGTCCGCCGTGTCGTAGCGGGTCGAGTTGTCGGTGAACCACTGCGGCGACTGGTAGTAGTGGTCGTCCGCGGCGTCCGGGCGCACCCCGGTCGACGTGCTCGACGCGGCCCCGCCCTGCAGGCCGCCGGTGGTGGCGATGACGGTCAGCTGCGGGTACTTCGCCTTGATGGCGTTGTACATGTCGGTGAAGCGCCAGGCGTAGCTGCCCGAGCCGTCGAACCAGTCCTCGTTGCCGACCTCGACGTAGTGCAGGTCGAACGCCGCCGGGTGCCCGTCGGCGACCCGCTTCGCGCCCCACGTCGTGGAGGCGTCGCCGATGGCGTACTCGATCTCGTCGAGCGCTTCCTGGACGTACTGCGGGTAGTCGGCCTGGTCGACGTGCTGGCCGTTCAAGGTGTAACCGGCGAACAGGGCCAGGAGCGGCTGGGCGCCGATGTCTTCGGACAGCTTGAGGTAGTCGAGGATGCCGAAGCCGTCGGTGGACCAGTAGCCCCACGCGGTGTTCTGGTGGCCGGGCCGTTCTTCCGGCTTGCCGATGGTGTTCTTCCACGCGAACCGCGTGTCGAGCGTGTTGCCTTCGAGGAAGTTGCCGCCGGGGACGCGGAACAAGCCGAGCTTCATCGCGGCGAGCTTCTGCCCGAGGTCGAGGCGGACGCCGTGGTTCTTGAACGTCGGCGGGAACAGCGACACCTGCTGGAACCAGGCGTCCCCGGCGAGTGTCTTCTTCCCCTTGTTGACCAGCGAGACGACGACCCGGTTGTCGGTGGACGTCGTGATCGTCGACGGCGTGGTGAAGCTGAACGTCTGCTGCGCCCAGCTCGCGCCGACCGGCTGGACGTCCTTGCTCGCCAGCACCGTGCCGTCCGGCTTCTCCAGGCTGACGCGGACGGCGCCGGTCCAGGTTCCGCGAGCGAAGAAGCTGCCGGTGTACTTCGTGGCCGGTTTCGCCGCGACGCCGTAGTAGCCGACGTTGGCGGCCGCCACGCGCCCACCGGCCGGGACCGCGTCGGCGTGCAGCTTCAGCGACCGGTCGAGCGCGGTGTTCAGCGGGGTCGCGGTGTCGATCGCGTAGGTGCCGGACGCACCGGCCGAGGTGAGCGGCGACCAGTACGGGACGGGCGTGTCGCCCGCGCCGCTGCCGCGCTGGTAGGCCTCCTTGAAGGTGCGGTTGCGGACCAGTTCGGCGTAGAGCCCGCCTTCGACGGAGTGGCTGATGTCCTCGAGGATCGAGCCGTAGGTCGTCGGGCGGGTGTTGGCGCGGACGACGTTGGCGTCCACGGCCAGCTGGTTGGCCCCGGCGAGAGTGCCGATCTGGGCCGCGGACAGCGGGAAGCGGCGCAGCTCGACCTCGTCGATCGCGCCCGTGAACCCGGTGCCGACCGTCAGGGGTGCCGTCGCGGTTCCGGAGGCCGGGCACGCGGAGACGTCCAGCGTCGTGCCCGCCGGCGTGCCGCAGGTGCTGGTGACCGCGGCCGCGTCGCCGTCGGCGTAGACGGTGAGCCGTTGCGAAGCGCGGTCGAGGACGACGGCGGCGTGGTGCCAGTTGCCGTCGGCGAGTCCGCCCCCGGTGGTGGTCACCTGGATGGTGCCGACGCGGGCGGTGAGCTTGCCGCCGGTCACGCCGAGCGCGTAGCCGTCGCCGTGGTCGACGAGCGTGCCGTCGGACGCCGTGCGGAACCACGCGGCCAGGGAGAGCGAGCCGGTGCCGGTGTCGAACGCGGGCGAGGCACCCATGTCCACAGTGGACTTGCCGTCGAGCTGGACGGCCTTGCCCGCCGCGCCCGCGGTCCAGGTGGCGCCGTGCAGGGTGCCGTCGGCCGCATTGGCCGAAGAGTCACGCGCGACCGTGCCCGCGCCTTCGTCGAAGTGCCACGAGCCGCTCGCCGCCAGCGCGGCGACGGCGGACGCGGTCAGCGGCGTCGGGTAGGCGCGGACGTCGTCCACTCCCCCGGCGAACCAGTCGGCCGGGCTGCCGGCCCACTTGCCGCGCCCGATGACCAGGTGCCCGCCCGCGGTCCACGGCGTGGTGAACGGGACGCTCTGCTGCAGGGTTCCGTTGACGTACAGGGAAAGCGTGCCGGCGGCGCGGTTGTAGACGCCGACGACGTGCTGCCACTGGTCGGCCTGCGCGGGCAGCGTCGAGACGGCCGCGGACGACGCCGTGTCGCCGTCCGCCACCCGGCGCGTGAACGCGAACCGGCCGTCGGCCGCGCGCTGGAGGTAGAAGCCGCTGATCGTCGAGCCGTCGACGCTCACGGCGGTCCGGAAGCCGGTGGCCGCCGTCGGCTTGACCCACGCGGACACCGAGAAGCTCTGCGCGGTGTCGACGACCGGGGCCGGGGCGTCGATCGCCGCGTCGGTGCCGTCCAGCGTGACGCCGTGCGGGCCGACGACGCCGTCGCCCCAGGTCGCGCCGCCGGTCAGGGTGGCGGTGCGCGCGTCGAGGGAGTCGTCGGCCGCGGTGGTGCCGGTGCCTTCGTCGAGGGTCCAGTGCCCGGCGATGGCCAGCCGGGCGGCGTCAGCCGCGGTCAGCGCGCCGGAGTACGCGCGGACGTCGTCGATCGAGCCGTCGACGTAGTCCACCGGGTTGCCGCCGTACTTGCCGCGGCCGATCACCAGGTGGCCGGTGCCGGCCCAGCCGGCGGGCGCGGCCACCGTGGCCTGCCGGGTGCCGTCCACGTACAACGACAGCGTTGACATCGCCGCGTCGAACACCCCGGTGAGCTGGTACCACTGGCCCGCGACCGGGTCGAAGTTCGCGCCCGCGACGACGCCGTCGGCCGGGGCGTCCCCGGCGAGGCGGGTGAAGGCGAACCGGCGCGAGTCGTCGCGGAACTGCAGGAAGAAGGTGCTGACCTGGGTGCCGTCGATGCTGACGAACGTCTGGAAGCCCGACGTCTTGTCGAGCTTGACCCAGCTGCTGACGGAGAAGCTCTTCGTCGTGTCCAGCACGGGCGCGCCGGCGTCGGCGAACCCGCTCGTACCGTCGGTCGTCAGAGCGCCGCCGCGGATACCCGGGCCCCAGCCCGCGCCGGAGTTCAAGGTCGCGGGGTGGTCCCCCGCGCTGTCGGCGGCGGTCGTGCCGCTGCCCTCGTCGAACGTCCAGTGCCCGGCGAGCGCCGGGTCCGGGTCGGCCGCGGCGGCCGTGACGGGCAGGGCGGCGAACAGGGTCAGGGCCGCGAGCACGGCCAGGATGCGCCGCATCATCGACGGCTCCCTCGGGTCACGAGGCGTTGCAGCACGATGAAGACGAACAGGAGAGCGCCGGTGATGATCGAGGTCCACCAGGAGTTGAGGGTGCCGTCGAAGGTGATCAGCGTCTGGATGATGCCCAGCACCATGATCCCGAGCACCGTGCCCAGCACGTAGCCGGAGCCGCCGGTGAGGATGGTGCCGCCGATGACCACCGCGGCGATCGCGGTCAGCTCGAGGCCGACTCCGTTGAGCGGGTCGCCGGAAGACTTGTACAGCACCAGAAGCAGCCCGCCGAGGGCCGAGCAGAACCCGCTGATCGTGTACACCGCGATCTTCGTGCGGCCGGTCTTGAGGCCCATCAGCATCGCCGACTGCGCGTTGCCGCCGATCGAGTAGACCGTGCGCCCGAACCGCGTGAAGGCCAGCACGTACACCGCGATCGCGACGACGACCAGGGCGGCCACCACGCTGATCGAGATGTGCAGCTCGCCGCCGAGCGGGATCTGCGTCTGGGCCAGGGTGGCGATCGTCGCGTTGTCGATCGAGTACGCCTCGGTGCTGATCGTGTAGCAGAGCCCGCGCGCGAAGAACATCCCGATCAGCGTCGCGATGAACGGCTGGATCTCGAAGAAGTGGATGAGCGCGCCCATCCCGGCGCCGAGCAGCGCGCCGACCACCAGCACCACCGCGATCGCGGCGTAGGCGGACCAGCCGTGCTTCTGCATCAGGTCGCCCGAGATCACTGTGGACAGTGCGACGACCGAGCCGACGGACAGGTCGATGCCGCCGGTGAGGATCACGAACGTCATCCCGACGGCGACCACGAGCAGGAAGGCGTTGTTGATGAACAGGTCGAGCACGACCTGCCCGGACCCGAACGCGTCGTAGCTCGACGCGCCGAAGATGTACGCCCCGATGAGCAACGCCATCGTCGCGAGGATCGGCAGGTGCCGTTGCCGCGGCCGGTACCCGCGGATGCGGTCCAGGGTGGTCATGCCGTGACCTCGACCTTCTCGGGAGCGGACTCCGGCGCCGGCTGCCCGGCCGGGGGTGTCCGGCGGCGGCGGAGCTTGCGGCGGAACGCGGGCGACTGCAGCAGGCACACCGCCAGCACGACCACGGCCTTGAACAGCATGATCGCCTCGGGCGGGATGCCGAGGGCGTAGACGGTGGTGGTCAGCGTCTGGATGAGCAGCGCGCCGATCACCGCGCCGCCCACCGAGAACCGGCCGCCGGTCAGCTGCGTGCCGCCGACGACGACCGCGAGGATCGCGTCCAGCTCGATGAACAGCCCGGCGTGGTTGGCGTCCGCGCTGTGCACGTTCGCGCTGATCATCAGCCCGGCGATACCCGCGCACAGCGCGCAGAAGACGTAGACGAGCCAGGTCAGCCGCGCCGACCGGAGCCCGGCCAGCCGGCTGGCCTCGGGGTTGCCGCCGACGGCCTCGACCAGCAGCCCGAGGGCCGAGCGGCGGACCAGCAGCGACGCGAGCACGAACACGGCCAGTGCGATGAGGATCGCGCTCGGCAGGGTCAGCACGAACCCGCTGCCGATCCATTCGTACGGAGCGGAATTGATCGTGATGATCTGGCCGCCGGAGATCAGCTGCGCGATCCCCCGCCCGGCGACCATGAGGATGAGCGTCGCGATGATCGGCTGGATGCCCAGCTGAGCGACGAGCCAGCCGTTCCACACCCCGAGCACCAGCGACAGGCCCAGCGCCAGCCCGACCGCGACGAGCGTCGCGCCGATGCCGTCGGGGTGGTCGGCGATCCACAGGCAGGCGAGCGAGCCGCTGATCGCGACGACCGCGCCGACCGAGAGGTCGATGCCGCGGGTGGCGATCACCAGCGTCATGCCGATCGCGATGAGGATCAGCGGGGCGCCGTTCTTCAGGATGTCGACGAGGTTCCCGTAGAGGTGACCGTCGCGCAGTTCGATCGAGAAGAACGACGGGCTCGCGATGAGGTCGCCCAGCAGCAGCGCCAGCAACGCCACCACGGGCCAGAAGAGCCGCTTCTTCGTCAAGCCGGTCATGCCTGCACCCCCTCGGCCATCGTGGCCATGACGTCGTCCGCGGTGAGCCCCTGGTTTTCCCGTTGCGCCACCACTTTCCGGTCGCGCAGCACCACGACGCGGTGGCTCAGCCGGAGCACCTCCTCCAGCTCGGCGGAGATGTACACGACGGCCATCCCGTCGGCCGAGAGCTGGGTGACCAGCCGCTGGATCTCGGTCTTGGCGCCGATGTCGATGCCGCGGGTCGGCTCGTCGAGGATGAGCAGCCGCGGCTCGGTGATGAGCCAGCGGGCCAGCAGGACCTTCTGCTGGTTGCCGCCGGAGAGGTTGCCGACCAGCGCTTCCGGGTCGGCGGGGCGGATGTCGAGCGTCTTGATGTACTTCTGCGCGATCTCGTCCTGGCGACGGCGCGACAGCGGCCGCGCCCAGCCCCGCGAGGCCTGGAGCGCGAGGACGATGTTCTCCCGGACGGTCAGCTCCTCGACGAGCCCCTCGGACTTGCGGTTCTCCGAGAGGAACGCGATCCGGTGGTCGAGCCCGGCGCGCGGGGTCCGCAGGGAAGCGGCGCTGCCGTCGATCTTCACGGCCCCGCTGTCGGCGTGGTCGGCGCCGAAGAGCAGCCGGGCCAGTTCGGTGCGCCCCGAACCCAGGAGCCCGGCCAGCCCGACGACCTCGCCGGCGTGGATGTCGAGGCTGAACGGCTCGACGCCGCCCTTGCGGCCGAGGTCCTCGGCGGACAGGAGCACCGGCGCGCCGGCGACCTCGGCCCGGGTGGGGCCGGACTCCTCGAGCGTTTCGAGGACCCGCAGCTCCTTGCCGATCATCTTGGTGACCAGGTCGACGGGCGTGATGTCCGCCGTGCGGTACTCGCCGATCAGCTTTCCGTTGCGCAGCACGGTCATCCGGTCGGCGACGGCGAAGACCTGGTCGATGAAGTGGGAGACGAACAGGATCGCCAGGCCCTGCTCGCGCAGGGACCGGACGACCTTCAGCAGCTGCTCGACCTCACCGGTGTCCAAACTGGACGTCGGCTCGTCGAGCACCAGCACCCGCGCGTCGACGTCGAGGGCGCGGGCGATCGCGACCAGCTGCTGGACGGCGATCGAGCAGGTGCTCAGCTCGGCCGAGACGTCCACGTGGACGTCCAGCCGGGCGAGGAGCTCCTCGGCCCGCCGCCGCATCGGGCCCCACTGGATGCGGCCGAAGCGGCGGGGTTCCCGCCCGAGGCAGACGTTCTCCGCCACGGACAGGTTCGGGCAGAGGTTGACCTCCTGGTAGACCGTGCTGACGCCGGCCCGCTGGGCCTCGCCGGGCCCGCTGAAGGCGACCTGCTCGCCGTTCAGCTCGATCGTGCCCGCGTCCACCCCGTACACGCCGGTCAGCACCTTGATGAGGGTGGACTTCCCGGCGCCGTTCTCGCCCATCAGGGCGTGGACCTCGCCGGGGAACATCCGGAAGGCGACGTCGTCCAGCGCGAGGACGCCGGGGAACTCCTTGCGGATACCGCTCATCCGCACCATGGGCTGCGGTTCAGGCATTTGCGTGCTCCGGGGTGGACGCGGGGGTCGGTCAGTACTGGCGCTGCGGCAGGGCGGCCTTCGCCGACGCCTGGTCGAACTCGGTCTCCTGCGTCTCGATGCGCTCGGGCACCGACTCGCCGGCGGAGACCTTCTTCACCAGGTCCATCAGCTGCGGGCCGAGCAGCGGGTTGCACTCGACGACGTGGTTGATCTTGCCGTCGGCCAGTGCCGTCAGCGCGTCCTTCACGCCGTCGACCGAGACGATCTTGATGTCCTTGCCCGGGACCTTGCCCGCGGCTTCGATCGCCTCGATGGCGCCGAGCGCCATGTCGTCGTTGTGCGCGTAGAGGACGTCGATCTTGGGCTGGGACTTGAGGAAGGCCTCCATGACCTCCTTGCCCTTGGCGCGGGTGAACTCACCGGTCTGCGAGGCGACGATCTTGTACTTCGGGTCCGCCGCGATGACGTCCGCGAAGCCCTTCTTGCGGTCGTTCGCCGGCGCCGAGCCGGTGGTTCCCTGCAGCTCGACGATGTTGACCTGGCCGGTGGCGCTGCCGTACTCCTTGGTCAGCCACTCCCCCGCCTTCTTGCCCTCGGCGATGAAGTCCGAGCCGAGGAAGGTCTTGTAGAGCGTCTTGTCCGGCGAGTCGATCGCCCGGTCGGTGAGGATGACCGGGATGTTGGCCGTCTTCGCCTCCTTGAGGACGGTGTCCCAGCCGGACTCCACCACCGGCGAGAAGGCGATGACCTTGACCTTCTGCTGGATGTAGGAGCGGATCGCGGAGATCTGGTTCTCCTGCTTCTGCTGCGCGTCGGAGAACTTCAGCTCGATGCCGGCGGTCTTGGCCGAGTCCTGGATCGACTTGGTGTTGGCCGTCCGCCACCCGCTCTCGGCGCCCACCTGGGCGAACCCGAGCGTGATCGCCCCGCCGGAGCTGCCGGAGGAACCACCACTCCCGCAGGCGGTGAGCAGCACGAGTCCCGCTGCCGCGGCCGCCGCGGCGGCCCATCGCTTCTTCAGCACGTTCACTCCTCGATCGACGGTGATCATTTTTGTTAGCGTTAACACACGGAGCTGGTCTTTTCTGGGCGGGCGCGCGTACGGCGCTAACGCGGCCCGGTGCTTTCGCGGACGATCAACTCGGGCACGACCAGGGCGCGCGCGTGCCGGTCGCCCCCGTCCATCCGCTGGGTGAGCAGGCCGAACGTGCGCCGGCCGACTTCGATGAAGTCCTGGCGCACCGTGGTCAGCGGCGGCGTGAAGTACGCCGCCTCGGGCACGTCGTCGAAGCCCGCGACGCGCACGTCCCGCGGTACCGAGACGCCGGCCTCGGCGAACGCGCGGAGCAGGCCGAGCGCCATCTGGTCGTTGCCGGCGAAGACGGCGTCGAGGGCACCTTCCTTGGCGAGGGATCGCCCCGCCTCGTAGCCGGAGCGCGAGCTCCAGTCACCCCGGATCACCTGCGGCACGTCCACGCCGTGGCGTTCCAGCGTCTCCCGCCAGCCGAGCTCGCGGTCGCGCGCCTCGAGCCAGTCTTCGGGGCCGGCGACGTGCCAGACGGTGCGGTGCCCGAGGGCGAGCAGGTGCTCGGTGGCCCGGCGGGCGCCGTCGCGCTGGTCGACGGAGATCACCGGAACCGGCGCGGTCTCCCCGCCCCCGACGGCGACGACCGGGAAGTCCGCGGGCGCGGCTTCCAGGGCGCGGCCCGCGGTGACGTGCGGGGCGATGACGATGATGCCTTCGACCGCCTGGCGGCGGAGGTTCTCCACCGCGTCGGCGATCGACGAGCGCCCCGGCCGGCTGACACTGGAGATCGTGATCGCGTACCCGGCTTCGCGGGCGGCGTTCTCGATGCCGTAGAGCGTGCTGGCCGGACCGTAGAGATTGGACTCGAGCGCGACGACGCCGAGCGTGCCGGTGCGTCCGGTGACGAGCGCGCGGGCCGCGGAGTTCGGGCGGTAGCCCAGTTCTTCGATGGCGGCGAGCACCCGGGCGCGGGTTTCGGGGCGCACCGGACCGGTCCCGTTGATGACCCGGGAGACGGTCATGTGGGACACGCCCGCCACGCCCGCGACGTCGGTCAGGCTGGGCTGCCGCGTACCGGCGGCAGTCACCCTGACGGGGCCGCCGGAGCGGGGTCGTTCAGCCACCGGCGTCCCCTTTCGTCCGCTTCGACGTGGTGCCCGTCACCCGTTCGGGTGGCGGCGAGGAGTCAGTGTTAGCGATAACACCGACGCGGTCAAGACCGGGGTGCGTAACGGTCTCGTCACGTGCGTCGGAAGGGCTGCCGTTCGTGGCTTCACCGCTGGACCTGCGGGAAAGGTTGTTTGTTAATCACCGGGTGCCGGCGCCCGCGGTGTTCAGGGCGCATGTTCGCGGGTTCGGAAGCGGCGTCACAGGGCCAGCGACGCCGCGACCGGGAGGTGGTCGCTGCCGGTCGCGGGCAACGTCCACGACGCCACCGGCCGAACGCCCGTCACGAAGACCTGGTCGATCCGCGCCATCGGCAGCCCGGCCGGCCAGCTGAACCCGAAGCCGTCCCCGGCTTCGTCCTGCGCGGACTCCATCCGCGCGGTGATGGGCGCCAGCGCCCGGTCGTCGGCCGTGCCGTTGAAGTCGCCGACCAGGACCGTGCGCGGCGACGGCTCCCCCGCCACCGCGTCGGCGAGCAGGCCGATCGCCTCGTCGCGCCCGTTCGCCGTGAAGCCCGAGTCGAGCCGGACCCGCACCGACGGCAGGTGCGCGACGAAGACCGCCACCGGACCCTTCGGAGTGTCCACAGTGGTCCGCAGCGCGCGCGTCCACGGCATGATCGCCACCGGCCGGGTGTCGCGGAGGGGGAACGTGCTCCAGACGCCGACCGTCCCCTGCACCGAGTGGTGCGGATAGCGGCCCGCGAGCGCGTCCTCGTACTTCGGGATCTCGGACTTCTTCAGCTCCTCCAACGCGATCACCTGCGCCCCCGAGGCCGCCAGGGCGCGCGCGGTGCCGGCCGCGTCCGGGTTCTCGTCGTTGACGTTGTGCGAGACGATCGTCAGGTCGCCGCCGGCTTCCGTCCGGTCGAACAGCCTGCCGCCGAACGAGCCGCCCCAGACCAGCGCCGGCAGCAGCAGCGACACGAGTGCCAGCGCCGAACGCCGGAGCAGCGCGGCCACGAGCAGGGGCAGCACGAGCAGTCCCGTCCAGGGCAGGAAGGTCTCCAGCAGGCTGCCGGCGTTGCCCACCCAGTTGGGCACCAGCGAGTGCGCGAGCAGCAGCAGCGCCGTCAGCGCGGAGAACACCGCGATCACCCGGCCGCGACGCCAGGTCCCGCGGTCCGGCACGGTCTTCTCCGGTTCGAGGGTCGCGGTCACCGGGTCGCCGCCGGCAGTGCGCGCTGGATGGCGGCGATCAGCGTCCGGCTGTTCTCGAGCGCGGCGCTCAGTCCCTGCGCCGGGCTCCCGCCCGGGTTCTGGTGCAGGACGACGCCGAGGATGAGCTTGCCGCCCGGCCCCTTCGCCGCCCACATCAGCGCCCCGCCGGCGGCGGTCGACGAACCGGTCTTCAGCCCGATCACGCCGTCCCGGCCGAGGAGGGTGTTCGTGTTGACGACACCGGGCACGCCGTCGACGCGCAGGCTCGTCGTGGCGACGATCTCGCGGATCACGGCGTTGCGCATCACTTCGCGGGCCAGGCGCAGCTGGTCGGTGGCGGTGCTCGTGGTCGAGTCCTCGACCCCGCTGGCGCCGGTGTAGGTCGTGCCGGCCATGCCGAGCGCCGCGGCCTCGCGGTTCATCTTCGCGACGAAGTCCTCTTGGCTGCCGGCGTCCCAGCGGGCGAGCAGCCGGGCGGCGTTGTTGCCGGACGGGACGAGCATCAGCGCCAGCAGGTCGCGCTCACTGACCTGCCGCCCGGCCCGCAAGGTCACGGTCGACTCTTCGCGGGAGGTCGACTCGGCGTCGGCCTGCTCGTCGACGGTGATCATCGGGCCCGCTTCGCCCGGGGCGAGCGGGTGGTCCTTGAGCACGACGTACGCGGTCATGACCTTGGTGACGCTGGCGATCGGCACCGGCCGCTGGTCCCCACGGCTGCCCAGCGAGCCCAGCCCCTGGACCTCGGCACTGGCCTGCCCACCGTCCGGCCACGGCAGCGCGAGGTCGACGACGGGCCGGGCGGCGCTCGCGCGGCCGTCGACCGAGGGCGGGAAGAGGACCCAGCAGGCCGCGGCGAGCGCCACCGCCGCAGCGGCGGCCAAGCCGCCGACGACGGGTGGGATGCGGGTTCTGGCCATGGGTCTCCTCCGGGTGCCGGGGCGCTTCGTGAGCGCTCTGACGTCACTGTGTCCGGGGAAGATCGCCGGGCCGTCGGGGTTGTTCGACAGGTCTGAACCAGAAATGTCCCGGTTCTGTGACAGAGCCGGGACGTGGCGCGGGACCGGCCCCCCTCGCACCGCGCGTGAAGGGAAGCCGGTCCCGCTGCTCTGGTCCCCTCAGCTCACGTGGACGTAGTCGACCACGAGCTGCTGCGGGAACTGGGTGCTGCCGTCGGGGTCACCGGGCCAGTAGCCGCCGACCGCGAGGTTCAAGATCACGAAGAAGTCGTGGTTGAACACCCACTGGTTGCCGCCGACGTCGGCCGGCGTGCGGGTCTGGTAGGCGTTGCCGTCGACCGACCACACGATCTTGTCCTGCGACCAGTCGACCGCGTAGGTGTGGAAGTCGTCGGAGAAGTTCGGCCCGCTGTAGGGCGCGCCGATGCCGGCGGAGCCCGAGTAGCCCGGGCCGTGGATGGTGCCGTGCACGGTGTTCGGCTCGAACCCGACGTTCTCCATGACGTCGATCTCGCCGCACTGCGGCCAGCCGACGTTGCCGATGTCCGCACCGAGCATCCAGAACGCGGGCCACATGCCCTGCCCGCGGGGCAGCTTCATCCGCGCCTCGACGTGCCCGGACGACGCGGTGAACTTGCCGGAGGTGTTGAGCCGCGCCGAGGTGTACTCGCACGCGCCGTACCAGCAGTTGTTCCCGCTGCTCTCCTTCTTCGCGGTGATCACGAGGTGACCTTGGCCGTCGAGCGCCGCGTTGGCGGTGCCGTCGGTGTACCACTGCCGCTCGTGGTTGTTCACGTTGTCACCGGTCTCGTGGCCCCACTTCGAGCCGTCGACGCCGCTGCCCGCGGGGCCGTCGAAGTCGTCGGTGAAGCTCGCGAAGGTCTGAGCCGGCGCGGCCTGGCTCTGTGGTGCGGTCACCACGGCGGCGGTCACGAGCAGTGCCGCGGGTGCCACCAGCAGGCGGGCGGTCCGCCGCCATCGGGCGGAGTTCCTGGTCGACATCGTCGTCGCCCCTTCCGTTCCGCGGGCGACGGCTGGCGGCTCACCGGCGCCCTATTTGTTGTCGAACGCAACAAAGTATGAACGGGTGCCTGGCGAAGAACAAGGATAACCGGTCGGGGATTTTCCGACGATACCCGATGGTCCGGACCACCGGGTACTTTCGGGCAACGTCAGCGCTGGATGCAGTCCAGGCCCAGCCCCACGCCGGTCGCGACGTACTGGCAGATGTGCGACGCGTGCGCCGCGTCGGTCTCGGTGCACCCCAGCGGAACGCCCAGCAGGTCGACCGCGCAGTAGGCGTAGAACTGGTTCGCGTTGCCGGGGACCGGGTCGGCCGACGCGGGGGCCGCCGTGGCGACGGCCGAAGCGAGGGCGAGCGCGGCCGCGAGGGCGGCGATACGGGTCTTCATGGTGCTCTCCTCCCGGAATCCCCTGTGGGCCAGGGGCTTGTGCCCGGAGAGATTCCCCGTCCGGCACGGGTTCACCTCCGGGTCACCGGAAAGTGTCACGCGGCCGGCCCGCCGATCGAACAGATCGTGAACTTCTTTCTGCATGATTCCGTCCGAACGTCGGTGTTTGCGAACAGCTTCGATCACCTACGCTGGCGCAGCCCTGCCGTGGTCCCCCTGGAGGCTCCCGTGATAGCCGACCCGCACGAGCTCACCCGCCGCAGCTTCCTCGGCGGGGTCGCCGCCGCCGGCGCCCTCGGCGCCCTGCCGCCCGGCATGGCCGAGGCGCTCGCCGAGCCCCGCGTCTCCGGCAGCCTGTCCGACGTCGAGCACGTCGTCGTCCTCATGCAGGAAAACCGCTCGTTCGACCACTACTACGGCACGATGAAGGGCGTCCGCGGGTACGGCGACCGGTCGGCGATCGTGCTGCCGAACGGCCAGGACGTCTTCCACCAGCCCGATTCCGGCCGCACCGACGGCAAGTACCTCCTGCCGTTCCGGGTGGACACGACCAAAGTGGACGGTCAGGACCTCGGCGACCTCGGGCACGGCTGGGCCGACCAGCACCAGGCGATCGCCGGCGGCGCCAACAACGCGTGGATCCCCGCCAAGGGCGAGATGACCATGGGGTACTTCACCGACGGCGACATCCCGTTCCACCGGGCGCTCGCGGACGCGTTCACGGTGTGCGACCACTACTTCTGCTCGGTGCAGGGCCCGACCACGCCCAACCGGCTCTACCTGTTCACCGGCACCATCGACGCCGACGCCCACGGCGGCGGCCCGGCGAACTACAACCCCGCCGACTACAAGCCGGTCTTCAGCTGGACGACCTACCCGGAACGCCTGCAGCGGAACGGGGTTTCGTGGAAGGTGTACGCCAACAAGGAGGTCGGCGACGCGGGCGGCTCCTTCGTCGGCGACTACGGCGACAACCCGCTGTGGCTCTTCAAGGCCTACCACCAGGACTACAGCTCCGACTTGTCCAAGCGGGCCAGTGTGTTCAAGACCTGGGGCCCGGATTCGGGACAGGGCAAGGACGTCGACCACGTCCTCGCGGAGTTCAAAGCCGACTGCGCGAGCGGCTCGCTCCCCCGCGTGTCGTGGGTCGTGGCGCCCTACGGCTACTGCGAGCACCCCGAAGCCCGCCCGGTCGACGGCGCCGCGTACACCCAGACCGTGCTGAACGCCTTGTGGGCCAACCCGAAACTCTGGGAGTCCACGGTCGTCCTCATCAACTACGACGAGAACGACGGCTTCTTCGACCACGTCGCCCCGCCGGTCGCGCCGCCGGGAACCGCGGGCGAGTACGTCGGCGGCAAGCCGATCGGACTCGGCGCGCGGGTGCCGATGACGGTGATCTCGCCGTGGAGCCGCGGCGGGTGGGTCAGCTCCGAGGTCACCGACCACACCTCGGTGATCCGGTTCCTCGAACGCTGGACCGGCGTCGCCGAGCCGAACATCAGCGCCTGGCGCCGCGCGCTGTGCGGCGACCTGATGACGTGCTTCGACTTCGGTACGCCGGACACCCGGATCCCGCTGCTGCCCGACACCGCGGCGCTGCGCAAGCAGGCCGACGACACCCAGAAGAAGCTGCCCAAGCCGGCCCCGCCCGCGACCGGGAAGCAGCAGGTCCCGGTGCAGGAGGCGGGGACCCGCCCGGCCCGCGCGCTCCCCTACCGGCCGCTGGTGACGACGTCGCTGAGCGCGGACCACCAGATCCTCACCACGACGTTCGCCAACCAGGGCACCGCGGCCGTGCAGCTGATGGCGTACCGCAACGACGGCCAGACCGACGGCCCGTGGCCCTACGACGTCGCGCCGGGGGCGCAGGTCAGCGACACCTGGCGGATCCAGCTCTACGGCGGCGGCAAGTACGGCGTCGCGGTCCACGGGCCCAACCGGTTCCGCTGGGTCCTGGCGGGAGACGCGAACAGCGCGGGCGCGGGTGTCGACGTCCTCGGCGGCTACACGACCGAGAACAAGCTGCGGCTGACCATGCGCAACAGCGGAACGTCGGCGGTCAAGCTCACCATCACGGCCAACCACTACCGCACGGACGGCCCGTGGACGTACTCGCTGGCGGGCGGGCAGACCCTGACGGACGACTGGAACCCGGTCGCCTACGGGTCCGGCTGGTACGACCTGTCGGCGACGCTCGACGTCGACCCGAAGTTCCTCCGCCGGTTCAGCGGGCACCTCGAGACCGGCGCGTCGAGCTTCACCGGCTGACCGTTCACATCCATGACTATCGTTCAGCTCATTGACGTGTGTCACATCCTTGACCTATAAAGGGAAAGTCCGGGTGTCCGCCGCAACACCTCCGCTGTCCCTTTTCCGGAGGCCATCGGTGTCCCCACGAAGTCGTGCCGTTTTCCTCGGCGCCGCCACCGTTTCCGCCGCACTCGCGCTGACCGGTGCGGTCACCACCGCGCAAGCCGCCGCGGCGAACCTGTCCGCCGGTTTCGCCCGGACGTCGGTCTGGAGCGGCGGCTACGGCGGCGAGTACACGATCGCCAACCGCGGCGACGCCCCCTCCACCGGCTGGACCGTCGAGTTCGACCTGCCCACCGGCACGGCGGTGAGCAGCTCGTGGAGTTCGGTCAAGACGCAGACCGGGCAGCACTACAAGTTCGCCAACGCCGGCTTCAACGGCACGGTCAAGCCCGGCGCCACCGCGAACTTCGGTTTCAACGTGACGGGCTCCGGACTGCCGTCCGGCTGCACGGTGAACGGGCTCCCGTGCGCGGGCGGCGGCCCGGTCACCACGACACCTACGACGACCACCACGACTCCGCCACCGACGACCACCACCACGCCACCGCCCGCCGGGGACACCGTGAGCGTCTCGACGGCCGCCCAGCTGCAGGCCGCACTGGCGAACGCGGCACCCGGTCAGGCGATCAAGCTCGCGGCCGGCACCTACCGCGGCTCGTTCGTCACGACCAAGGCCGGCACCGCCGCGAAGCCGATCACGCTGTCGGGCCCGGCGAACGCCGTCCTGATCAACGACGGCCCGTCGGGTGACGCCCCGGACTGCCCGGCACCGACGGCGGGCTGGGACTCCGGCTACGGCCTGTGGCTCTCCGGCGCGCCGTACTGGAACCTGACGGGCTTCACCGTGCAGGAGTCCAAGAAGGGCATCGTCGTGGACAACTCGCCGCACACGACGATCGACGGCGTGAACGTCAACCACGTCGACGAGGAAGCGATCCACTTCCGCCGCTCGTCGGCCGACAGCGTGCTGAAGAACTCGACGATCACCTACACCGGGCTGGTGCAGCCCGGCTACGGCGAAGGCGTCTACCTCGGCTCGGCCAATTCGAACTGGGCCTGCCACGGCAACTCCGGCGGCGCGGACCGCGGTGACCGGATCCAGGTGCTGGACAACCACATCGGCCCGTTCATCGCCGCCGAGCCCATCGACGTCAAGGAAGGCACGTTCAACGGCCTGATCCGCGGCAACACCTTCGACGGCCGCGGCATCTCCGGCGAGAACTCGGCGGACTCCTGGATCGACGTCAAGGGCATCGGCTACACGATCGAGAACAACACGGGCACGTTCTCCTCGCCGGGGGTGTTCGCCAACGGGTACGAGAACCACAACACGAGCACATCCCCGTCGTTCGACAACGGCTGCGGCAACGTGTGGCGCGGCAACAAGTCCGACCTCGGCGGCGTCGGCGCCTACGCCATCAAGATCAGCTCGGTGTCGAAGTGCGCGGCGAACCCGAACGTGGTGTACGCGTCGAACACGGTCACAAACGCGACGTCGGGACTGACGAACATCCCGGTCACGCCCTAGCGCCTCTCACCGCTGGAGTGCCGGCTCAGGCCAGGTCATCCCAGGTCCACGGTTCGGCGGGAGCACCGTCCGGCTCCCGCCCGAACCGGAACCGGACGGCGTTGTCCCCTGTTTCGAGGAAACGGTCGAACTTCCCCGCCGCCGGCAACCGGTCCGCCGAGGTGACCCCGACCACGGCAGCCTCGGTTGCCATCAGCACCGGCGGCGTCCAGTCCTCGTCGGAAAAGTAGGCCGCCCGGGACCTTTCTTCCAGCAACGTCGCCTGGGCGTCGGCACCGACCGAGCGCAGAGCTTCCAGAACTCCCGTGACCGTGTCCGGGTAGCCGAGCCACGTTTCGGCCGCGATCCGGTCGGCGAGCACCTGCACCTGGTCGTCGGACTCCAAACCGTGCAGTTTCTTCAGTAGGAAAGCCGCGTTGTCGTACCTCCCGATCTCCACATGCCGCGCGGGCTCACGCGCCAGCAGCCTCGCTTCGTCGCCTGCTGCTCCCACTCTTCTCATGTGCGCAAGCAGCAGGCCCACCTCGGACGCATCTCGCAACGGCGATTCCGCTGCAGCCCGGGCCGCAAGTTTCGCGGCTTGGCCGTCGGCACCGACCGAGCTCAGCGTCGTACAGAGGTTTACAACGGCTCGTGGCCGTTCCACATCTGCATGGGCCGCCGGCTCGCGGGAGAGGAGGAGTCGAAGCTGATCTTCGGCGCCGACGACCTGAAGCGCCGACAACAGATCCTTCACGGCCGTCGGATCGGTGAGATCCACATGCGCTCCTGGCTCGTTTGCCAGCAGGTCGGTCATCTTGTCGATGGCTTCCGCTTCGAACAACATCTCCACCAACTTGGCCTGCACCGAGCCGGCTTGCTCGCCGCCACGTTCGTTGACCAACCGGTCGATCAGCTCGGCGGCCTGATCGGCTCGCCCGAACCGCCGCAACGTCCGCAGAAGGTTCCTGACGTGCCTGAGGTTTCCCTTCACTGACGCCGAAGACGCCGGCAGCCGATCGAGGAACACCTCGAGCTGCCCTGTCAGGCCAAGGTCGGCGAACCGGTCGGCTAACGCACTGATCCGAAATGGATTGTCGAGCGGCGCTCCCGAAGCCGCCCGACCAGCCAGCAGCTCGACCTGTGTCCGCGTGCCGAGTTGCTGCAGCTTCTCCAGCAATTTGGCCAAAACGAGCGGATTCCCCAGGGACACGAGGCCTTCTGGACCGCGCCTCAGTAAAACGCCGACCTGGTCGACGGCGCCAACGGCTTCGAGGCAGTCCAAGTTGTACGCTACGTTATCGGCATCATCGAGCTTCGCTTCCTCCGCGATTCGGGTGGCCAGTGCGACGACCCGGTCACGGACTCCGAGATCGTGTAACCGCTTCAGCAACCCTCCTGCGCCCCACCAGCTCGTCACGTCGTCGACAGACAGGAAGTCACGTTCCAGCAGCACCCGCAACTCGTCGTGCGCACGAATCCGGCGCAAGATATCCAGCAGGTGATTGACCTGGCCCCAGTCAGACAGCGGCGCGCCCCCGGCTGCCCGTCTGGCCAGAATGGCGGCTTGCTCCCGGGCACCAAGCTCGACAAACTGCGATATCAGCGAACCCAGTGACATCGGGCTGTTCAACGAAACCGCCGAGCTGGGGTCGCGGGACAGCACTACAGCCAGACACTCATTCTCGCCCACCGTCCGCAACGCCTCCAGCAGTGCAGTGACCTCCCTTGGTTCGTCGACGCGCACACCCGCCGCGGCGCGCTCGGAGAGCGTCGCGACCTGCTCGGCCGCCCCCAAATCGGCCAGCCGCAGCAGGAGCCTGGCCACCGGCACGCCTTGATCCACCGCGACCTGAGCGGCCGGAGTCCGGGACAGCAGTACGCGGACATGATCGGCACAACCCACTGCGGCCAGATCTTCCAGTACTCCGGCTACGTCGGAGGCATGGCTCAGCGGTAACCCTGTTGCGACCCGCTCGGCCAGCTTGCGCATCTGGTCTTCCGCACCGATGGCCCGGAAGAACACGATCAATTTCCCGGCACCGTTCAAGGGCAGGTCCACTGAGACGTGCGACGAGGGATCCCGCCGCAGCAGCGCTGCGACCTGCTCGTCACCACCCGCAGCATGGAGGGCTTGCAGGAAGCGCCCGATTTCACTCGCGTTTTCCAGCGCAACCGCGGACGCGGGATCACGCGCCAAGAAGACATCGACCAGACCGGGATCCCCCACCTCGTGAAGTCCGCGCAGAAGTGCACCGAACCCCACGCCCGCGACCAAGGAAACGCCGGCGGCCACCCGCGCTGCGGCCGCATGACATAGGTCCTCGGTCCCGATCGCGCGGATCCGTTCCAGGATCATCGCCACGCCGTACGGGGAGTCGAGTGGAACGTTCTCCACGACCCACTCCGCACCGCGGAGGTCGCCGGGATGCACTGTGTTCATCCGGTCGATGATCGAGGCTCCGGCGAAGGTGCTGCCGCGACGCACCGCTTCTTTGTTGAGCGCCACGGAATCTCGGTACAGCCCACGGTTCCACGCCGAAATGGCGAGGGCGGCCAGGCTCTGCGATCCCGCCGACGCCACCGCGGCCGTCCAGAACCCGATGGGCGGTATCCAATCGGCGCGGTGCTTCCGGGAGTATTGATCAAGATAGTCGGCCAGCCGGAACAGGAGTTCGCCCGACTTCGGCGTCCTGGGCCGCCGTCGGTCGCGACCATTCACGCGCTGGGGGATCGGGGTGACCGGCCCCGGTGCGCCCTTGCACGGCTCGGCGATCCTAGCGAGGGCTCTCTTTTCCCACCCCTTTTTGAGCGAGCTGCGCTGCGCGTCGGTCAGGTAAGCCTCGACCGCTTGCACGAGCAGCGCGTGCGGAAGGGCATTCCGGTGTCCCATCCGAACTGCGTCCATCGCAACCTGGATGAACGCCTTCTCCACCGGGCCCACCGTGGCGAACCGCGCGAGCAGGGCGGGCCCACCGGCCAGCCACTGCGTGATCTGGCCGTCCGCCGCGTGCGCGGCTGCCCACGCGAGGCGGTCGTCGTCCGGGGTGGACTTCTTCAGGACTTCCAGCTCGGCGGTGCCGAAGGCCTCCGGCACCTCGATGACGGCGCCGTCCAGCACCTGCTGGATCTGGGCACCGGGGTTCTGCGTGAGGTCGGCGTGGTGCTCGGGCCACAGGGTCCCCAGCACCAGCACGGGTGCCCGGCTCGGATCGGCCAGCATGCTCCGGATCTTGGCTGCCACTCCCTCGGCGGGCTCGCCCTTGCAGTACTCCTGGGTCTCGTTGAGCCACACCACGGTCCGCGGGCCGACCTGGTCCAGCCCTTTCAGAGCGGCTTCGGACCGCCCCGGGTCGAACGGGTGCCACAACCGCCATCCCCCGGCCGTCCGCAACGGCTCCAGCGCTTCCCAGCAGGTTCTCGTCTTGCCCGCCGAAGAGCCGGCGACGAGTACGGCGATCGCGCTCTCGCCGCCCATCGCCCGTGCTATGACCTCCGCCAGCCGGTCGTCATGAGGGCGCCGGATGTAGGGCGGCAGGCCCGGCAAGCCGTCGGCATCGTCAAAGGTGATCGGGCGGTGCACTTCGAGCGCGAACGGATCGGTGATCTCGGCGAGCGGCTTGCCGATAGACGGAGCCAGCGACGCCGCATGCCAGAGTTCTCGTGCCTGACCGGCCGCACGCACCGCATCGACGCCGGCCGCCCGAGCCAGAACGATGACGACGGCCACCACGTCCAGGTGTGATGCCGGCAGTCTCGGACCGCTGATGATCCGGCCGGCCGTCGTGCGGTCCGGGGCCGCGGCCAGATCGTCGTCCGCCGCGATCCACCCGGCTATCGTGTCCAGCGTCGGGAGGTCCGCGAGCAGGTAGAGCTCGTAAACGAAGTTCTTCAGCTCGCGCAGCGGGCCCGGCGGCAGCTGTGGCCGGCCGGCCGGCCTGCGCCGCCGTCTCGGATCGTTCTCCCCGCCACTCATCGTGGACCATTGTCGCCCGGGCGGCCCCTGCCGCGCGAGAGCCGGTCACCAAGGGCCCAGGCCGTGCAGCTTCACCACCAGCTGCAGCAGGCCTCCCCCACCTCCGGCTCCGGCGATGATCCCGGTGAGGAGCTTGAGGACCCGGTAGGCGTCGGCACGCTGGGCGGCGTCCCGCACGAAGACCGCGACGTAACCGGAGCTACCCAGCAGAGCGGTGAACAAGACGGTGCACCACGTGACGATCCAGGAAAGCATGGGAACCCCTCGGCCTGGTGGGTGGATGCGCCCGGTCGGCGCGGAACCCACCTTCGGGCCGCACGGAAGATCAACACCCAGTTGCCACGAGAGAGTGCGCGGGCCGCATGTTCCCCCAGGTCGGCGGACCCGGATCGAAGCGCGATGCGACCAGTCGCGACGACACTCGTCGGCTACAGGTGCATGGCCAGCCAGAGCGCTACCCAAGCCGTGGCGGCGAGCAACGCGCCCGCCGCCACGGCCAGGAGTACCCGGCGCAGGGCCAGGACGGGTTTCGCCGGTGTCTCGATGTGGTCCATGAAGTCGATCATGAACCACGCGGGCCGATCGGGACAGTCCGCACGCACGTCCGGGCGACCCCTGCGCGGGGTACCCCGGATGGCCGCGACGCACGTCACCCCCGGCCGCGGAACACCAGACCCGGCGAAGCGTTGTAGAGGGTGTCGGTACGGCGGTGCCCCCGGGCCTCACCCCTTGCCTTCACGGAATACCGGTAACGCAGGAGCCGTGTCGTGCCTTCCGCCGCGAGGCGGCCCCCGTACCGGCCCCGAACTCCCGTTCCCTCCCGGGCCTCCCCCGTGCGCCCGGGCGGGAACGGGTCCCGCGTCAGGGAACGATCGAGTCGACGTACCCGCCGTCGACGCGCACGGCCGCGCCCGTCGTCGCCGAGGCGAACGGCGAACTCAGGTAGACCACCAGGTTCGCGATCTCCTCGGGCTCGATCAGGCGCTGCAGCAACGACTGCGGCCGGTGCTTCGTCATGAACTCGCGCTGGGCCTCGTCCCACGGCAGGTCCTTGTCGACCAGCTCGTAGACGAAGTCTTCGACGCCGGCGGTGTGCGTCGGGCCCGCGATCACAGCGTTGACCGTGACGCCGGTGCCCGCCGCGTGCTTGGCGAAGCCGCGCGAGACCCCGAGCAGCGCCGTCTTCGACACCCCGTAGTGGATCATCTCGGCCGGGATCACGATCGCGGAGTCGCTGGCGATGTACTGGATCCGGCCCCAGCCGCGCCCGGTCATGCCGGGCAGGTAGGCGCGGGTGAGCCGCACCGCCGCCAGGACGTTGACCTCGAAGTAGCGCCGCCAGTCGGCGTCGGTGATGTCGAGGGGCTCCTGGGCGCCGAAGATGCCGAGGTTGTTGACGAGGATGTCGGCGTCGGGCACCGCCTCGACGACCTGCGCCGCGCCGGCCTCCTCCGAGACGTCGCCCGGTGCCGCCACCAGGTCGGCGTCCGGCACGTCCTCCCTCAAGCGCGCGATCGCCTTGGCGACGCCGGTGTCGCTGCGGCCGTTGATCGCGACCCGCGCGCCGGCCGCGGCGAGTCCCGCCGCGATCGCCGAGCCGATGCCCCCGGTGGACCCCGTGACCAGGGCCGTCTTCCCGCTCAGGTCGACCCGCATTCGTGAAAACCCTTTCTCGCGCCGGCCCCTCGCCCGGGCCGATTCAAGCACAGCTGCCCGCGGCGCACCGGCTGGAAATCCGGTTGCCGCACCGGGGCCGCCGAGGACACCATCGGCCCATGACCTCCTACCGCACTCCACTCCTGCCGACCGTCGCCGCGACCACCGCGCCGGTCCAGCAGCAGCCGTGCCGTCCGCGGAGGTCGATCACCCCAGCGCCGTGACCGGCGCGCTGCTCGCCGGCCTGTTGGCCGGCTACGGCATCGCGATCCCGGTCGGCGCCGTCGCGACCTACCTCGTCGCGCTCACCGCCCGCACGTCGCTGCGGACCGGCTTGGCCGCCGCCCTCGGCGTCGCCACGGCCGACGGCGTTTACGCGCTGGTGGCGGTGCTCGGCGGGGCCGTGATCGCAGGCCTCGTCACGCCGGTCGCCGGGCCGTTGCGGCTGGTCTCGGCCGGGATCCTGGTCGTGCTGGCCGTCCGGGGCGCCGTCCTGGCCCTGCGAACCCACCGCGACGCCGCCGCCCGGCCCGTGACGCCGCTCGCGCCCGGCCGCGCCTACGTCAGCCTGCTCGGCATCACGCTGGTGAACCCGACGACGGTCGTCTACTTCACCGCCCTGGTCGTCGGCGACCGCGCCGGCACCGCGGTGTCCCTGCCCGAGCAGGTCGTGTTCGTGTTCGCCGCGTTCGCCGCCTCGGCGAGCTGGCAAGCGCTGCTGGCCGGCGGCGGAGCCCTGCTCGGACGGGTGCTCACCGGACCGCGCGGCCGCCTGGTGACGGCACTGGTGTCGAGCGCGGTGATCACCGCACTGGCCGTCCGACTTGTCCTCGCCTAGCCCGGAAACCCCTGCCATGCAACGGTTTGTCCGGTTCCGGCCGCACGGCGGAAGACGTTCGGCGGCCGGTTCCGCGGCTAGCCTGGGCGGGACGCGGACGGGAGGCGGCCATGACGATGCCGATGGGGGCGATGTCCGGCTGGGACGTCGCGGGCGCGACCCTGCTCGTGCTCTGGGCGCTGGCCATGTGGGCGGCGGTCGGGGTGCTGGCGTACGCGAACCGGGGGCCGGTGCGCCCGTGGGTGTACCGCGGCTCGGTCGCGGTGATCGGCGTCGGCGTGCTCGGGCAGCTCGGGCACGTCCAGGAGCACATCGCGCAGGTCGGCTACTGGCTCGGGCACCCGAACTCCCCCGCGTGGATGACGCCGTGGGGCACCGGCCTCGCGAACGGCCTGCAGATGCTCCTCCCCGGTCGCAAGACGTTCGGGATGGAACTGCTGCACCTCACGGGCAACTTCATCTTCCTCGCCGGGCTGGCCGGGGTCATGGTGATCACGCGGCGGGCGCTCGGCACGCGCGCCCGCCGCTGGGCGAAGATGGGCGTCTGGATGCAGGGGCTGCACGGGCTCGAGCACCTCGTCCTCACGCTGTCGATCGCGTTCGGCGCGCCCCGGGCGATCGGGCTCTCGACGTTCTTCGGGCTCGTCGACCCGGGCATCGGCCTGACGACCTACCGCGTGTGGTGGCACTTCGCCGCGAACGTGATCGGCTCGATCATCTTCGGCCTGGCGCTGTACCACCTGTGGCGCGAACGCCGGGAGGTCCGGGCGACGTTTTTCGTCCGGCCCGTCCCGGAGCTCACCCGGCGGGCGGCGTAGCGCAGGTCAGCGTCGGCAGCGCCCAGTCCGCGTGGTCGTTGCCGTTGCCGTCGCCGCCGTCGGACACCAGCAGGTCGAGGACCTGGGCCCCGGTGAGGTCGACGTCGATCGGCAAGGCCGCCTGGCCGCCTCTGACCACCGGCGTCGTCACCCGGGTCGCGCCGTCCACCGAGACGCTGAAACTCACGCTTCCCCCGGTGCCGGTCTCGCCGTCGACCCCGACCGAGGCCGTCAGCCGGCTGCACGAACCCGCCAGGTAGAGCTGGACGTCGCTCGCCGCGTGGGCGCCCAGGCCCTTCGCGTACGCCACCCCGCCGATAGTCATCGGCTTGCCGTCGCCCGCGCTCGCTTCGCCGTTGCTCGTGTCGCGCTCGACCGGGCCCCAGCCGTTCGTCGCCGTCAGGAACGGCAGCGAGCTGACGGCCACATGCCCGGCCGGCGGGGCGGGCGGCACCGCGCCGACGATCCGCTCGTCCGCCGCCGATCCCGACCGTCCGGCCTGCCGGTAAGCCACCGTCACCTTCAGCGCGGAAGTGTCCACTGTGGCGGGAGCGGTGACGGGCCAGGTGAAGCTCGCCGACTTCCCGCCGTCGATCTTCGCCACCGAAGGCGGGGAGGCCGCCCCGACCGTCCACCCGGCCGGCGCGGTCAGCACCGGCTTGACGTCGAACGCCGGCGGCGCGCCCGCGGGGACCTGCACGGTCGCCGAGGCGGTGAACCGCTGCCCGCCCGTCACGGTGTCCGGCGCGGTCAGCGACACGGCCGCCGTCGGTGCCGCCGGCATCGCGTACCGCCCGGGGTCGTAGCCCGGCGAGGCGTTCTGCCTGACGGTGAGCGGCGAGCGGTAGCTGCCGTAGTTCGTCCACGCGATCTTGCCGAGGCCGCCCGTGCTGCCGTCGAGGTTCCACACCGCGACGGCGATCGTGTTGTGGCCGTTGGGGTTCAGGATCCCGTTCGGAATCGGGAAACTGTGCTGCGGCCCGAGGTAGTTGACGTACTGGCCGAGCTGCCAGCCGTTGACGAAGAGCAGCGCCCGGTACTGGCGAGCCGGATCGTCGGTGATCGTCAGGCCGAGCGAGGTGTCCTGACCGCGGGGCAGGTCGAGATCCGCGGTGGTGCGGTACCAGGACACGCCCGGCGTGGTGTCCCTCGCCGGAAGCGTCGTCGACGTCCAGCGCCCGTCGGGGAAGCCGGGCAGCGACCAGCCCGCCCGCTCGCCGTACAGCCCGCCGGTGTTGAGCGGGCCACGGACCGGGTCGAGGCCGGTTTCGCCGCCGCGGACGCCCTGCAGCCGCCAGGTCACCGACGTCAGCGGCGACCCGGTCAGTCGCGCGGAGGTGAGCCCGCGCGCAGCCTTGTTGCCGTTGTTCGCGCCGTAGTCCTCCTCGTGCCCCATGTTCACGGTCAGCACGGAAATCTCGTTGTCGCCCGGACGCACCGAACCGGCCGGGAAGCCGAATGTGTGCTGCGGATCGGTCGAGCTGCCGAGGAAGACGCCGTTGAGCCACGCCGAGAACGCACCCGCCGGGCCGCCGCTCTGGCTCGACAGCGTGATCCCGGTCTGCTTGCCGTCGCTCGCGAACCGGCCCCGGTACCACGTGTTGCCGGTGTGGAAGCCGTAGTCGTCGGCGAAGAGCACCGGTTTCGTGCCGAGCACCGTCGAGCTGTTCGACGTGTCCTTGTCGGCCACCGGCCAAGCCGAGTCGTCGAAGCCGGGCTGGCTCTCCGGTGACTCCTGCTGGTGCTTCCAGCCGCCCAGCGCGGGCAGGGTCACCGGTTTCGCGGTCGGTGCGGTGGCGGTGAGGCTGCCGCTCGGCGTCGGCTGGGTCGCGACCCGGGATCCGTTCCACGACAACGCCTTCTCGGGTGCGAAAACCTCGAACGCGCCGTCGGTGCCGGTGTCGCCGGTCAGGTTCAGGGTGCCGTGGTCGTCGGCCGCGGTCCGCACCAGGTGCGTACCGCGGACCAGCACCGGGCCCGCCGCGGTGTCCTGGCGCCAGAAGGTCGCCGCCGTCGCCTTATCCGCGAGCAAGAGGAGCAGCGGCCGCTGTCCGGGTGCGGTGACGAGCACGCGCGCCAGGCCGTCGTGGGTGTAGTTCAGCCGTAGGTCGCCGCGAGCGGCGTCCCAAGTGGACGTCGCGCTGCCGCCGAGCACCTGCACGGACGGTTGCTTCGCGAACCGCAAGACGGTTTCGCCCGGCCCGCCCTTGTCTCCGTAGAGGACGGCGACGTCACGGCCGCCGATGGCCGCGTTCGTCATGATCTCCGACGTCGAGTACTGCATCCGGGTCTGCCCGAGGTCGTACCCGGCGACGACGATCTTCGACTGCCGGCCGTTCAGCGTGATCCCGGTGCCGGGCTGCTGCGGGACGACCGGGTAGTAGTCGCTGCTGCCCGACAGCAGGTCGACGGCGTCCACGACGACGAACGGCCCGGTCGCGTTCGTGTTCTTCTGCCCGGTGACGACGATCTTGAGCGTGTGCGCGCCGGCGGGCAGGCCGCGGACCTCGTAGCCGGTGACCTGGTTCTGCTTGCTCGTCGCGTAGAGGTCGACGGTGCTGACCTTCGCGTCGTCGAGGTAGACGTCGGCGATGCCGTGGCTCGGGTCCTTCGACGTCACCCAGCGGATCCCGGTGCCGGTGAAGGGGATGCTGACGTCGTCGCCGGTGACCTCCGAGAACGACTCGGTGTGCTGGTAGTCGCCGCCGGTGTAGTTCACCTCCGGCCCCACGTGGCTCCAGGTGCCGGTGTAGCCGACCTCGGCGGCGCGGTCGTCGTAGGTGTAGCCGGCGTGCGCGGCGAGGTCGAGCGCGAGGCTCGTGGTGTTCGTGGTGGTGGACGTCGAATCGGTGTGGCGCAGGGTGTGGAACTGCGTGCGGGTGTCCGGGTTGATCCGGGCGGTGTCGGTCAGCGCCGGGTCGGTCAGGGGCGCCGAGGCAAGCCCGTCGGTCTTGGTCAGCGGGGTGACGGACTGCGTGAAGTAGCCGATCAGCTTGTCCTCGTTGTACTTCGGGTCGAACTGGCGGCCTTCGGTGATCGCCGCGCCGTAGTCGTAGGACGTGTAGTTCTGCGGGATCGCGCTCCAGCCCCACGACGTGCCGCCGTGCAGCATGTAGAAGCTCTGGCCGGTCGCGCCGACCGCGATGTTCTGCTTGTAGAAGACGTTCGCGAACTGGTCGTTGATCAGCTGCGCGCACTTCTCGTAGCCCGGGCCGCCCCACGGGTCGAAGGCGCCGCCCTGGAACTCGGCGGTGATCAGCGGCTTGCCGGGGACGTGGTCGTAGCTGATGTCGGGGACGCCGTTCCAGCGCGTGGGGTTGGAGCAGTCGAAGCCCTGCGGGTAGGAGTCGGCGGCATCGACGTCGAGCGCGGCCTCGCCGGCGTTGAAGGTGCCGTTGTTGTTGCCCACCAAGGGAACCGTGATGCCGTCGGCGCGGGCCTTGTCCTCGAGGTGCTTCATGTACGCGCGGCCGTCGGCGTTGCCGTTGTAGTACTCGTTCTCGACCTGGTAGGCGAGCACGCTGCCGGTGCCGTTCGTCAGCTGGTGACGCGCGATGATCCGGTCGATCTGCGTCTGCCACTCGTCGGAGTACTTCAGGTAGACCGGGTCGGCGCTGCGGGTGTGGCCGGGGGTGATGGACAGCCAGGTCGGGAAGCCGCCGCCGTCGACCTCGGCGTTGATGTACGGCCCGGGCCGCGCGATGACGTAGAGCCCGGCCTGCTGGGCCACGTCGAGGAGCTTGTCGAGGTCGCGGACGCCGGTGAAGTCGTTGACGCCCTGGCGCGGCGAGTGGTAGCCCCAGTCGAAGTAGAGCGACGTCGAGTTGAACCCGGCGGCCTTCATCTTCTGGAAGATGTCGAGCCAGAGGTCGGGGCTCGGGAGGCGGTAGGAGTGGAACTCCCCCGACCACAGGTAGGTCCGGTTGCCGTCGACCAGGAACGAGTAGCCGTCGTAGGTGACGGTGTGTCCCGCCCGCACCGGCGCCGCGGTGGCCTGCGGGACGACCACGCCGGCCAGGGCGAGCAGGGCGACGAGCAGGGCCCGGACGGGAGCACGCATGCGGGGACCTCCTGGAACGGCACTGAACCGAACACGATCCTTTGGCAACCACACAGAAGCGGTCAAGATACAACACCGAGATGGATCAGTGCCGAGGTAGTGTTAGCGCTAACTGTCCAGGTCCGCTGTCTCGAACCGGTCATCCACCGGACATCAGCGCGGGCCGGTGCTCTCCCGCACGATCAGCTCGGCCGGCACGAGGTGGCGCGCCCGCACGTCGCCGCCCGCCATGCGGTCCTCGAGGAGACCGAAGGTCTTCCGGCCGACCTCGATGAAGTCCTGGCGGACCGTCGTCAGCGGCGGGTTGAAGTACGCCGCCTCCGGGACGTCGTCGAAGCCGGCGACGTGGACGTCCTCCGGCACCCGGATCCCCGCCTCGGTGAACGCGCGCAGCACGCCCAACGCCATCTGGTCGTTGGCCGAGAACACCGCCTTCAGCCCGCGCTTGCCGACCAGCGACCGACCCGCCTCGTAGCCCGACCGCGGGCTCCAGTCGCCGCGCACGACCGCCGGCACCCGCAAGCCCCGCCGCTCCAGGGTCTCGCGCCAGCCGCGTTCGCGGTCGCGGGCCTCCAGCCAGTCCTCCGGCCCGGCGACGTGCCAGACCGTCCGGTGCCCCAGCGCCAAGAGGTGCTCGGTGGCGCGGCGGGCGCCGTCGTACTGGTCGACCGAGATCACCGGCACCGGCGCCGACTCGCCACCGCCGACGGCCACCACCGGGATGTCGCCGGGCACCGCGGCCAGCGCGCGGCCGGCCGTGACGTGCGGGGCGATGACGACGATCCCCTCGACCGCCTGGCGCCGCAGGCTCTCCACCGCGTCGCCGATCGACGTCCGGCCGGGCCGCGTGACACTGCAGATCGCGACGCCGTACCCGGCTTCGCGCGCCGCGTTCTCGATGCCGTACAACGTGCTCGCCGGCCCGTAGAGGTTCGACTCCAGCGCCACCACGCCGAGGGTGCCCGACCGGCCGGTCACCAGCGTCCGCGCGGCGGTGTTGGGCCGGTACCCGAGCTTGTGCACGGCGGCGAGGACCCGCTCCCGGGTCTCCGGGCGCACCGGCCCGCTCTCGTTCACCACGCGCGAAACGGTCATGTGCGACACCCCGGCCATGCCGGCGACGTCGGCGAGGCTGGGCTGCCGCGGTCCCGGTGCCGCCGTCCTGGCCTGCTCCCCCGGCTTCGCCCGGTCCACCACCCTGGCCCCCTCCACCTCGTGCTGCGTCACCACCGACGAGACCGTACCGCCGAACGGGCCGTTCCCGGCGGACGCCGGGCGCGTCAGGGCCGGCCGAGCGGGCCGGAGAGCGCTTTCACGACCGCGGTGACGTTCTGCGACGCCTTCGCCCAGGACGTGGCGGCGGGCTGGGCGGTCAGCACGACGACGATGTAGCGGCGCCCGCCGACGAGCCCGCTGGTGTGCAGGTTGCGGCCCGGGTCGCAGCAGGACCAGCCCTGCTTCACCGCCCAGTCGGCGCCCTCGACCGCGTCCGGGATGCCGAAGTACTGGTCGAAGCCGTCCGCGCCGTGTTCGGTGGCGCCGCCGAGGGCGCGCAGGACGATCTGCCGGGTGCCCGCGCCGGCCTCGTCCATCAGGTACCGGTAGGTGCGGACGAGGTCGGCGGCGGTCACGAGGGTGCTGCCCCAGTGCGCGGCGTCGGCGGGCGGGCTCGTCGACCGCAAGCCGATCCGCTTCGCCCACGACGTCACGATCGCGGGGCCGCCGAGCTTCGTCCACAGCCGACTTGCGACGTCGTCGTCGCTGCGCGAAAGCATCTCCGCGACTTCGTCGGCGGGCTCGCCCCGCCGCAGCGCTTCCAGCGCGATGAACAGCTTGACCAGCGACGCGGACGTGTAGGTCGCGTCCGGGCGGTAGGACACGACGTCCTGGTCGTTCTCGCGGTCGTGGACCAGCACGCTGAGCTTGCCGGGCACGAGCTTCGCCAGCGAGGCGCCGTCGGGCGCCGGCTGCCGCTTCGCCGAGGTCTCCGGCGGCGCGGAAGTCGCCGTCGTGGCCACGCTCGTGGTGTACGACGGTGCGGTCGCGAGCGCCGGTCCGGCCGCCGCCGCGGGGCCCGGCGGCCGGACCGCCGAGGCCACGACGAGCATCGCCACCACCGCCCCGGCGCAGGTCCCGGCCAGTAGCATCGCGGTTCCCCTGTGCATACCCGGCTCTTGTCCGCAGCCCCCGGTCCTGTTCGGCCGGAAGGGCCCGGATGTGGCCTGCGTCTCATCCGGCCGGGCGGTCGGGGACGCGAGCGGCGGGTCGCGACAACCAGTACCGTGACCAGAATCGTGGAACGGCTCGACCGGCCCGACCTCGCCGCGCGGGATCCGAAAGAGGTCTTCTCGCGGCTCTTCGACGAGTACGCCCATCCCCTGCGCGGATACCTCGCGGGCCGGGTGGGCGTGCACACCGCCGACGACCTCGTGGCGGAGACGTTCGTCGTCGCGTTGCGCAGACGCGCCAGCTACGACCCCGAGAAGGCCCCGATCCGCGGCTGGCTCTACGGGATCGCGACCAACCTGCTGCGCAACCACGTGCGGCACGAGGTGCGCGGGTTCCAGCTGACGGCGCGGGCCGGCGCCGAAGAGCGCCCGGAAGAGAACCACGACACCGCGGTGGCCGGCCGGGTCGACGCGGCCGCACGCCTGCGCCTCCTCGCCGGCGCGCTCGCCGCGCTGTCCGAAGAGGACCGTGACGTCCTGCTGCTCACCTCCTGGGCCGGGCTCGAACCCGCCGAAGTCGCCGAAGCGCTCGGCGTGCCCGCCAGCACGGTCCGCTCGCGCCTGCACCGCGTCCGCCACCGCCTCCAGGCCCAGCTCGTCCCCACCGAGGAGAACCCCCATGCCTGAGCTCGACGAAACCCTCGAGCTGCTCCACCGCGACGCCCGCACGGCACCCGCCGACCTCTCCGCGGCCCGCGCGAGGCTGATGGCCGAACTGGACGCCGGATCGACCGTCGTCCCGCTGCGGCCGAGGCGGACCCGCCGGTTCGCCCTGCCGGTCGCCGCCGCCGTGGCCGGGGTGGTCGCGGTGACGGTCGTCGTCGTCCAGACCGGTTCGTCCGGGCCCACCGCCGGGCCCGCCGGCCCGTCCCCCCTCGCGAGCGCGACCCCGGGCCCGAGCCGGAACCCGACCGCGAACTGGCCCGACATCAAGCTGATGTCGGCGGTGCAGGTGCTGAACCGGGCGGCCGACCTCAGCGTCGGCGCGGTCGACCAGCCCGTCGGTCCCGGGCAGTTCCGGTACGTCGGCGAGCACACGTGGGTCGGGCGCGGCGTCCACACCGGGGAGACGACCGGCTACACCTACCTGTGGGAGCAGCAGGTCGACCTCTGGATCCCGGCCGACACCCACGACGTCTGGCAGCAGAATCGCAAGATCCTCACCACCGGGAAGTTCCTCGGCGGTTCGCAGCCGCAGGCCCAGTCCCCCGAGCCGGAGATCACGGACACCGACCAGGGGCAGTGGCAGGGCCGCTGCGGCGACTTCTTCCCGAAGTCGAAGCCGGCGAAGAAGTGCGACGACCCGGCCGACTGGGACAGCCCCGCGTTCTACGCGACGCTGCCGCACGACCCGGCGGCGCTGTACGCGAAGCTGCGGAGCCTGACGAAGGGCCGCGGCTCGACGCCGTCGGCGATGTTCCACTTCGGCACCGAGATCCTCCGGGCCGGGCTGATGCCGGCCGGGCTGCGGGCGCAGTGGTACCGGGCGCTGGCGAAGATCCCGGGCATGACGATCCTGGCCGCGGAGACGAACCTCGACGGCCGCACCGGCGTCGCGCTCGGCCTCGACGACCGGCACGAGATCCGGCAGCTGATCATCGACCCGGTGACGGGCCAGTTCATCGGCGAGCGCACGGTGGCGGGCGCGGAGCCGGACGAGCCGTGGATCAAGCCGGGCACGGAGCTCGGCGCGAGCGCGATCACGACCGCGGTCGCCGGTCGCCTCGGCGAGGTTCCGGCCAAGTAGCGAACCGGCCGGCGCCCGGAGCGGGGTGCCGGCCGGCCACCGGCTACGGTCGAGTCCGTGGTGGCCGTCCTGCTCCTCGCGGTACCGGTCGGTGTCTTCATCGGCATGATCGGCATCGGCGGCGTCCTCCTGCCGCCCGCGCTCACCTGGCTCGCCGGGCTCGACATCCACACCGCGGCGGGCACCAGCAGCTGGTGCTTCCTGTTCACCGGGATCGTCGGTACCACCGCCTACGCGCGCCACCAGGCCATGCCGTGGCGCTTCGGCGGCCGGCTCACCCTCGGCGCGGCACCGGCCGCGGCGGCCGGCGCGCTCGTCAACGGCGTCGTCCCGGCGACCGTCCTCTGGCTGTTCCTCGCGACCGTGACCGCCGGCTCCGGCGCCTTCAACCTCTGGGCACGGCCCCGCGAAGCACGTGAACTGCCCGCGCCCGCCGCGGTCGCGGTCGGGGCGGTCGTCGGGTTCGGCTCGGCGCTGACCGGCACGGGCGGGCCGGTGCTGCTCGTCCCGGTGCTGCTCGCGCTCGGCGTGCCCGCGCTGACGACGATCGCGGCCGGGCAACTGATCCAGCTACCGCTCGTGGGCTTCGCGACGCTCGGCTACGCGGCGCAGGGCTCCGTCCACTTCGGACTCGGCAGCGTCCTCGGCGTCCTGGCCGGCGCCGGCACGCTGCTCGGCACCCGCCTCGCGCGAAAGCTGCGCGGGCGCCACCTCCACCGCGTCGCCTCGGCGGCCCTCGTCGGCTTCGGCGCCTTCCTCTTCGTCCTCCCGTTCCTCCCCCGGTAGAAGCGAAAGCCGCCGGCTCGAGCAGTTCCCCCGCGAACACCTCGCTCAGGCGGGCGCGAGGCGCACGCAGCACAAGCCGGGCTCCGGATCGAGGCCGGCGCGCAGCCGGTGCTCACCCGCGCCGGCGAGCATGCCTTCGACCAGCCCCAGGCTCATCTCGCAGACCAGCCGCGGGTGCGTCCGGGCCAGCCGCTGGAACGGGCAGTTGCCGAGCAGCACCCCGTCGCCTTCGACGCGCGGCTCGAACCCGTGCTCCTCGAGCGTGGCGACGACGTCCGCGGCACCGGCGGCCACCTCGGCCCCGTGCTCGCGGGCGCGCCGCGCCAGGATTTCGCGCGCCGGGCCGCCGGTCGCGTCGGCCTCCTCGACGGCGGATGCCAAGAGCTCGCCGGCCAGCTCGTAGTGCCGCTCGGGCACCGAGACGCTGACCTGCCGGTCGGAGCGGTGGTAGAGCTTCGCCGGGCGGCCCGCGCCCGGCCCGGTGCGGCCGGAGCGGCGCTCGTACTCGACGACCAGGAGCCGCTCCGCCACCAGCCGGTCCAGGTGGAAGGCGACGGTCGCCCGCGGTACGGCGAGAGCCGAAGCGACGTCGTCACGGCTCACCGGTTCCGGGCGCCGGACGACGTACTCGTACAGCCGCCGGCGCGTCGGCTCGTCGAGCGCCGCGACCGCGGCGAGCGCGCCGGCCTGGGACTTGTGCATCCGAGCACTCTAAAACACACAACCGTTGACGAAAACCTCGGAGGGCTTCTAACGTCGGCTCGTCTTGGTTTTAGAAGGAGGCTTCCGTGACCGTCGATCCCGTCCGTGAACCGGTGCCGCTGCGGCACCTGGGTGTCGTCCACGACCGCGACGCCATGGACCTGCCGGCGGCGGAACGCGCGGTCGCCGACCTGCTGCGGGCGCTGGGGAAGGACCCGTCGTCCGAGCACCTGGGCGACACGCCGCGGCGGGTCGCCCACGCCTACGCGGAGATGCTGCAGCCGCGCGACTTCCAGCTGACGACGTTCCCGAACGACGAGGGCTACGACGAGCTCGTGCTGGCCAAGAGCATCCCGGTGCAGTCGTTGTGCGAGCACCACCTGCTGCCCTTCCGCGGCGTCGCGCACGTGGGCTACCTCCCCGGCGAGCGGATCCTCGGCCTGTCGAAGCTCGCCCGCGTCGTCGAGATGTTCGCGCGCGACCTGCAGGTGCAGGAGCGGCTGACCAAGCAGGTCGCGGACTGGCTGCAGGAGCACCTGGCGCCGAAGGGCGTCGGCGTCGTGATCGAAGCCGAGCACCTGTGCATGTCACTGCGCGGGGTGCGGGCGATCGGCGCGCTCACCGTCACGTCGTCCCTGCACGGGCTGCTGCGCGAGGAACCCAAGACGCGGCAGGAGTTCTTCGCGCTGACCGGGGTGAGTGCCTGACGGACGCCGCCGGCGCGGAGGCGCCGGCCGATCCCGCGCGTCCGCTCACGAGCCGGCCGCGCCGGCTGTCCGGTCGTGGGCGGTGAGCCCGGCTCACCGCCCACGACCCCCGAACCGCTAGTTGTCCCGCCGGTGCCGCCCGCCGCGTGATCCGGCGATCGCGCGCACCCGCAGCTCCAGGTCGCCCCGGCGGGAGCGGCGCGCGTACTCCAGCAACGCCTCCACCTGCTCCTGCGGCAGCCACCCTTGATCCGCCCCGGCCTCCAGCCGCAGCAGGTGCGTGACCAGCTCGCGTGAATCCTCGTCGTGCTCGCCGGCCAGCTCCGCGAACCGGCAGGCCGCGTCCGCCTCGCCGTCGCACCACGCCGTCATCGCCAGGAGCGTCGCCGTCGCCGTCAGGATGTCGCCGCGGTGGATGCCCCCTTCCGCCGCCAGGTGCTCCGCCAGCTGGAAGCTGCGCGTGCCGACGCCGCCGGCGCCTTCCCGGCGCACGGCTCTGGCCAGCGCCTTGATCTGCTGCGTGACATAGTCCCCGCTCGACAACCCCGACATGCTGTCCCCTCTGCCGCGCACGACAACTCGTGCGTCACCCGACAGGTGTATCGCATTTGCGGCCAGATACGTCGGATGCCCGACCGGTTTCCGCCGAGTGGGCGTGCGATCAGGACGAACGGCCGCCGTCGGCGCGTCGCTGCGACACGTACACCGCCGCCGAAGTGCGCCGCTCGACCCCGAGCTTGTGCAGCACCGAAGACACGTAGTTCTTCACCGTCTTCTCCGCCAGGAACAGCCGCTCCGCGATCTGCCGGTTGGTCAGGCCTTCGGCGACCAGGTCCAGCACCCGCCGCTCCTGCGGGCTGAGCTGCTCGTACCGCGGGTCCGGGGCCGCCACGTCCTCGCCGCGCAGCTTGTTCATCACCGACGCGGTCAGCGTGGCGTCCAGCAGCGAGCCGCCGACGGCGACCGTGCGGACGGCGTCGACCAGCGACCGGCCGGAGACCTGCTTGAGCATGTACCCGGCCGCGCCCGCCATGATCGCGCCGAAGAGCGCGTCGTCGTCCGAATAGGACGTCAGCATCAGGCAGGCCGGCGCCGGCTCGACCGTCGAGCGGATCTCGCGGCACACCTCGACGCCCTGGCCGTCGGGCAACCGGACGTCGAGGATCGCCACGTCCGGGCGGGCCTGCGGGATCCGGACCAGCGCCTCGGCCGCGGTTCCCGCCTCGCCGACCACCTCGATGTCCTCTTCGGACTCGAAGACGGTCTTCAGGCCGGTGCGGACCAGCTCGTGGTCGTCCAGCAGGAACACCGAGATCGTCATCGTCCACTCCCCTGCTCGCCGGTCCGTGCCGGCAGCTCCGCGGTCCATTCCAGCCGGGAGCCGCCACCGTCGGCGGCCACCAGGTCGCAGGTCCCGCCCCACCTGGCCGCGCGCGCGGCCAGGTTGGCGAGCCCGCTGACACGCTCGCGCTCCGGCGGCGGGCCGGTGCCGTCGTCGCGCACCACCAGGCTGAGGTGCCGGCCGGCGCCGTCCACGGTGACGTCGACCGACGACGACGTCGCCCCGGCGTGGCGGGCCACGTTCGTCAGCGCCTCGCGCAGCGACGCGAGCAGGTCGGACCGGACGGCGTCGGGCACCGCGGCGTCGAGCGGCCCGTCGAAGCCGACGCGCGGCTCGAAGCCCAGCGTGTCGCGCGCGTCGACGGCGACGCGCAGCAGCTCGGCGCGCAGGCTTCCCTGCGCCTGGGCGGGCGCCTGCAGCGAGAAGATGCTGTTGCGGATCTCGCGGATCGTGCCGTCGAGGTCCTGGGCGAACCCGGCGACGCGCGCCCCGACGGCCGGATCGGCGATCAGCCTGCTGACGCCCTCGAGCCCGAGACCGGTCGCGAACAACCGCTGGATGACCAGGTCGTGCAGGTCGCGGGCGATCCGGTCGCGGTCGGAGAACACCGCCAGCTGCTGGCGCACCTCCTGCGCCCGGGAGAACTCGACGGCGAGCGCGGCGTGCCCGGCGAAGGTCTCGGCCAGCTGGACCTCGGTCGGGGTGAACGGCGTCTTGTCCCGGAACTTCGCGACGACCAGCACGCCCAGCGTCTCGTCCCCGACCAGCAGCGGCACCGAGATCGCCGAGTCCAGGTCCTTGATCATCGCCGGCATCGCCCCGGCGAGGTCGCGCTGCTGCTCCTGCACGCGGTCGCCGTAGTCGCGCACGACGACCGGGCGGCGGGTGGTGAACGCGACCCCGGTGGCCGTCCCTTCGGTCGGCACGGTCACGCCGGTGAGCCGGTCGGCGTCCTCCCCCGGCGGCTCGACGACGTCGAACACCAGCCGCCCCGGCCCGTCGGGCAGCGCGATCGCGCCGGCGGTACCGCCGCCGACCACGCGCGCGCGTTCGGCGACGAGCCTCAGCGTGGCCCGAAGGTCTTGCGCGGCGAGCAGTGCGCTCGTGACGTCGTAGGACGCTTCGAGCCAGCGTTCGCGGCGGCGCATCTGGTCGACGAGCATCGCCTTGTCGACGGCCATCGCGGTCGCGGCGACGAGCGCGCCCACCACCTCGCGCTCGCGGAGGCCGAGCTCGCGGCCGGGCGCGGGCTCGATCACGAACCGGCCGAACGTCTTCGGCCCGGCCCGCACCGGCAGCTCGACCACCCCGTTGCCGCCGGCCCGCCCGTATTCGGCGACGGCACCTTCGGGACCCGTCACCTCGACGCGGCCGTGCCGCGCGCCGACGAGGTCGCAGACCGTCGTCACCGCGGTGCGCAGTACCGCCGGAACTTCCAGCTCCCGCGCGATCCCGGCCACCGCGGCCAGGATCGCCGGCATGCCGATTTCGTCCGCCACTTCCCGCCGACCCCACATGAGCCCGATCCCGGGGGTGTCCCCGGGCCGTCAAGGGTCCCACAGGCGACTGCCCGTGTCGGCCCAATCCGGTTCGTCCATCCGGTGGGTCGATCGGAAGAGTCCGTTTGTTACTCCGCGTGGCAGGCGATGCGGTGGCCGGTGATGGTCTCCGCCGGAATCCGCAGGAACCGGCGGCCGGCGAGGCCCGGGCACGGGCACGGGCAGGCGATCCCGGCGTCGTCGGCCGGCGACTCGGTGGCGCGTCCCAGCAGGCTCACGTACCAGCCGGCGCCGAAGTCGTCGGCGAAGTCGTCGGCTTCGAACGCCACGACGGCGTCGCGGGCGCCCGCGTAGAGGGGGCTGCTGGTCGGGACGGCGAACACGACGGCGTCGTCGACGACGACGTAGCGCACCGGCCGGACGGCCGGCATGGCCCGGTGGGTGAAGATCACCCGGCCGAGGCTCGACTTCCGGAGCAGCGCGAGGCACTCCTGCCGGTCGAGCAGCAGCCCGAAGCCCACGTCGTCCACCATCGCGTCCCTGCGTTTCTCCCTGTGAAAAATCCCCGATCGCCAGCGTGATCGAGGGGCCGAGGCCGCCGATAGGGCCGTTCGGCCCGGCCCCTCCCGGACGTCACGGGACGCACACCGGAGGGACCCGCGCCAGGGCCGGAAGACCCGGGCCGCGGCGGCCGCCCGGCCGGTGTGGCGGCCACGAGGGGTGACCTAGCGTCGTGACCGTCCGTTGCCGAGGAGAGGTGAGACCCGATGCCTCCGCAGTCCGCCGCGGGCGAACCCGCGACGTTCAGCCTCGATCCGGAGCAGGTCCGGTCCGCGATGACCGGCAACCGAGCCGCGATCGCGGGTGTGCTGCGCGCGCTGCGGCCGATGGTGTTCCGCTACTGCCTCGGCCGGCTCGGCACGTGGCAGGACGGTTCGTCGGACGCCGAGGACTGCGCGCAGGACGTGCTCATGGCGGTCGTCGGCGCGCTGCCGGGGTATCGCTACGAGGCCGACGGGTTCCTGGCGTTCGTGTTCGGCATCGCGGCGCACAAGGTGTCCGACGTCCACCGCAAGCGCGCCCGCGACCGCACGAGCCCGGTGGCCGAGCCCCCGGCCGAGCCCCCGGCCGAGCGCTGGACGGGCGGCGACCCGACGGGCGAAGAGGTCGAGCGCGCGGCGGGCCTGGACTGGTCGGCGGGACTGCTCGACACGCTCCCGCCGCGCCAGCGGGAGATCTTGGTGCTGCGCATCATCTTGGGCCTCTCGGCCGAGGAGACGGCGGCCGCGGTCGGCCTGGCCAGCGCGGGCGCGGTCCGGGTGGCCCAGCACCGGGCGTTGACGACGTTGCGGCGCGGGTTGCTGGCGCAGAAACGCGCGGCGTCCTGACGGGCGCGGCCGCGGTGGACCCGGGAATGCCGCATCGAGGGACTTGGCCTCCTTCGATACGGCATTCCCGACCTCGCTCGGCGCCGGGTCGTCGGCACGCCCCGTTCCCCTATCGAGAAGACCTGCGGCGCCACCGGCCACGCCCCGCCGCACGGGGCCGCGTGCCCTGCGGCGTGCGATCATCCTCCCGTGCCTCCGCTGCTGATCGTCCTGGGCGGGCTGCCCGCCACCGGGAAGAGCACCGTCGCCGCGGAACTGGCGCGGCGTAGCGGTTTCTCCTTCCTGCGGGTGGACACCATCGAACACGCCATCGTCGGCAGCACTCCCCTGGCGCACCCGCTCGGGCCGGTCGGCTACGTCGTCGCGCAGGGGGTTGCCGGCGATCTGCTGCGCACCGGTGTCAGCGTCGTCGCCGAATGCGTCAACCCGCTCGCCCTCACCCGCGATGCCTGGCGGGACACCGGTTTCGCCGCCGGCGCGCGCGTGCTCGAGGCCGAGATCGTCTGCTCCGATCCCGCCGAACACCGGCGCCGCGCGGAGAGCCGGGACACCGGCATCCCGGGGCACGTCCCGCCCACCTGGGCGGCGATCACGGCCCGCGAGTACGAGCCGTGGACCCGCGACCGCCTCGTCGTCGACACCGCCCGGCTGCCCGTCGACGAGGCGGTGGCCGTCATCGAAGCGGCGGCGCGATCTCGTCGTTGACGCTCTCCAATCGCCGGCCGGTCGTGCGCGGGCCGAGCACCGCGATGTCCACCGCGACCACCACCAGCGCCGCGGCCACGACCAGGAACAGCGTCGTCGGGCCGTGCGAGTTCAGCAGCGGCACCAGCACGAACGGCATCGCGCCGCTCGCCAGCCGCGAGAGCGAGTAGGTGCCGCTCGACGCCGTCGAGCGCAGCGCCGTCGGGAAGATCTCGGCCTGGTAGATGTGGTAGGCGTTCGAGAACACGTTGCTGGTCGCGGTGTAGAGGAAGCCGAACACGAGGATCAGCGCCATCGAGCCCGAGTAGCCGAACGCGATGCCGAACACCGCCATCGCCAGCACCGAGCCGACCACCAGGTACTTCCGCTCGACGCGTTCCACGAGCGGCAGCGACAGCGCCGAGCCGACCGGGTAGCCGAGGTAGGTCAGCGCGGCGAACAGCAGCGACTGCGAGAGGGCGTATCCCTTGGCCGCCAGCACCAAGGGCACGAGCGTGCCGAAGCCGTAGTAGCCGAGCGTCTGCAGGATCTGGAAGACGACCATCATCCACGTGCGGCGGCGCAGTGCCGGCCCGAACAGCTCGCGGACCGGCGCGGCGGCGCGCTTGCGGGTGTTGCCGCGCGCCGGGGAGGCGTTTTCGTTGACGCCGCCGCGTGCTTCGGCCTCGAGCCCGGCCACCAGGTGCTCGGCCTCCTCGGTGCGGCCGACGGACTCCAGCCACCGCGGCGACTCGGGCAGGCCGCGCCGCAGCAGGAACACCGCGCCCGCGCCGAGAGCACCGATCACGAACAGCCAGCGCCAGCCGGCGATGCCGAAGATCTCGTGCTCGGTCAGGCCGCGGGCGAGGAAGCCGACGACCGGGAAGCCGCAAAAGGCGAGCGTGTACGCCCAGGCGATGAACCGGCCGCGCTTGCGGGCCGGCAGCAGGTCGGTGAGGTAGGTGTCGGCCAGCGGCGGCTCCGCGCCCAGGCCGATGCCCGCGAAGAACCGCGTCACCAGCAGCATCAGCGCGCTGCCGCTGAACGCGCCGAGCAGCGAGAACAGCGAGTAGAGGCCCAGGTTCAGCAGGAACGCGCCGCGGCGGCCGAACCGGTCGGCGAGCCGGCCGAGCAGCAGGGCCCCGAAGAACATACCGACGAACGTCGACGCCAGCAGCGGCGGCAGCTCCGCCTTCGTGAGCGAGAACTCCTGGACGAGCACCGAGCTGAGCACGCCGGTCAGGAAGACCTCGTAGAAGTCGAAGAACAGGCCGAGCCCGACGGCGACGGTGGCCCGCCGGTGCGTACGGGTGATGGGCAGCCGGTCGAGCCGGCCCGCGATCGTGCCGGTGTCCGGCACGGTGGCGTCGGGGATATTCGCCATCCGTCGTCTCCTTTGACTTCTCCACGATGTGGTTGGCCGACCCATAATGTGACGGTGGCCGCGCCGAGTCAAGGACAGCCGGGCACGGGTCATGGTGCGTTAACGGGCACCAGGGCGCCATCCGGCACGAACCGGGCGCTCGCGGCGTCCCGAGAACTCAGAGAGCGGCGACCTGCTCCACGCCGGGCCGGTGACCCAGCCGTTCCGAGGCGCGCCGCGCGGCCTCGACGACGACCGGCGCCAGGCGCGGTACGTCGGCCGGCGTCATGCGCTGGGTCGGCGCGCCGATCCCGATCGCCGCGCTGACCTCGCCGTTCAGGCCGAACACCGGCGCGCTGAGCGACGCCGCGCCGAGATCGCGTTCCTCGAAGCTGACCGCGTACCCCGCGTCGCGGATCTGGCGCAGCTGCTCGGAAAGCAGGTCGATGTCCACCGTCGTCCGCGGGGTGAACCGGGCCAGGCCGTGGCCGATCGCGTCCTTGACCGCCAGCTTGTCCCAGGCCAGGAACACCTTCCCGGCCGACCCGGCGTGCAACGGCATCACCATGCCGACGACGAACAGGCGCACCACCGGGTGCCGGGACTCGGCCAGCGAGATCACCGTGCGGTACGCGCCATCGCGGACGTACAGGCACGCTGTCTCGCCCGTTTCGTCGCGCAGCTGCTGCAGCACCGGCCGGGTCAGCCGGACGAGGTCGAGGCCGAACGTGCCCGGCGCCGCCCAGCGGACCAGCCCGAGCCCGACGCGGTAGGTGTCGTCGTAGCGGTCGAGGAAGCCTTCGCGCACCAGGTTGTGGACCAGCCGCTGGCAGGTGCTCGCCGGCAGCCCGGTCGAGCGGGTGATCTGCTGCAGCGTCAGCTCGGGGTCGTCGATCGTGAACGACTCGAGGATCTGCTTGAACTTGCGCAGGACCAGCACCGGCGTCGTGCCGCTGCGTTCTTCCTCTGCCATCGCCCCGCCCCGTGCCCGTGGTGTGCCGCACAGTCTATCCACGCTCCGCGCTGTTGACTCCGCGACACTCGCCCGTATTCTGGGTTTACAACTCACATCGTGGTTTGGAGTCGGGCATGAGTCAGCAAACCGGACCCCTGGCGGGCATCCGGGTGGTCGAACTGGGCAACTTCATCGCCGCGCCGACCGCCGGCCGGCTCCTGGCCGACTTCGGTGCCGACGTCGTCAAGGTCGAACGCCCGGGCACCGGGGACGAGCTCCGGCGGTGGCGGCTGCACGCCGGCGACACGTCCCTGCTGTTCCGCGCCCTCGGCCGCAACAAGCGCTCGGTGACCGTCGACCTGCGCCGCCCGGAAGGCCAGGACCTCGTCCGCACGCTCGCCGCCCGCAGCGACGTCCTGCTGGAGAACTTCCGCCCCGGCACCCTCGAACGCTGGGGCCTCGGTCCGGACGAGCTGCGCGCGCTCAACCCGCGGCTGGTCGTCGTCCGGGTCTCGGGGTACGGCCAGACCGGCCCCTACCGCGACCGTCCCGGCTTCGGCGGCGTGGCCGAGGCGATCGGCGGCCTGCGCGCGCTCACCGGTTATCCCGACCGGCCGCCCACGCGCGTCGGGGTCAGCCTCGCCGACTCCGTCGCCGGGCTCTACGCGGTGATCGGCGCGCTGATGGGCCTGCTCCGGCGCGACCGCGAGCCGGGTGCCACCCCGGGTGAAGTGGTCGACGTCGCGCTGTACGAAGCCGTCTATTCGCTGATGGAGTCACTGCTCCCGGACTACGCGGCGTTCGGCGTCGTGCGCGGACCGGCCGGCTCCGCACTGCCCGGGGTGGCGCCCTCCAACACCTACCGCTGCGCCGACGGCAAGTACATCGTGGTCAGCGGCAACGGCGACGCGATCTTCCGCCGGCTCATGCACAGCATCGGCCGGGACGACCTCGCCGGCGACCCGCGGCTCGCGGACAACGCCGGCCGGGTCGAGCACGCCGCGCTCCTCGACGGCGCGATCGGCGCGTGGACGGCGACACTCTCCCAGGAAGCCGCCGAAGCCGTGCTGCGCGAGGCGTCCGTCCCGTGTGGACCGATCCTGACCGCCGCGGACATCGCCAAGGACCCGCACTTCGAGGCGCGCGGGATGCACGAGCGGCACCACGTCCGCGGCCACGACGGCGAAGTCACCTTCCCCGGCATCGTGCCCACGCTGACCGAGCGCCCCGGCCGCACCCGCGCGCTCGGGCCGGAGCTGGGCGAACACACCGAGGCCGTGCTCGCCGAGCTCGGCGTCACCGGCGAGGCGGTCACCCGCCTCCGCGAGAGTGGAGTGATCTGACCATGACCGAAGTGCTCCTCACCGAGGTCGTGCTGCGCGACGGCCTGCAGGACGAAGCCGTCACCGTGCCGACCCACGAGAAGGTCCGGCTCGCCCGCGGCCTAATCGACGCCGGGGTGCGGTCCCTGGAGGCCGGGTCGTTCGTCTCCGCGCGCCGGGTGCCGCAGATGGCCGACACCGGCGAGGTGCTGCGGGCCTTGGCCGGCGCTCCGGCGACCCTGCACACGCTCGTGTTCACCGAACGCGGGGCGCGGCAGGCGATCGACGCCGGCGCGAAGTCGGTGCGGCTGGTCGTGTCGGCGAGCGACGGCCACAGCGTCGCCAACGCGGGCGTGCCGACGGCCGCGGCCCTCGACCGGCTGGCCGGGTGCGCCGAGCTGCTGGGTTCGGCCGGGGTGGCGGTGGAAGCGTCGGTCGCGACGGCGTTCGTGTGCCCGTTCGACGGCGACACGGACCCGGACCGCACCGCCGACGTGGCCGCGCGGCTGGGCCGAATGGGCGCGCGCGTGGTGCACCTCGCCGACACCATCGGCGCGGCGCGGCCGAGCCAGCTGCGCACGATCGTATCGGCGGTCCGGGACGAGCTGCCGGACGTCCCGCTCGGCCTGCACCTGCACAACACCTACGGCTTGGCGGCAGCGAACGCGTGGGAAGGGCTCGGCCTCGGCATTCGCCGGTTCGACGCGGCCCTGGGCGGCCTCGGCGGCTGCCCGTTCGCCCCGGGCGCGTCCGGGAACGTCGCGACGGACGACCTCGTCGACTTCTTCCACCGCGAAGGCATCGCGACCGGCATCGACGGGGGGAAACTGGCCACACTGCGGGACCAGGTGGGACTCGCGGTGGGCCACCGCTTGAACTCGGCGCTGTCCGCGATTCCCGCCGTTCCGGCGGCGCTGCGCTGACTCGATGCTGTGAATGGCAGGTTCTGGTCGCCGAACGGCAGGAATCAGCCATTCACGCCGGGTTCGGCCGGTCATTCGCCGAGCAGGCATTCAGCAGGCCTCACCCAGGTATACGGATGCGGGTTCAGGTCGGTTCAAAGTTTTTCGCCACATCGCCGGAAGCTGGACAACGCCCCGGTCAGCGGCCCAGGATGACCGCACCCCCGAGTACGCCGGAGAGGGACACGCGCGGCCGCCCAGCGTGATCCAGGTGCGGTCCGTCGCGCCCGCGTTTTTCGCGTACCCCATTCTTCGTCGATTCCCGGCGCCTTTTCGCGATCACCCGCGACTACGCAAACGGAACCCCGGCCTGACGGTTCGTAATGGGCGCAAATCCCTTCTTGCCCCGTGTCAAACCCCGGTGTAGCTTCCATCACGGAACGATAACCAGCCGGTTGACGGCATGGCCACGGGCAGGTGGCCGCGCACCCATCGATGTCGGGTCGGTGGCCGGTCCGGGAATCGTTCCGTCCCCGCCGACGCACTACCTGGTGAGCACGAGCCTGGGCTCGTCCCGCCAGTGTCGCGCCTTCCCGCCAGCCCGACACCCGGAGGATCCATCCATGTCCCGCACCCAAGGGCGCCATCGCATTTCCCGCAGAACCAAGATCGCGACCGGCGGTATCGCCCTCGCGCTCGCGGTCGGCGGCATCGTCGTCGCGACGACCACCGGCAACACCGGTGAAGCGAGCGCCGACGAGGCGAACCCCGCCTTCTTCGTCGACATCCTCAAGGTGCAGCCGAACCAGTTCGACCCACGCCCGGTCTACGGCGCGTCGACCGGCACCTTCACCGTCGACTGCGGCCGCAACGAGAACGGCCACTTCAACCCCGACAACTTCATCGCGCAGCCCGGTGTCCGCAACGGCGCCCAGCACCTGCACGACTACGTCGGCAACCTCTCGACGAACGCCGACTCGAACAACAAGAGCCTCGTCAAGGCCGGCACCACCTGCCGCAACGGCGACAAGTCCGCCTACTTCTGGCCGGTCGTGCGCATCGACACCGGCGAGGAGGAGAAGAACGAGCCCGCGAAGAAGCCCGACGGCGACCGCGCGCAGGCCGACCAGGAAGCCAAGACCGTCCAGGTCGCCTGCCCCGACGTCGCGAGCAAGCTCACCGACGTCCCCGACCAGGCCATGGCCGAGGTCGACAGCAACCTCGACCAGATCGACACGCAGACCGACGAGGCCAACCAGCGCATCGCGCAGACGCAGGGCCAGGGCGGCGCGAACTTCGTGCAGAACGCCATCCTCAACCCGCTGAAGGACCGGCGGGCCGCGATCCTCGAGCGGATCGCCACCATCATCGCCCGGTTCGCGCCGAAGCCGAAGGACCTCGGTGGGCTCGCGCCGTGCGCGCCGAAGCCGGGCAAGGACACCGGGACGCCCACTCCGCCGCCGAGCACCACGGCGGGCGGCGCGCTGCCGGGCCAGGACGAGAACAACGAGCTGCCGGGCAACGACGGCAAGATCCTGCGCCCGCAGAAGGTGCAGATCACCTTCCGCGGCAGCCCGGTGGGCAAGGTCGTGGCGATGCCGAAGTTCCTGCGCGTGCTCTACGGCGACGCGAAGGTCTCGACGAACGGGCCGGCGAACGCCCGCGCGAGCTGGACGTGCACCGGGTTCGAGAACCGCGTCACGGACAAGTACCCGATCTGCCCGCAGAACAGCAAGGTCAAGCGGATCCACACGTTCCCGAGCTGCTGGGACGGGAAGAACACCGACAGCACGAACCACCGCACGCACATCGTGTTCCCGGACCAGTTCGGCCAGTGCGCCAAGGGGTTCAAGGCCGTACCGCAGCTGCAGATCTCGCTGACCTACGACATCCCGCACGACATCCAGGTCAAGAAGCAGTACAAAGTGGACGCTTTCCCGCAGGAGAAGCACAACCCGGGTTCCGACCACGACGACTTCGCCAACGTGATGTCGCAGCGGATCATGAACGGGCTGGTCAACTGCGTGAACCGCGGCAAGAACTGCCGGGCCTGACCTCCCCTCTCGCGGAAAGCCGGCGGCGCAGCGTGCACTGCGCCGCCGGCTTGTGCGGTTGAATGACCGGCATGGTCACCGGTGACGAGGTCCGCGCGTTCGCCCTGACGCTCCCCCGCGCCTACGAGGCGTTCGTGCGTGACCGGGCCAAGTTCCGGGTCGGGCAGATCGTGTTCGCCGCGCTCTCCCGGGACGAGACCGAGCTGGGGTTCGGGTATCCCCGCGACCAGCGGGAAGCGCTGGTGACGGGCGAGCCGGACAAGTTCCTGATGCCCGAGCCTTCGGACCTGCGTTACCAGTGGGTCCGCTGCCGCCTGGCGGCGATCGACGCGGAAGAGATGCGCGAGCTGGTGCTGGACGCGTGGCGGATGTGCGTGCCCAAGAAGGTCTGGAACGCCTACGCGGAGACGCACCCGCTCTGAGCGAGGGCCTCTTCGGTCACCACGCGGAGCCCGGCCACGACGGCGAACGCCAGCACGGCCATCACCACGAACACCGCCCGTAGCCCGAAGGCCTGGGCGATCGCCCCGCCGGCCAGGGCGCCGAGGGACTTCGTGCCCCACGCGACGAGCCGGTGGCTGCTGTTGAGCCGCCCGAGCAGGCGGTCGGGCGTGAGCTGCTGGCGCAGCGAGACCATCACGACGTTCGACACCAGGATTCCCACGCCGCCGAGGAAAAAGGCGGCGCCGGCCACGTACGGGTTCGCCGTCACGGCGAGCGCGCCGACGACGATGCCGCCGATCGGCCACGAAACCCACAGCGCGCGGACGCGGCCCAGCCGGCGTTCGACCGCCTCGGCGATCAGCGATCCGACCAGGCCACCGGCCGCGCTGGTCGCCATCAGCAGCCCGAAGGCGGGTTCGGACAGTCCCATCGCCGATCCCGGGCCCACCGCGTAAAGGACGAGGACGGCGAAGGTCGCTCCGGTGGCGAAGTTGAACGTGCCGGTCATGACGGAAAACGTCCGCAGCACCCGGTGGCGCAGCAGGAAACGCAGGCCCTCGGCGATGTCCGCGCGCAGGGTGGTGGGTTTCTCGCGCGGAACCCGGTACTCGCCGCGCACGAGCAGCAGGGCCGCGACGGCCACCGCCCACAGCGCCACCGGCGTGACGAGCGCGGCGACGACCCCCGCCGCGGCCAGCACCCCGGCGAGCGGCGGGCCGGCGAACTCGTTGGCCGTCTGCTCGGCCGCGAACATCCGGCCGTTGGCGCGAGCCAGCTGCGCCCGCCCGACGACCTGCGGGACGATCGACTGCGCCGCGGTGTCGTAGATCGTCTCCGCGCAGCCGACACCGAGCGCCGCCACGTACAGCGCCCAGATCGATCCCCCGCCGAAGACGGTCAGCAGCGCGACGCCGCCGAGAAGCCCGCCGCGCACGAAATTGGCGGCGAGCATCGCGCGGCGGCGGTCGAGCCGGTCGACCAGCGCGCCGGCGGGCAGCGCGAACAGCAGCCACGGCAGGCTGAAGGCGAAGGCGAGCCCGGCGATGAGCACCGGCTCGCGGGTGTAACCGACCGCGACCAGCGGCAACGCGACCTTGAGGACGCCGTCGGCGAGGCTGGACAGGCCGGCGGCGGACCACAGGCGCCAGAACACGGGGTTCATGAATGGAGGATCGCACATCGATGGGCTTTTCTCCATCGATGTGACCGGATCCCATCGATGGACTACGCTCCGTTCATGACCGAACCCCGCCGGCGGCGCCCGGCGACGCCGGCGGAGGCCAAGGCCCTCGGCCACCCGCTGCGGCTGCGCATCATGCGGATGTGCCTGCTCGAGGAGCTGACGAACAAGCAGCTGGCCGACCGTCTCGACCGCGACCCCGGCACGGTCCTGCACCACGTGCGGCAGCTGGTGTCGGCGGGCCTGCTGAAGCCGGCCCCGGTCCGCACCGGCGCCAGTGGCGCACTGGAGAAGCCGTACAAGGCCGACAACGAGACGTGGTGGCTGGACGGCCCCCTGGCCGGAGCCGACGCCGAGACGCGGTTCGCGCCGATCGAGATCTTCCAGGAGGAGATCCGGGCGGCGGGGCCGGAGTCGGTCGCGGTCCACGAGAAGTTCCTGCTGCACCTGTCCCCCGACGAGATCGAGGAGCTGGACCGCCGGATCCTCGCGGTGCTGGACGAGTACGTGGCGACCGACCACGAGCGCACCGACCGGCCTGCGGTGGGCGGGATCTTCGTGCTGCACCTGGCCGACCCGAAACGTCGATGAATCTCGACACGGCGCCATTTTCCGATTTCGTTTGACGGCACCGGAATTATGCATTGCGGGAATCGATCATCCGGCGCTACGGCGGCCAGGTCGCGCGGAGTGTCGAGCTGCCGCGGTAGCACCCGGAGTCGGCGCAGTGCCGCGCGGCCGTCGCCCGTGAACTGCGCGACGCGGGCGCCGACCGCGATCCCCAGCTCGTCGCACTGGCCGAACGACTGCGCGCGCTCGTCGAAGCGCCCGGCCGGGCCGTGCTCGCCGAAGACCCCGTCGAGCGGGTCCAGCGGTCGAGCGCGCTGGGGATGATCCGGCAGATGCTGGACGGGCACATCACCCAGGTGCTCGGGTCCGCGCCCGGCACAGTCCCTGCCGGTCGGCGCGTCCTGCGTGTGCCGGACCCCGAACGGCGACATCGGCGGCGTGGTCGACTGACACCGGGCGGCCCCTGCCCGGGAGAGGTGGGCAGGGGCCGGGCCACTCGCTCACCCCCGGCCGGGGATGGTGGCCGGGGGTGCAGCACGCGGATCTCGCCGGAGGCACGGCCGACGACCCCGCGCGGTCCGTCGCGGGTCTCGCCACCCCCAGGGCCGGCGAGACCCGCTTCCGGTCACCGCGTCAGTGGTTCACCTTGAACCACGGCTGCGACCAGCCGAGGTAGGTCTGGCCCCACTTGCTCTTGATCTGCGCGATCGTCGTCTCGGTGTAGCTGCCGTAGCCGTTGATGTCGTTCGACAGGAACTTGCCGCCGCCGATCGAGATCATCGTGTGGCCCGCGCCGCTGCTCTTGAAGAACGCGAGCCCGCCGGCCGGGACCTGGTAGTCGCCCGGGTGCTTGTACGAGGCCGGGATCTGGGTCCAGTGGATGTAGGCCGTCTCCGAGCCGGAGGCGGTCCAGCCGTAGTTCTGCGCGTTGATCCGGTCGCACCAGCCCTCGTACGAGTCGAGGTCGTTCGTGTGGACGCGGGTCTTGGCGTAGGCCACGGCTTGCGCGCACGTCTTCGAGTCGCCGGTGCCCGCGGTGGAGCAGGTCAGCGTCGAGCCCGCGCAGTCGGGCGCGACCCGGCCGTCGGAGCCGGTGTAGACGTAGGCGTCGCTGACGTAGCCGTCGCCGACCTTGTCCCAGATGTCCGACGTGCCGTACTTGCCGTCGACGGTCGACCCGTTGGTCTGGCAGCTGATGGTCACGGCGGTGCCGTCGGCGATGCTGCCGACCGAGCCCGCGGTGGCGCTCGGGCTGGACCGCACGGTCAGCGGCGCGCCCGAGTCGGTGTGCACCGTGCCCGAGGCCGCCAGGGCCGGGGTGGCGCCGGCGAGCACGATCGCCGCGGCGATGCCGGCCACGGCGGCCGCCCGCTTCCCGATCCGAATTCTCATTTGTCCGTCCCTCCGGGATTCGTTGTGGCGACAGCATGGCGACCGCCGGTACAAGGCCCGTACAAATGCCGGACCCGCGGTGTACCGGACACCCGGACAGAAGCGGCTATTCGTGCAGTTTCGCCCGCAGGGCGGCCTCGAACTCCGCAAGCTCGGGCACCGCCATGATGGAACCGAGGTCTTCAAGGTCTTCGAGCGCGTCGCGGAAGCGTCCGGCGTCAGGCGCCCTCGCCAATGCGGCCCCGAGCCAGGATCTCGCCTCCGTCACGTCGCCGAGCGCGAGGTGGTAGACCACGAAGTTGAGCAGCATGTTGCCCGTGGTCTCGCCGGCCGCGATCTCGGCAGCTTCGGCGAGCACCGCGGCTGCGAAAAGCTCCTTCGCCGCGTCCGGTCGTCCTTGGGCATGTGCGAGAAGGCCCAGTTGGTAGTGGTCCCAAGCCCCGGCGCCGAGCTGCACCAACCGCTCGAGATCGGCCTGTGCTTCGACCAGCCGGCCGCATCTGCGGTGAATCTGCCCTCGTCGGTTGAGGGCTAGGGTCAAGGCCGGGTCAATGGCTATCGCCCGCGTGAAGTCTGCCAACGCCTCGTCGTACTGGTTCAACGACTTCCGGCTCTCGCCCCGGCCGCAGAAGGCGTGGGCGAACGTCGGGTCGATTTCGGCGGCCCGAGTGAAATCGGCCAAAGCCTCCTCGTACCGCCCCGACATGTGCAGGACATTGCCCCGGTCCACCCACCAGAATGCCGTAGCCGGGTCGGTCTCGATTATTCGCGTGAGGTCGGCGAGCGCGTCCTCCGAGCGGTCGAGGTCACACAACACGAAAGCCCGCTGCCGGACCGCCCAGGAATACTCTGGGGCTCTTGCGATCAGCCGGTCGTAGTCGGCGAGCGCGTCGTCGAGCCGCCCGGCCCGATGGTAGGTTCCCGCACGGTCACGAAGGATCCAGCTCACTCCCGGGGCGATCTCGAGCGCCCGGGCGTAGTCCGCCAAGGCCTCCTCCCAGCGATGCATGTCCGCGTAGGTGTGCCCTCGCCTCGCGAACACCGCGGGATACTTCGCCTCGATCTCCACCGAGCGCGTGAAGTCCGCCAGCGCGTCCTCGTACCGCTTCATCCGACGATTCGTTTCGCCGCGGTCGGTCAGGGCCCAGGTCGCTTCCGGCTGCAGCTCCAGCACCCGGTTGAAGGCGGCCAGCGCCGCCTCGTAGGACTTCAGCTGGAGGTGAACGCGGCCACACCAAGAGAGCGCCCAGCTGTCGTTCGACCCCAGCTCCAGCACCCTGGTGAAATCGAGGAGGGCTTCCGGGTACCGGGCCATCTCGTAGAGCGCCTCGCCTCGGACGCCAAGAACCTCCGCCGTGTCCGGCATGAGGTCCAGCGACCGGCTGAGGTCGGCCACGGCCTCCTCGTGCCTTTTCAGCGAGAGCAAAGTCTGTCCGCGGGCACCGATCGGCCAGCCGGCCGCCGGATCCAGCTCGACCGCACGGTCGAGGTCCGCCAGCGACGCCTCGAGCTTTCCCAGCACGTGGTACAGGATGCCCCGGATCGTCAGGGCGACGCCGTCTTCAGGCACCTGCTCGAGCGCTTTGGAGAACGCCGTCACGGCATCGGCGAAGTCGGGCGTCCGACGTCGAAGATGGTGGTGGGCGACCTGCAGGTAGGCGCTGTGCCGAGCCTTGACCGACAGGGTGGTCTCAGCGGTGAGGCAGTTCAGCAGAGCGAGCGAGTCCTCTGCCGCACTCAGTCGGGAACCCAGGGCGGCCACCTGCTCCGCGCCGGAGTCCACCCCGGCCTGGGCCACCATGGCGACCCACCGCCCGACCTGGTCGGCTCGCACCGCGATCGTCGTGACGAGCGCGGCCAGCGCGTCCGCCGTCGCCACCGTGGCGCAGATGCGGTGGTAATGCTCCTCCACCGCCAGCGCCTGCCAACCCTCGTCCTGCCAGCCGGACCGGTCGTCGAGGCCGAGTTGCTCACGCCTGGCCCGGTAGTACTCCGACAGGACGCAGTGGCGCTCACGCCACTCGACGGACGACCGGCGCCGCACCACGCGGATCATCGTGTCGCGGACCACGTCGTGGTACCGGTAGCCGCTCGCGCGCTCGGCCACGAACGGCAGGCGGCGCAGCCACGCGAAATCCTCGTCCGGCGTGGCCGCGTCGGCGGCCAGCGCGAACACGTCCCGGTCCAGCTGCCTCGGCAGCGCGCCGCGCAACGCCGCCTGTTTCCGCTTCTCGTCCTTCTCCCACTTCAGGAAGCGCTCGACCGCGTTGTCCCCCGGATCGGCCACGCTCGCGGCGCTGTCCAGGCGGGACTCCGCCAGCAGCGCCAGCAGCACTGGCAACCGTCCGGACAGCGCTAGAACGACCTCGACCACCTCGTCCGCCGTGATGCCCCGGGCCGCCAGGAACTCGCGGGCCTCCTCCTCGGTGAACAGTTGGAGCGGGCAGTCGGCACGGACGCCCAGGTAGTCGCCCCACGCGTGGACGTCCAGCGGGTGCTGGCCCGCGAGCACCAGCACCAGGTTCGGCGGGAGGCTGCCGTAACGGCCGTCGAGCAAATCCAGCAGCCAACGCTCGAGAAACACCCCGGTGCGTTCGAAGGTGTCGAAGAACAGCACCACCGGTCGTTTCGCCGCCACCTGCCGGAGCTCGGCCACGAAGATCGGGGTCAGCTCTTCGACCGGCGACATCAACAGGCGCACATCGTGCTGGTTGCGCAGCTTCACGCTGAGGAAAGCACGGAACTTCTCGACCTGGTTCGAGATGGCGTCGCGGTCGAGCTCCTTGGCGAACGACCCGACGACCGGGATGTCTTCCGCGGCGCGCAGGCTGATCCGCACGGCCGACCGGGTCAGCACCGAGGACAACCCTTCCGGGGTGGCCGGGTCCGCGTCGAGCTCGTGCCGCTTTTCGTGGTAAAGCTCGGACTTCTTGGCGAACTCCTTGCACGGATCACCCTGCCGGGCGAACGACCGGACGATGCCCGACAGCGCCGACGGGATGTCGAAGACCGACTCGTCGACGTACGCGACGGCGCATCCCGACTCCTGCGCGATCCGCTGGAACTGGTTGATCAGGAACGACTTCCCGACGCCGGCATCGCCGTGCACGCTGAACAGGAACCGGCGGCGCTGGTCCTCCAGCGGGAGCCGGAGGGCTTCTTCGAACCGGCCGATCTCGTGGCGCCGCCCGACGAAGCCGTCGGCCTGCCGCCGCTTGATCAGGTCCTGCAGGGTCAGCCCGCCCGCGTCCAAGGCCCCGCCCTCCCTTCGCCGGCCGGACGTCGACCATAGCAAGACAGGACGACGAAGCCCCGCCGGAAACTCCGGCGGGGCTTCATCGGGGAGAACTCAGGCCAGGTACTCGGCCGCCGCGCGCAGGCTGACGTAGGAGCCGCTGAACGTGTCGATCCGCGGACCGTCGCCGTCCGCGGGGCCCGGCACGCCGGTCTCCACGCGGATGAAGTCCACAGTGGACAATGTGGCCAGCAGCTCGCGCACCCGCGGGTGCCGGTGCGCCTCGCGGGTCACCACGACGACGCTGCGGAAGTCCCGGGCCGCTTCGAGGATCGCGTCGGCGTCGTCCGGCGTCGCGGTCAGCGTCCGCGTGCCCGGCATCAGCTCGGCCAGGTGCGCGCCGAGGCCCCACGGCATCGGGCCGGCCGCGATGGTCGGCTCGGTCTGGACGTCGACGACCAGCGGCGGGCCGTCCAGCCGTACGTCACCCCGGACGCGCAAGGCCTTGCGCGCCGCCTCCAGGCCGAGCCGCCGGTCGACCGGGCCCACCGAAGCCGGGGCCGGGTCGGTGCCCAGCGCCGCCGTCCGCGAAGCCGCCTCCTCGAGCCGTTCGAGCGGCAGCTCCCCCGCGGCGACCGCGGCCACGATCGCCGTGACGCACGCGTCCAGGTGCTCGGCCTCGAACGCCGCGCCACCGAGGCAGAGCGCGTCCGCCCCCGCGGCCAGTGCCCGCACGGCCGAACGGCCGAGGCCGTCGTGCTTGCCGTACGCGCCGGACACCGCCCCCATTTCCAGCGCGTCGGTGATCACCGCACCGGTGAAGCCGAGCTCGCCGCGCAGGACGTCGGTGAGCGCGACGCGGTTGAGCGTCGCGGGCTCCTCACCCCAGGCTTTCACGACCAGGTGGCCCGACATCACCGAGCGGACGCCGGCGCGGATCGCCGCGGCGAACGGGACCAGCTCGATCTCCCGCAGCTCTTCGACCGTGCGTGGCAGCACCGGCAGCGCGACGTGCGAGTCCTCGGTCGCCGCGCCGTGGCCCGGGAAGTGCTTCGCGCACGCCGCGACGCCGTACTTCTGCAGGCCGGTCACGTAGGCCGCGACGTGCGGCGACGCCTTCGCCGGGTCGGACCCGAACGCCCGGACGCCGATGATCGGGTCCTCGGCCGCCAGGGTCAGGTCCGCGCACGGCGCCAGGTTCAGGGTGACGCCGCAGGCCGCCAGCCGTTCGCCGAGCGCGGCGGCGACCGCCGTGGTCAGCTCCGGGTCGTCGGCCGCGCCCAGGGCCAGCGGCCCCGGCACGAACGACCCGGTGTTCACGTCGAGGCGGGTGACGTCGCCGCCCTCCTCGTCGATGCCGACGACAACACCGTCCCGCTCACCGCGCAGCTGGGCGGTGAGCGCGGCGACCTGCTCGTCGTCGACGACGTTGCGGCCGAACAGCACCACCCCGCCCAGTCCCCCGGCGATCCGGCGGCGCAGCCAGCCGGGCGCGGTGGTCCCGGCGAACCCGGGCAGCAGGACGGCCTCGGCGAGCTTCTCGGGAGAAGACAACGGCTACCCCTTCACGGCGCCGGCGGTCGCGCCGGACACCAGCTTGCGTTGCACGAGCAGGAAGAACACCAGCGCCGGGATCGCGTAGATGACCGACGCGGCCATGACGCCGCCCCAGTCGGTGGCGAACGCCGTGCGGAACGACGCCAGCCACACCGGCAGCGTCTCCTTCTGCTTGTCCCGGATGAACACCAGCGCGAAAAGGTACTCGTTCCACGCGGTGATGAAGCTGAACACCGACGTCGTGACCAGCCCCGGGCCGAGCAGCGGCAGCGTCACCCGGCGGAACGCGCCGGTCTGGCTGCAGCCGTCGATCATCGCGGCCTCTTCCAGCTCGTACGGGATCCCGTTGACGAAGCCGTAGAGCATCCAGACCGTGAACGGCAGCGTGGTGGCGAAGTAGATCAGCAGCAGCGACGGCAGCGTGTTGAGCAGCCCGGCGTCCCGCATCAGCAGGAACAGCGGGATGAACAGCGCCGACACCGGGGCCAGCTGCGCCACCATGACCAGCACCAGGAAACCCTTGCGGCCGGTGAAGCGCAGCCGCGAGAGCGGGATCGCCGCCAGCGTCCCGGCGACCAGCGCGCACAGCACCGACCCGACCGTGACGATCAGGCTGTTCATCAGGTAGGTCGGGAAGTTGTCCTTGGTCAGCGCGGTGGCGAAGTTGCCGAACGAGAACGACGTCGGGATCAGGTCGTACTTGGGCGACAGGATCTCACCGGGCGTCCGCAGCGACGTGACGAACATCCAGTACGTCGGGAACACGATCGCCAGCGCGACGAGCACGCCGACCACCGAGAGCACGATCCGCTGCGACAGCGACTTCTTCACGACAGATCACCTTCCCGGGTCCGGGTGAGCAGCTGGATGTACCGGCCCGTGATGAGCGCGAGCACGATCAGCATCAGCGTCGCGATCGCGGCCGCCGCGCCGAAGTGGTTGCCCGCGATGCCCTTGAGGTAGAGCACGACGGCCAGGGTGGTGCTCTCGCCGTCGGGGCCGCCTTCGCGGATCGCCCAGATCTGGGCGAACGCGTTGAAGTCCCACAGCACCGACAGGAACGTGACCATGGTGGTGATCGGCTTGATGGCGGGCCAGGTGACCGCGCGGAACGTCTGCCACCCGCTGGCGCCGTCGATCCCGGCGGCCTCGTACTGCTCGCGCGAGACGCCGATGATGCCCGCGTACAGCGAGAACGTCACGAACGGCACGGCCTGCCACACGATGAGCAGCCCGATCACCGACAGCGTGCTCGCGCCGCTGGAGAACCACGAGAACCCGATGAAGCTGTGGAACCCGAGCCGGTCGAGGGTCTTGTTGAGGATCCCGTACTGCTCGTCGAAGATCCACTGGAACACGGTGGTCGTCGCGATCACCGGCGTCGCCCAGGCCAGCACCAGCGTCACCTGGACGATGATCCGCACGACCGGGCCGAGGTGGCGCATGAGCACCGCGAGGAGCAGGCCGCCGAGGATGGTGGCGGCCACGATGGCGGCGGTGAAGACCAGGGTCCGGAAGGTGACCGTCCAGAACTCCGGGTCCGAAAGCGTGTTCGTGTAGTTGTCGAACCCGATCCAGACCGTCTTGCCGGAGACGAGCTGGCCGATGTCGAGCTTGCGGAAGCTGATCGCGAGCACCTGGACCAGCGGCCAGGCGAGCAGGACCAGGATCGCGGCGAGCGCGGGGAGCAGCAGCAGGTACGGGAGCACCCGGTCGCCGAACCGGCCCCGCCTGCGCTTCTTGACCCGCGTGTCGCGCGGCGATGCCGGCGGGGTCGCCCCCGCCGGCATCGTCACATTGGCGGTCGCTGTCATCCGCCGATGAGCTTGTTCAGCGCTGCGTTGGCGTCGGCGGTCGCCTGGTCGAGCGTCTTCTTGCCGGTCAGGTACGCGGTCAGCATGTCCTTGACCGGGTTCTGGCCGGACTCCACGTCACCCCACTTCGGGCTGGCCGGCACGGCCTTGCCGTTGGTGGAGGCCTTCGCCATCACGCTGCCCAGCGGGTCCTTGTCCAGGCCGGTGAGGTCGGTCGACGTGCCGGGCACGACGCCGGCGGCGGCGAGCTGGCTCTGGTACTTCGGGCTGGAGAGCAGCTTGATGTACTCCTTGGCGGCGGCCACGTTCTTGCTGTTGGCCGGGATCGCCAGGTTGGAGCCGCCCAGGAACACCGGGGCGCTCTGGCCGGCGGTCTTGCTCGGGATCGCGAACGCGCCGGTCTTGGCGGTCAGGCTCGGGTCCGTCTTGGCCGCGGTCGGCAGCTCCCACGGGAGACCGATCATCATGGCCACCTTGCCGGCGCCGTAGACGGTCGCCTGCTGCGGCTTGGCCTCGTCGGCGTCCTTCGGCGCCTTGGTGCCGGAGGTGTCGACGAGCTTCTTGTAGAAGTCCAGGCCCGCCTTCGCGCCGGCGCTGTCCAGCGTCGCCTTGAAGTTCTTGCCGTCGGGCTGGGCGATGTCGCCACCGTTGTCCCAGATGAAGGACAGCAGCGCGTACCAGTTCTGGCCCGGCATGTACAGGGGCTGGAAGTCGGGGTCGGACCCGAACTTCGTCTTCAGCTTGGTGATCGCGTCGATCCACTCGTCGTTCGACGTCGGCGGCTTGGCGATGCCCGCCTGCTCGAACATGTCCTTGCGGTAGATGACCTCACGGTTGGCCGCGTAGAACGGGACGCCGTAGGTCTTGCCCTCGTAGGTGCCCGAGTCGGCGAGACCCTTCAGCCACTGGGCGCCGTTGAAGCTGTCCTTGTCGGCGGTCAGGTCGGTCAGGACGCCGTCGTCCGCGGCGAAGGCCGCGGTCTGCGTGTTGCCGATCTCGATCACGTCCGGCGGAGCGCCACTCGCCAGCGCGGTGGTCAGCTTCTGCTGGATGCCGTCCCACTGCTGGATTTCGTACTTGACCTTGACGCCGGGGTGCGCGGCTTCGAACTCCTTGTTGAGCGCGTCGGTCAGCGTGGTCGGCGCGGAACCCGTCATCAGCCAGACGGTGACGTCGCCGGTGATCTGCGCGGGAGCACCGCTCGACGAAGCGGCGGTGTCCGTGCCGCTGGAACCCGCGCAGCCCGCGGTCGCGAGGGTGAGTGCGGCGGCGCCCGCCGCCAGCTTGAGCCAGCGTTTCACTCGATGCCGTCCTTTCGATGTCCGGCCGAACCGCGACCGGACTCCCCAAATGGTGTAGACCAATGTTGGGGTTAGAGTGGTACGTACCACAGGCCCTGTCAAGGCGGTTGCCGGAACGTTGTAAACGCACCGGGGAGTCTGACGCGGTGTAGCCGGACGGTCACCGGCTTCGCCGTGACCTGCGGGGGAAGTCGTCCGAATAGGAGGGTGTCCGGAACGTTTTTCACCGGTGGCCACGCGGGATTCACCGCACGGCCACCCGGTCGGCGCAACGAAAACCGCCCCGGCTGATCGGGTGCGGTCACGTCCTGCTGCCGTGGACGGCCGACGGCCGCGCCTTCCTCCTGCGGGCCAGGACCACCCCGAGCACCGAGACGACCAGGCCCACCACCAGCAGGGCGACCCCGAACTCCGGCCCGGCGCCGAAGTGCCGGAGCAGCCGGGCGGCCCCGAGCCCGAACCCGGCGACGAACAGGACCGGGCCGAGCACGAGCGCGATCGTTCCCGCCCGCCGGGCGGGAACCACGGCGAACACCGGCCGATCGTCGCCGGTCGCGCCGACGTCGGTGTAGACGGCGGTGATGGGGCCGAAGGACACCCGGTCGCCGTCGTGCAGGAGCCGGGCTTGTCTCGGCGCCAGGGCCTCGCCGTTGACGAGCGTGCCGGCGCGCGAGCCGGCGTCGGACACCCAGGTGCCGCGGGCGTCCCGCCGGAGCCAGGCGTGCCGCGGGCTGACGCGGTCGGAGTACAGCTTCAGGTCCGCCTCGGGAGCGCGACCGACGAGCCATGAGCCCCGCCGCACGTCCAGCCGCGCGACCGCGCCGCCGAGCGTCTCGATGGTCACTGGGTGTTCCATCGTCCCTCCCCCACGTCCCGATTCCGGACAGAGCACCACGGCGGCGTGAAGATGCGCGGCGAACGGGTGAACCGGGCGGTTGCCGGGCGACGATCATCGCCCCGCGGCCGACTGGGGTGCGTAAGTCAGTTCGGCGCCCAGGAACCGGGAGAACGATGAAGTCAGCTTGGCAGGTCCGCGCGGGCAGGCAAGGCGAGCGCGACCAGGAGTCCCTCGCCGAAGGTCTCGCGATCGTCGGCTGGGGCGGCGTTCCCGCCCTCGGCCGGTTCGACAGCCGGGAAGCGCTCAAGGCCGGGCTCCGCGAGTGCTACCCGCAACGGTCCACCTACGTGATCGGCAACTGGGCCGGGCAGCTGTGGCGCTTCTACCGGGAGATGAACGAGGGCGACCTCGTCGTCATGCCGCTCAAGAACGTGCGGCGGTTCGCCATCGGCGAGGTCACCGGGCGGTACCACTACCGCCCCGGCTCGGCCCCGGAGTGCCGGCACGCCCGGCCGGTCCGGTGGCTCCGGACGGACATCGAGCCTGGCGAGTTCGGCCCCGACCTGCGCGGCAGTCTCGGGTCGCTGCTCACCGTGTGCCGGCTGAGCCGGCACGAGGCGGCCCGGCGGATCGGGGAAATCGCGGCCGGACGGCCGGACCCGGGCTGGCAGCACGCTTCGGCGAACCTCGACCCCGACGCCACCCAGGCCGACCTGTGGGAAGCCGTCGAAACCGGCGCGGCACCCGTGAAGCTGACCGTCCGGGCGCTGCTGTCCCTGTGGGGCTACCGGCGGCGGACCGCGACCTCCCTGGTGACCGTGCAATTCGAGCTGGCCGAGCACGGGGTCACGACCAAGCCGGCGTTCACCACGGCGCGGATGGACGCGGTCGTCGAGCTGGTCCCGGTCGCCGACGAGCCGGGCGCGGCGGACTCCGAAACGGATCCACCCGGGCTCGAAGCGCTGGACGACCTGCCGGCCAAGTGGGTGGTGCGCGCGGTCCTGCCGGAGGAGCCGTCCATCGAAGCGGTCACGGCCGGGAAGCCGCTCGCCACCGCGGTGACGCTCATGCTGGCCAAGAACTACTCCCAGCTGGCGGTCGTCGACGCGGACGGGTTCCACGTCGGCGCGGTCAGCTGGGAGTCCATCGGCCGGGCCCGGCTGACGAACCCCGAGCCGACGCTGCGGGACGCGACCACCCAGGTCCGGGTCATCGACTTCGACGACGAGCTGTTCGGCCAGATCGACGAGATCTACCGCCGCGGGTACGTCTTCGTCCGGGGAGAAGACCGCCGGAAGCTCATCGGGGTCGTGACGGCCCACGACCTCGCCCGCCAGTTCGGCACCCTCGCCCGGCCGTTCTCGCTCCTGGAAGAGGCCGAGCTGCGGCTGCGGCGGCACACCAAGCGCAGCGTGCCCGAGGACGTGCTCGACAAAGCGGTCCCGAAGTGGGCGAACGGCAACCCGACGTTCGGGAACTACGTCCGGATCTTCGCCGACCGGGCCACCTTCGAGCTGCTCGGCTGGCCGCTCGACCACGAGACCTTCCTCGATCTCCTCACGAAGGCGAAGAACATCCGCAACGAGCTGATGCACTTCTCCGGCGACGAGATCCCGGAGCAGGACCTCGCCGCCATCGAAGGGTTCTGCGCGACGGTCAAGGCCGTCGACCAGTCCTAGCCGGTCAGGGTTTCGGCGCCGGGGCCTTCACCCGCTCCAGCAGCAGCTGGGCCACATCGCGCACATCGACGTTCTCCGCCTTCTGCTCGCTCTGCCGCTGCACCAGTCCGTCCGTCAGCATCACCCGGCAGAACGGGCAGCCCGTCACGATCGTCTCCGCGTCGGTCGCGATCGCTTCGTCCACGCGCTCGAGGTTGATGCGCTTGCCGATCTGCTCCTCCATCCACATCCGCGCGCCGCCGGCGCCGCAGCACAGCGCCCGGTCCGCGTGGCGGGGCATCTCCTCCAGCGTCGCGCCCGTCGCGCCCACCAGATCGCGGGGCGGCGTGTAGACCTTGTTGTGGCGGCCGAGGTAGCACGGGTCGTGGTAGGTCACCTTCGGACCGTCTTCGACGGCCTTGACCGGCGTCAGCTGACCGCCCCGCACGAGCCGGTTCAGCAGCTGCGTGTGGTGGACGACCTCGTAGTGCCCGTCGAGGTCCGGGTACTCGCGGCTCAGCGTGTTCAAGCAGTGCGGGCACGTCGTGACGATCTTGCGCAGCCGCGGCTCGCGCCCCTCGAACACCGCGTTGAGCGTCTCCGCCGTCTGCTGGGCCATCATCTGGAACAGGAACTCGTTGCCCGCGCGCCGCGCCGGGTCGCCCGTGCAGGACTCCTCCTTGCCGAGCACCGTGTACTTCACGCCCGCGATGTGCAGCAGCTCCGCGGTGGCGCGGACGGTCTTGCGGGCGTTGTCGTCGAACGCTCCCGCGCAGCCGACCCAGTAGACGTATTCGACGTCGTCGGCGAGCTCGCCGTCGAACACCGGGACGTCGAAGCCGAGGTCCTTCGTCCAGGCGAGGCGTTCCGAGTTGTTCTGGCCCCAGGGGTTGCCCTTGGTCTCGAGGTTCTTGAACAGGCCGCCCAGCTCGGTCGGGAACGCCGATTCGATCATCACCTGGTAGCGGCGCATGTCCACGATGTGGTCGACGTGCTCGATGTCGACCGGGCACTGCTCGACGCACGCGCCGCAGGTGGTGCACGACCAGAGGACGTCCGGGTCGATGACGCCGCCGTCGGCTTCCGGCCCGACCAGCGGGCGCGCCTCTTCGTGCTCGGTGCCCGCGAGGATGTAGGGCGCCTCCTCGAAGAGGTTGTCGCGCAGGCTCATGATCAGCAGCTTGGGCGACAACGGCTTCCCGGTGTTCCACGCCGGGCACTGCGACTGGCAGCGGCCGCACTCGGTGCACGTGGCGAAGTCGAGCATGCCCTTCCACGTGAAGTCGCCGATCTTGCCGCGGCCGAACGTGTCGTCCTCGCCCGGGTCCTCGAAGTCGATCGGCTTGCCGCCGGACTCCATCGGCAGCAGCGGGCCGAGCGCGTCCGGCAGCCGCTTGGCCGAGACGTTGATCGGCGCCACGAAGATGTGCAGGTGCTTGGAGTAGAGCACGATCGACAGGAACACCAGCATGACGCCGATGTGCAGCATCAGGCCGACGGTCTCGAGCACCTCGGTCGTCGAGTGGCCGAGCGGCTCGAGGAGGTTCCCGACGCCGAGGGAGACGTACGCCCCGCCGTCGTACGGGAAGTTGCCCGATGCCGACGAGGCGCCGCGGAAGAAGAACATCGTCCAGACGACGTTGAAGATCATGAAGAGGATCAGCCACGCGCCGCCGGTGTGCGAGCCGTAGAACCGGGATGCGCGGTCCTTGCGCTCGGGGGCGTTGCGGATGCGGATCACCGTGAACACGCCCAGCGACACGGCCACCATGACGGCGATGAAGTCCTGCAGGAAGCCGAGCACCGCCCAGTGACCGATCCACGGGATCGCGAACTTCTCGTCGAAGAGCGCGCCGTACGCCTCGAGGTATACCGAAGCGAGGATCACGAAGCCCCAGAACGTGAAGAAGTGCGCCAGGCCCGGCACGGACCACTTCAGGAGCTTGCGCTGGCCGAACACTTCGCGCACCTGGGCGAAGACGCGGGCGCCGAGGTCGTCCGACCGCTTGGTGTCGGGCTGGCCGGCCTTGATCAGCCGGTACAGGAAGGCCACGCGCTTGCCGGCGACGGCGAGGCCGACGACCGTCATGAGCAGGCCGAGGATGAGACGAACGAGCACGGGTCCTCCGGTCGTACTTCGAGGATCGGCTCAGTGCGAGCCGGTGTAGTAGCGGCACGCCTTGCACGCGTACCGCATCTTCGCGACCCGCCAGTGTTTCCGGTACAGATCGAGGTCGGCCGACCGGCGGACGCCGAGACGCTGGTAGCGCCCCGGACGGCGGCGGCCGGTTTCGTACTGCTCGGTCGCGCGGCCGAGGTGGGCGCGCCGCAGCACGCACCCCCGCGTCCCGCAGCGGCCGAGGGCGCCGCGGCAGAACCGGTGCAGCAGCACCAGTTCCCCGGTGACTTCTTCGACCACGCCGTAGCCGGGGTGATCGCCCCGCCCGGTGAGCCGGACGGGCAGGCCGCAGTACCCGCACTTGAGGGTGCAGGAGAGGCAGCCGGCGATGTGCCTGAGCCGCAGTTCGCGCCGGTCTTCGGAGCCGGGTCCTCGGACGCGCGACGCCATGGGGCCTCCTCCGGCGACTGTGATCGGCACCACTGACTACTGGAGGGTAATGAGGACGTCACTTCGCGCGACAGGACCGAACCGCCTAGTTGTGTTGCGCCATTCGGCGTAAATATCGAAGGAAGGATCACCTTACTGTCCGTATACCGGACGTCAGTGGGTCGAGAATCGCACGTTCGGCCCTGCTGGCGCGGGGGTGTCCCCCGCCACAATCCGGGCATGACGTATCGCCCCGTCCCGTACCGGCCGGCCCGCGTGCCCGCCGCCGAAGCCGTCGCCGAGGCCGCCGCCCTGCGCGAGCGGATGGAAGCGCGGCGCTCGGTCCGGATGTTCTCCCCCGACCCGGTCCCCGAACGCGCGGTGCTCGACGCGATCGCGGTGGCCTCCACGGCCCCCAGCGGCGCGCACCAGCAGCCGTGGACGTTCGTCCTGGTCTCCGATCCCGCGGTCCGCCGGACGATCCGGGAGGCCGCGGAGGCGGAGGAACGGATCTCCTACGACGGCCGCCTCGGCGACGAGTGGCTCGAGGCGCTGCGGCCGCTGGGAACGGACGCGGTGAAGCCCCACCTCACGGACGCGCCGTACCTGATCGTCGTGTTCCAGCAACGCTTCGCGCTCGACGACGACGGCGGCGTCCACAAGCACTACTACGTCGACGAGTCGGTGGGCATCGCGGTGGGCATGCTGCTGACGGCGCTGCAGGTGGCCGGACTGGCGGCGCTGACGCACACGCCGTCGCCGATGCGGTTCCTCGGCGAACTGCTCGGACGGCCCCGCAACGAGAGGGCGTTCGCGGTGATCCCCGTCGGCTACCCGGCCGACGACTGCGTGGTCCCGGACCTGCGACGCAAATCCCTCGACGAAGTACTCGTACGAATCTGAAGAGAACTCAACAACCCGGCAAGCCGCCCGGAACCTCCGTGAACAGCGGTCCCGACAGCCGGTCCGCGCCCCGGTCCCGCCACCAGTCGCGCTGGTCCGCGTGGTCGATGCCGGTCACCGCGACCTCCGCGCCGGCCAGGTGGGCCGCCTCGACCAGTGCCGTCAGCGTGCGGTCCACCAGCGGGTGCGTCCGGCGCTCCACGAGCCGGGGCGCCATGCGGACCGTGCGCGCCGGGAACTCGGTCAGGCAGGTCGCGTCGCCGAAGCCGTGGATCTCCGCCGCCACGCCGATTTCCGCCAGCACCTTCAGGTTGTCGGCGGCGTCGCCGGAGTCCGCCGGCAGCGTCGCCGACGGGAACCCGGGTCTCAGTCGCACCGGCGCCAGGCCGGTGGACTCGAGCACGGCGCGGATCTCGCCGACCAGCTCCGGGTCGGCGGCCTGCTGCGCCGTCAGCTCGACCGTCAGCGGCACGCCGACGCCGGCCGCCGCGACCCGCTCGACCGCCGTGCGCAGGAGCCACGTGCCCAGCGGCAGCGCCAGCCCCGTCTCCCCCGCCAGCCGCACGCACGTCTCGTGCGGCAACACGCCTTCGGTCGGGTGGTTCCAGCGCAGCCGCGCCTCGACGCCCCGCACCGAGCCGTCCACCGCGGCGACCAGCGGCCGGTAGCCGACCTCGATCTCGCCGTTCTCCCAGGCGCCCGCCATCGCCGCGGCGAGCCCGAAGTCGTGGCGGTCGCGGCGGTCCAGCTCGCGGTCGAACAGGCCCCACTGGGCCCCGGTCCGCTGTACGCGGCGCAGCGTCAGGTCCGACGCGCGCATCAGCTCGGCCGGGGTGATGTCGCGCGGCGGCCGGTGGACGACGCCGATGCTGGCCGACACCGCCACGCCGTGGTCGCCGTCGACGTAGTCCGGCTCCGCCAGCTCGTGGGTGATCCGGCGGACGAGCGTCAGGACGCCCGGCGTGTGCTCGGTGTTCTGCACGAGCACCCCGAACTCGTCGCCGCCGAGCCGCGCCACGAGGGCTTTCTCGCCCTCGAACACCGCCTTCAGCTTTCCGGCGACCCCGCGCAGCACCTTGTCGCCCAGCTCCTGGCCGAGCCCGCCGGTGATCTGCGAGAAGCCGTCGAGGTCGAGGTGGAAGAGCGTGACGCCCCGCGACGCGTCGGCCTCGCGCAGCAGGTTTTCCAGGCGGGTGCTGAAGAACTGCCGGTTCGGCAACGCGGTCAGCACGTCGTGCAGGGCCTGGTGGGACAGGCGCCGCTGCAGCAGCGACACCTCGGTGTCGTCGTCGACGAGGGTGATCAGCTGCCGGGGCGCCCCGACCGCGTCGCGGATCACCGACGCGGCGAAGGTGGCCCACATCGGCTCGCCGTCCCGGCCGACCAGCCGGCGGCCGACGCGCAGCCGGTGCAGCCGCCCGGCCACCAGCTCCGCGTAGGCCTCCCGCAGCTGGTCGACTTCGTCCGGGTGGACCAGGTCGAACAGGGTCATCGCGGAGATTTCGGCCGGGGTCCGCTGGAGCGTCTTGGCGAGCGCCGCGTTGGCGCGCAGCACGCGCCCGTCCAGCTCGGTGAGCGCGATGCCGCTGGCCGAGCCGGCGAACACCTCTTCGAACTGCGCACGCGTGATGACCTGCTTCTGCCGGGTCTCCTGCTCGACCTTCAGCAGGGCCCGGCTCAGGCCTTCCTGGCGCTTCTGGATGTCTTCGCGCAACGTCTCGCCGTAGCCCGAGCTGAGCGCGCCGAGCACCAGCACGACCCGCTCCGCCAGCCCGTCGACCCGGCGCAGCTCCGGCTCGCGCAGCAGGGCCTTGCCGAGCACCTCCAGGCTGCGGCGCAGGCTGTCCGAGCCGACGCACCGCAGCTCGACGAGCCGCGCACCGGCGGCCGCGGCTTCCTCGAGCTCCGGCAGGTCGCTCGCGACCGCTTCGAACAGCCGGCCGACCAGGACCGCCAGCTCGCGCTCGATCTCCTCTGGCGTGTGCGGCAGGTAGGCCGTGGTGCTGACCAGGTAGCCCCACTTGCGCGCCAGGGTGGCGAGCCGTCTCGCCGCACGTTCGGCGGACGGCTTCTTCCGCGGGTCGTCACCGCGGGGATAAGGAGCAGTCACCTCAGCCTGTCCTGGGGTCCGGTCAACACACCGATCGGGTAGCCGATATATCTTGGCGCGAAATTGTGTCCGGTGCGCGAAACAGCATTCATCCGATCGAGTGATAACCCTGCGGAGCGATCGTCAGGCGATCGCGCAACCACGACCGGGTGGCGTCACGGTAAGCCGCCGCGTTTTCGTGCAACGCAACGGAATGACCGGCACCCGGGAGGACGTACATCGACAAGTTCGACGGGTCGGCGTAATACGGCGCTTCCTGCGCGCGCAGCACCCGTGCGTCCGAACAGTCACGCAGGGCGAGCAGGCCGCAAAAGAGAACGTCCTTTTCCCCCACCACTTGGAAAACCGGTACGGTAATTCCCTTCGTCGCCGGCAACACGATCCCGAACAGCGCGACCGTGCCCATGCCGGGCACCGAAACCTGGTCCTTGGTCGCCTCGTCGGCGGCGATCACGCCCGGGTCGGAATCTCCCGCGGCGTAGAAGAGCCCGGCCCGCGCACCGGGCCTCGTCGTGAAGTACAGCGGGTCGCTGCCGAGGCGGCCGAGCTGACCGTCGAGCAGCGCGGGCTGCAGGCCCAGCGCCGCGCCGATCGCCAGCACCGGCAGCGCGGGCAGGTGCGTGATGCCGGTGAGGACCACGCCGTCGACGTCGTGGTAGGTCGACGCCTCCACCGCGACCACGCCGGACCCGACCGAGTGCCCGACGATGACGACCTTCGCGAACCGCACGCCGCCGACGTGCCCGGCGCGCAGGTGCCCCACCACCTCGTGCGTCGATTCGGCCGCCGCCCAGACCGACAGCGGCAGGCTCAGCGGCCGGCTGCTGCGCCCGGCGCCGAGCTGGTCGGCGGCGAAGGTCGCGTAGCCGTGCGTGGCCATGTCGCGCTGGTAGGAGTAGCGCTCCGGCTGGTAGGGCAGATCCCAGTACGCGCTGTTGTACGTCCCGCCGTGCACGAGCAGCTGGACGGTGTCCGGCGCCTCACCCGCGGGCAGGCACAGCCGGCCGTGCATGGTCGCCGGTGCGCCCGGCACGAGCGGCGGCAGGCCCGGGCCGCTGACCGGCAGATCCGTGTCGGTGCACGAGATCGCGGCGGCCTCGGCGGGCATCGCGGCGGTCAGTGAAGCGAGCAGGACTCCGCAGGCGAACAAGGCTGACGTCACCTTGACGGGCAGCTTCACGCCGCACTCCCTCTGGGCTCGGACAGGTGAACGAACTCGGAAACACTACACCCGGTAGCTGACCGGGTACCGTCAGGTCCGCGGCACCACGGTCATCGGCAGCCGGTTCGGCTGCATGGTGGCCTTCAGTTGCGCGCGGACCTTCTTGCCCGGCACGGGAACCAGCCGCCAGCGCGCCCCGATCGTGGCGGCGACGATGCCGATCTCCGTCGGCGCGAACACGTGCCCCGGGCACAGCCGCGCACCCGCGCCGAACGGGATGTACGCCCCCTTCGGCAGTTCCGCGGATGCGCCGGGCGTCCAGCGGTCCGGGTCGAAGCGCTCCGGATCGGGGAACCAGCGCGGGTCACGGTGCAGCGTGTGCTGGCTGACCGCGACCTCGCTGCCCGCCCGGATGGTGACGCCGCCGAGCTCGACGTCTTCGCGGGCGCGGCGCATGAGGATCAGCGGCGGGGTGCGGCGCACGATCTCGTTGACGATCTGGTGCGTGTACACCAGGTCCGGCAGGTCCTCGAACCGCGCGGGCCGGCCGCCGAGCACCTCGTCGACCTCCGCGTGGAACCGCCGTTCGACCTCCGGGTGCTGCCCGAGCTCGTGGAAGAACCAGGCCAGCGCGACGGCGGTGGTCTCGGCGCCGGTGGTGAGGATCGTGATGACCTCGTCGTGCACCTGCCGGTCGGACATGCCCTCGCCGGTGTCCTCGTCGCGGGCCAGCAGCAGCATCGACAGCAGGTCGCCATGGTCGGCTCCCTGTTCCCGGGCGGCCACCACGGTTTCGCCGATGACGGCACGCAGGCGCGCGGCCGCGGCGTCGAACTTACGGTTCGGCGGGATCGGCAGCTTCTCCACGAATTTCGGAGAAAAAGCCCGGATCAGCACGTATTTCAGCATGATCGGGATCGAATGCTGGATTTCCGCCAGTGCTTCGTCGCCGAGCGCGGTCGAGAAAAGCGTCTGGCCGGCGATGGTCAGCACGAGGTCTTGCATCCGCCGGTCGAACTGGACGACTTCGCCCGGCTGCCACGAGCTCGCCAGCTCGTCGGCCAGCTTCGTCATGGTGTTCTCGGCGTACCCCGCGATCCGCGTCCGGCCGAAGGCGGGCATCACCAGGCGGCGCTGGCGGCGGTTGAGCTCGCCGTTCGAGGTGGCCAGGCCGTCGCCGAAGAGCGGGCGCATCTTGTCGAAGACCAGGCCCTTGTCGAACTTGTCGGCGTCCGTGGCGAGCACCCGCCAGGACAGTTCCGGGGTCGTGACCACGTGCACCGGCAACGGACCGAGGCGGAGTTCGACGACATCTCCGTGCGCCGGAAGGGAAGTGAAGAGCTTCAACGGGTTGCGCAGCAGCGCCACCGTGTGCCCGAGCACGGGCAGGCGGCCGGGCACGGGACGCGCGTCGGTCATGTCGCATCACCCTAACGGGACGGTGTGCACGCCGAGCGCGGGTCCACACGAACGGAGGATGGCGCTACACTCCGTCGTCTCGAGCGGGCGTCTTGAGCGAGGGTGGGAGGTCCCGTGACCGGGGAACTGAGCTGGGTACCGCCGGAGATCGACACCACGGTGCCGAACCCGGCGCGGGTGTACGACTTCTGGCTCGACGGCGACCACAACTTCGCCGCCGACCGGGCGCTCGGGGAGCAGATCCTCAAGATCATGCCGGGCGTGCGCGACGCCGCCCGCCTCAACCGCGCGTTCCTGCGCCGCGCGGCCAAGTTCATGGTCGACTCCGGCGTCCGGCAGTTCCTGGACATCGGATCCGGCATCCCGACCGTGGGCAACCTGCACGAGATCGTCCAGCAGGCCGACCCGTCGTGCCGCGTCGTGTACGTCGACCGCGAGCCGGTGGCCGTCGCGCACAGCGAACTGCTGCTGCAGGACAACGAAAACTGCCTGGTGCTGCAGGCCGACCTGCGCGACGTCAACGACATCTTCGCCGGTGCGGGCAAGCTGCTGGACCTGGACCGCCCGGTCGGCGTGTTCATGTTGCTGCTGCTGCACTTCGTGCCGGACTCGTGGGACCCGGCGAGCATCCTGTCCCGCTACCGCGACCGGCTGGCCCCGGGCAGTTTCCTGGCCGTGACGCACGTCGCGGCGGACTCCGAGGCGGGCCGCCTCGACGAGGCGGTCGAGGTGTACAAGAGCAACCAGGACCAGCAGAACCAGCCGGTCCCCCGCACGCACGACGAGGTGCTCGCCTTCTTCGACGGCTTCGAGATGGTCGAGCCGGGCGTGGTCGGCTGCGCGATGTGGAAGCCGGAAGGCGCCGGCGACATGTCCGACGACCCGGCGATCAACGCGCTCCCGTACGCCGGGGTCGGCCGGAAACCCTAGTCACCGCAGGGAGAACGCCGCCAGGTTCACCGGCCCGTCGAAGGTCAGGTACACGTCGTGACGGCCGGTCGCCTTCGCCAGCGGGGCCGTCACCGTCGTGTACGCGTACCGGTCCCCGGTGGACGGCACCGTCGCCGTGCCCAGGACCCGGCCGGTCGGCGAGTCCAGGCGGACCGTCACGCGCGCCGAGTCCACTGTGGACACCGAGGCCGCGAACCGCGACGGGCCGGAGAGCGCGACGTCGCGGTAGGCCAGCCAGCTCCCGGCCGTGGCCGCGACCGACGTCCCGGCGGTCTTCGACGTGTCGGTCAGCGTCGTCCCCGAGTAGTCGTCGAAGTTCTGCGCCGGGGTGGTGCGGCTCAGGTCGCGCGGCGGGATCCGCTCCCCCGGAACGAACACCGGCTGCGCCGCGGAGAGGTCGGAAGCGTTGCGGCCCACCGAGAAGTCATAAGTACCCTGCTCGACCGCGGACCGGCCGAGCGAGGCGTTCCACGACGCCAGGTCCGCGACCGGAACGGAGAACTTCACCGAGCGTGTTTCGTGCGGCTTGAGCGTCACGCGGGAGAAGTCCCGCAACCGTTGCACGCCGGCCGCCTTCGAATACAGCTGGACGACGTCGGTCCCGGACCGCGCGCCCGTGTTGGTCACGTCCACACTGACCCGCACGGAAGAACCGAGGCGCGAAGCATGCACAGCGCCGTACCGGAAGTTCGTGTAGCTCAGCCCGTACCCGAAGGGGTACAACGGCTTCCCGCGGTAGTACTGGTACGTCATCCCGGTCTTCGCGATGTCGTAGTCCAGGATGCTCGGCAGCCCGGCGTCGGACGCGTACCAGGTCTGCGTGAGCCGTCCGGTCGGGTCGTGGTCGCCGAAGAGGACGTCGGCGACCGCGTGCCCGGTCTCCTGGCCCGCGTGGCTCGTCCACACGATCCCCGGCACGGACAGCGTGTCCCAGCCGGTCGTCGGGTAGCTGTTCTCCACCACGACGACCGTGTGCGGGTTCGCCTTCTGCACGGCTTCGATCAGCGCCCGTTGCGCCGGGGCCGGCGACGTGCTCGTCCGGTCGTTCGCCTCGCGGCCGTTGATGAACGGCATGCTGCCGACCACGACGACGGCCGTGTCCGCGCCCCGCGCCGCTGCGACCGCGTCGGAGACGCCGCTGCGAAGCACGTCGCGGCCGAACTTCGTCGCGTGGGCCGCATCGGGCGCGGAGATCGTGAGGACCCCGTCGGCGCCGACGACGGCAAAGCGGTTCGGGCCGAACCACGGCTCGGTGACCTCGTTGCCCGCGTACTCGAGCACGTAGCTGCCGTCGGGCTGCGGGTCGAGCTTGAGCTGCTGCTGCACGAACCACCCGGTCGGCTGGGCGGCGTCGTTGACCAGGGCGCCACCGGAGTAGCCGAGGAACTTGCCGTTCGCCGCGGCACGCAGGGTGTTCTTGCCCGCGCCCCAGTCGTAGACGTCAAAGGACTCCGCCGTCCCCGCGGTGGTCCCGCCCGCGGTCACCTTGCCGGGCGCGGCGGGCGCGGTCAGGTAGCGACCGGTGGCGAGGTCCTTCAGCGCGATCCGGTCGACGCCTTCGGACGACGCCACCGAGGTCCCGAGCCGTTCCGCGATGCCCTGCTTCGGCGTGACGCGGTACGGCATCGCGCCGCTGTACCAGTCTTCGTACAGCGTGTCGGACAGCGGGCCGACGACGGCCACCTTCTTCTTCGCCGGGTCGAGTGGAAGCGCGTTCGCGGTGTTGCGCAGCAGGACGACCTGCTCGTCCGCCACCTTGCGGGCGAGCGCCTGGTGCTCCGGGGAGTTGATGACCGCCGGGGTGATCTTCACGTAGGGGTTGCGGCCCGGCGGGTCGAACTCGCCGAGCCGGAGGCGCAGCGACAGCAGGTGCCGGTCGGCCTTCTCGACGTCGGCCATGGTCAGCAGCCCGCGGGCCAGCGCTTCCTTGACGGCCTCGACGGTGATCGAGCCGTTCGTGTCGTTGTCGGTGAAGCTGTCGAGCCCGGCCTTGATGGCCGCGGCGTCCGCCTCCGCCTTGGTGGCGTAGTACTTCTCCGAGTTGACGAGGTTGGACGGGGCGCCCGCGTCGCTGACGACGGCGATGTCCTGCGGCGCCCACTTCCGCAGCAGGCCGCCGAGGTCGGGGCTGACGGTGTTCGGCCGCCCGTTGACCAGGTTGTACGACGGCATGACGCCGTTGGCCGCGCCGGCCTGGAGCGGGATCTTGAACGCCTGCTCGTCGTAGTCGTGCAGGATCTTCGGCGGCACGGAGGAGTTGCTGGTGTCGCGGCCGACCTCGTTGTTGTAGGCGAGGTAGTGCTTCAACGTCGGCGCGGCCCGCAGGTACCTCGGGTCGTCGCCCTGGATGCCGTGGCCGTACGCGGTCGCGAGCGCGCCGGTGAGGTGCGGATCCTCGGAATAGCCCTCCTCGTTGCGGCCCCACCGCGGGTCGCGCAGCAGGTTGACCACCGGCGCCCACAGGTTGAGCCCCCACAGCGTCGGGTTGCGCGCGTTGAAGCCACGCGCCTCCTGCCCGACGGCCGCGCCCACCTCCTTCACCAGTGCCGGGTCCCACGTCGACGCCAAGCCGATGGCTTGCGGGAACACGGTGCCGTCGGCCTTGACGACCGCGCCGTTGTTGTCGTAGTCGGTGGACCAGGCGACGCCGTGGAGTGCTTCGGTGCCGGTCTTGAACACGCCGATGCCCAGGCGCGGGATGGCGGGTTCGTACTGGTGCAGCAGCGAGATCTTCTCGTCCGCGGTCAGCCGGGACAGCAGGTCGCCGATCCGCGTGGCGAGGGGCAGCGCCGGGTCGCGGAACGGCATCGGCGGGGCCGCGAGCGCCGGCGCGGGCGCCAGCAGGAGGGCGGCGGCGACCACCGGGACGAGGGCACGGCGGAGCGGGGACTGGCGCACGGACGGCCTCCCGGATTCGTCGAATCGTTTCGACAGTGCGGCGCGGAACATTCGCGTCGAAGGTGAGGATGGGGACGACTATTACAGTCGTGTGAGCACGAGGTCAAGACTTCCTGGGAGCGCGCCCAGGAAGTCCGACGGGCTGCCAGAACTGCGCCTTGAGCTGCGGGAAGATCCTCTATCAGGCGCGTTCGACAGTTTCGACACGACCGTTTGTCGTCGAATGCGAATCGAATATCTTCCGGCGGCGAATTCTGCTTGTGTTTCGAGCGGGTGTCCCTTACCTTCGTGCCATCGTCGATGCGCTTCGACAGAGTTCCACTCTGTCACGTCCCCAGGAGGCCGCCCGTGGTCACGATCAACGACGTCGCCACGGCGGCGGGCGTGGCACCCAGCACGGTGTCGTACGTGATCAGCGGCAAGCGTTCGATCTCACCGAAAACCCGCCGGTTGGTCGAGGAGAGTATCCGCAAGCTCGGGTACCACCCGCACGCCGGGGCCCGGGCGCTCGCCAGCAGCAAGACGAACGTGCTCGCCCTGGTCGTGCCGCTGCGCACGGACCTCAACGTCGCCGTGGTCATGCAGTTCGTCGCCGCGGCGGTCACCGCGGCCCGCGCGCACGACCACGACCTGCTGCTGCTCACCAAGGACGAAGGCCCCGCCGCGCTGCAGCGGGTGGCGTCGTCGGCGATCGCCGACGCGCTGATGGTGATGGACGTCGAAGCCGCCGACCCGCGGGTGCCGATGCTCATCGCGCTCGACCTGCCGGTGGTGCTCATCGGCGTGCCCGACCACCCGGCCGGCCTGAGCTGCGTCGACCTGGACTTCACCGCCGCCGGCTCGGCGTGCGTCGCGCACCTGGCCGAGCTCGGCCACCGCTCGGTCGCGCTGATCGGCCCCTCCCCCGCGGTCTACCGGCGCGGCACGAGCTACGCGACGCGGTTCCTGCGCGGGTTCGACGACGCGGCGAAGAGCCACGGCGTCCGGGCGACGAACCGCCCGTGCGCCCACTCCTACGAAGCCGTGAGCGCCTGCCTCGACGATCTGCTCGCCGCCGACCCGGACCTGACCGGCCTGGTCGTGCACAACGAAGCCGTGCTCCCCGGGCTGCTTTCGGACCTGCGCCACCGCGGCCTGCGCGTGCCAGAAGACATCTCAGTCGTCGCCGTCTGCCCGGACACCATGGCCGAGCAGCACCCCGTCGCGCTCACGACGGTCGCCATCCCGGCCGAGGAGGTCGGGGCCCAGGCCGTCGAGATGACCATGCGCCGCCTCGCCGGCCACACCACTCCGGAGGTCCGCCTCCTCGGACCTCGTCTCACCCGGCGCGACAGCACCGCCGCGCCGCGAGCTTGACTGTGTTGTTCATTGCCGATCCGGTCACGGCCACGGCCGATCCGGCCCGTGGCAACGGTCACCTGCCGCTGCAGGGCCGGCCTACCTTTGGCCGGATCGGCAACCGGTTCTGCTCCAGCGTCGAAGGAGGATCACCATGTCCCTACCCCGTCGCGCCCTGATCCTGGCCGCGAGCGCCGCGCTCCTGGCCGCCTGCAGCCCCAGCCCCGCCACCCCGTCCCCCGGCTCGGGTGCCGCGCCCGCTTCGTCCATCACCGAACTCGACTACTACGCCGACGAGCAGGGTTCCGCGGCGTGGCAGAAGATCCTGGACGCCTGCGCGTCCCAGACCGGGATCAAGATCCAGCGCCAGACCGTGCCGACCGCGCAGATGCTGCCGAAGGTCCTGCAGGGCGCCAGTTCGAAGACGCTGCCGGACCTGCTGTTCACCGACAACCCGACGCTGCAGCAGGTCGCCGCGACCGGCGCGCTCACCCCGCTGGACGGCTACGGCATCACCACCGACGGCTACTACCCGAGCATCGTCAAGGCCGGGACCTACCAGGGCAAGGTGTACGGCGTCGCCCCCGGCGTCAACGGCCTCGCGCTGATCTACAACAAGGACCTCCTCGCCGCCGCGGGGGTCGAGGCCCCGAAGACCTGGGACGAGCTGAAGGCCGCCGCGGCGAAGCTCACCAAGGACGGCAAGTACGGCCTCGCCTTCTCCGCGATCCCGTCCGAAGAGGGCACCTGGCAGTTCCTCCCGTTCTTCTGGAGCAACGGCGCCGAACTGTCCCAGCTGGACTCCGCGCAGTCCGTGAAAGCGCTTCAATTCGTCACGGACCTGGTGAACGCCGGGTCGGCGTCGAAGTCCGTGGTGACGTGGAACCAGAACGACGTCGCCGACCAGTTCGTCGCGGGCAACGCCGCGATGATGGTCAACGGGTCCTGGAACCTGGCCCGGCTCGACGAGCAGAAGTCCCTGCACTACGGCGTCGTGCCAATCCCGGTGCCGCAGGCCGGCGCGAAGCCGGTGGTCGCGCTCGGCGGCGAGGTCGGCACCGTGCCGGTCACCAGCGGCCCGGCCCAGCAGGCGGCCGGCAAGGTGCTCTCCTGCATCCTCTCCGAGCCGACGATGCTCGAGTGGAGCAAAGCCCACGCCTACATCCCGTCGAAGACGGCCGCCGCGACCAAGTTCGGCGCGGAGCAGCCGGCGATGCAGGCGTTCGTCGACGAGGTCGGCACCGCCCGCTCCCGCACCACCGAACTCGGCGAGAAGTACCCGAAGGTGTCCCAAGCCCTGGCCGACGCGCTGCAGGCGGCCCTGACCGGGAAGCAGCCCGCCGACCAGGCGTTGAAAGCCGCCCAGCAGGCGAGCGGTTCGTGACGCTGGTGGCCCCGGCCGTCGCAGCGCCTCCCCGCGCCGGCCGGAAACCCCGGCGGGACAACCGGTTCTCCGCGTGGCTGTTCCTGCTGCCGGCCTTGGCCTACATCGTCGTGTTCTTCGGCTACCCGCTCGCCGCGAACGTCGTGATGAGCACCCAGGACTACACGGTCAAGTCGTTCTACACCGGCGAAGCTCCCTTCGTCGGCTTCGCCAACTACGCCGCCGTCTTCGACAACCCGCTCTTCTCGACGGCGGTCGTCAACACCGTCCTGTTCACCGCCGGGTCGCTCGTCTTCCAGTTCGGCATCGGCCTCGCGCTCGCGGTCTTCTTCAGCGGCCGCTTCCTCGGCAGCGCGCTGCTGCGGTCGCTGCTCCTGCTGCCCTGGTTGCTGCCGCTGGTGGTCAGCGGTGCGGTCTGGCGGTGGATGTTCGACGAGGACCACGGCGTGCTGAACGCGGCCCTGCGGCTCGTGGGCCTGGACGCGGTGCCGTGGCTGAGCAGCACCGGCTGGGCACTGCCCGCCGTGATCCTCACCAACATCTGGATCGGCATCCCGTTCAACCTGGTGATCCTGCACGGCGGGCTGCGCGCGATCCCCGCGTCGCTCTACGAAGCCGCGTCGCTGGACGGCGCGGGCCCGTGGCAGCGGTTCCGGCACGTCACCTGGCCGCTGCTGCGGCCGGTCACCGGGATCGTGCTCATGCTCGGGCTGGTCTACACGATCAAGGTGTTCGACGTGATCATGGTCGTCACCGGCGGCGGGCCGGCCAACGCGACCCAGACGCTCACGACGTGGTCCTACCGGTTGTCGTTCCAGGACTTCGCGTTCGGGCAGGGCGCCGCCGTCGGCAACATCCTCATCCTGGTGGCGACGGCGTTCGGGCTGCTGTACCTGCGCTCGGCGAGGGCGACCCTGGCCGAGGCGGCGGCGTGAAAGCCCGGACGGTGTTCGGCGTCCTGATCGTCGCGGTCCTGCTGTTCCCGCTGTACTGGATGGTCAACGCCTCCCTGCAACCCAGCGGCGCGCTGCTGCGCCCGGACCCGGCGTTCGTCCCCGTCGACGGCACCCTGGACGGTTATCGCAAAGCGTTGTCCTCCCAGGGGCCGCACCTGCTCTCCAGCGTCGTCGTCGCGCTCGGCACCGTGCTCGTGTCGCTGGTGATCGCCGCACCGGCGTCGTACGCGCTGGCCCAGCTGAAGGTCCGCGGCGGGCCGGTGCTGGTGTTCGTGCTGCTCATCGTGCAGATGATCCCCGGGATCGTGATGGCGAACGCGCTCTACACGGTGTTCGCCAACCTCGGCCTGATCGACAGCTACCTCGGACTGGTGCTCGCCGACTCGACCGCGACCATCCCGTTCGCCATCCTCCTGTTGCGGGCGTTCATGATCTCCGTGCCGCGAGAGCTCACCGAAGCGTCGCGAGTGGACGGTGCCGGCCACTGGCGGACGTTCCGCTCGATCATCCTCCCGGTCAGCCGCAACGCGCTCGTCACCGCCGGGCTCTTCTCGTTCCTGTTCGCCTGGGCGGACTTCCTCTTCGCCGTCACCCTCACCACCGGGCAGTCGTTCGAGCCCATCACCGTGGGCATCTACCGGTTCGTCGGCAACCAGTCCGCCGACTGGAACGGGATCATGGCCACCGCCGTCCTCGCCGCGGTCCCCGCGGCCGTCCTGCTCGTCGTGGCCCAGCGGTACGTCGTCGCCGGGCTGACCAGCGGTGCCGTCAAAGACTAAGGAGTCCGCGTGATCACGTCCGAAGACGGCCGCTCGCTCGAAGTCACCGTGCGGCACGAAGTCCTGCGCGTCGAACCCTGGGGCGAGGGCAGCCTGCGCGTGCGCGCCGGCCGGCACCGCATCCTCGACGACGTGCCGGGGGCGCTGCTGCCCGCGAAGCCGTCGGCCGCCACCGCGTCGGTCGACGAGCGGATCGGCAAGGTCGTCAACGGCCCGCTCACCGCGATCGTCGAGATCGCCGACACCGACACCGGGATCGACGCGCAGCTGCGGTTCGTCCGGACCGGCACCGGTGAGGAGCTGCTTTCCGAGCAGCGCGCGCACTTCTGGTGGCCCGGCGCCCGGCTGTTCATGCCGTCGCGCAACGGGTACGGCCGCCTCGAACAGCGGTTCACCGCCTACGACGACGAGCGGGTCTACGGCCTCGGCCAGCACACGCACGGCCGGCTCGACCAGAAGGGCCTCGTGCTCGACCTGGTGCAGCGCAACGCCGAGGTGTCGGTGCCGTTCCTGCTGTCCAGCCGCGGCTACGGGTTCCTGTGGAACAACCCGGCGGTCGGCCGGGTGGAGCTGGCGGCCAACGGCACCCGCTGGGTCGCCGACGACGCCCGTCAGCTCGACTACTGGGTCACCGCCGGCGACGGACCGAAGGAGATCCTCGGCCACTACGCCGACGCGACCGGGTACGCGCCGATGCTGCCGGAGTGGGCGGCCGGGTTCTGGCAGTCGAAGCTGCGGTACCAGACCCAGGACGAGCTTCTCGCAGTGGCGCGCGAGTACCACGCGCGCGGGCTGCCTCTGTCGGTGATCGTGGCGGACTTCTTCCACTGGACGCACCTCGGCGACTGGAAGTTCGACCCGGCGGAGTGGCCCGACCCGGCTGCGATGGTGCGGGAGCTTTCCGACCTGGGCGTCAAGCTGATGGTGTCGGTGTGGCCGTCGGTCAGCCCGCTGTCGTCGAACTACCGCGAGCTGCACGAGCGGGGGCTGCTGGTCGCCGCCGAGAGCGGGGTCCCGGCGCACGCACCGTGGAAGGACAAGGGTTTCGACGTCGAGATGCCGGTGGCGTTCTACGACGCGACCAACCCGGCGGCGCGGCGGTTCGTCTGGTCGAAGGTCAAGGAGAACTACTACGACCTGGGCGTGCGCGCGTGGTGGCTGGACGGCGACGAGCCGGAGATCCAGCCCGGCCACCCGCACAACCTCGGCTTCCACGTCGGCCCGGGCGCGGAGGTGTTCAACCTGTACCCGCAGGCGAACGCGCAGACGTTCCACGACGGCATCCGCGCCGAGGGCGACGACGAGGTGGTGCTGCTGTCCCGCTCGGCGTGGGCGGGCAGCCAGCGCTTCGGGGCCGCTCTGTGGTCGGGTGACGTCCCGGCGACGTGGGCGTCGCTGCGGACGCAGGTACGGGCCGGGCTGAACGTGGCGCTGGCCGGGATCCCCTGGTGGACCACGGACATCGGCGGCTTCCACGGCGGCGACCCGTCGTCGCCCGCCTACCGGGAACTGATGGTCCGGTGGTTCCAGTACGGCGTGTTCTGCCCCCTGTTCCGCCTGCACGGCTTCCGCGACCCGCGGCCGCCGTTCGGCCCTTCGATGACGGGCGGGCCCAACGAAGCCTGGTCCTACGGTCCGGATGCGCTGAGGGCGATCACGGCGGCGCTGCGGCTGCGGGAGCGGCTGCGGCCGTACCTGATGGCCCAGATGCGGGTGGCGCACGAGCAGGGCGTCCCCCCGATGCGGCCGCTGTTCGTCGACTTCCCCGCGGACGCGGCGGCGTGGGACGTGACCGACGAGTTCCTGCTGGGGCCGGACGTGCTGGTGGCACCGGTGCTCTCACCCGGGCTGACCACACGGCGCGTGTACCTGCCCGCCGGGGCGGCGTGGACGGACGCGGTGACCGGCTCGCGCCACGAAGGCGGAGTCACCATCGAGGCGCCGGCACCGGCCGACCGCATCCCGGTCTTCCTGCGGGACGGTGCCGACGTGCCGATCACCGGTCGTGAGTGAGAAACAGCGTTCTAACCCTGTTTCTCCCTCACGACCTCGGCCCACAGGCCCGGCTTGAGCGGCCGTGGCGGACCGGGCGCCCAGCCTGTCGGCCACTGCCGGACCGCGTACACGTCCGTGCGGGCGTGGGCGCGGGGGAACCGGAACCGGTCGGCCGTCGCTCCCGTGAAGTCGGCGTGCCCGCCGAACCGGGCGCCGCCGAAGAAGGCGTCCGCCGCGAACCGCGCGCCGCGGAACGTCGTGCGTCCCGCGAAACCGGCACCCGCGAACGAGACGTCGTCGGCGAACACCACCTCCGAGAAGTCCGTGCGGGCCGAAAACCGGGCTTCGTCGAACCACATCGCGCGGCCCGCGGTCGCCCGCGTGAACTCCGCGCTTCCGGTGAAGGTCGCGTTCTCGAAGTCCGCGCCGACGCCGAACCGCGCGCCCCTGAACCAGGCGTGGCGGGCGAAGCACGCCTCCTCGAAGCACGCCAGGCCGGTGAAGACCACCCCGTCGAAGCGGGCGTCGCCGACGAAACGCACGCTGCGGAACACGACGTCGAGGAGCTCGCACCCGCGCAGGTCCACGTCGTGCAGGACGACGTGCTCGGCGCGCAGGTACATCCCGGGCCAGAAGCGCGGCGAGTCCCGCCGCAGGTGCGGGAGCAGGAGGCGCCACAGCTCGGCCTGCCACGCCGGCTGGTCGTGCCAGCGGTAGCGAAGCTGGGCGGCGATCTCGTCGACGCAGTCCTGGCGCCGCGCGGGGTCGGCGTCGGCCCGCCCGGCGAGGCCGGCCAGCGCGGCCAGCCGGACGGAGTACTCGTCGGCCAGCAGCCGCGCGGTGACCTCGGGTTCCATCGGCTCCGGCGGCGCCGCCGGCGTGAGCACCTGGACCGGCGGGTTCCGGCGGAGGATCAGCCACGCCGTGACCGCGCCGGACACCGCACCGATGAGCGCGAGGACCGCGAAGGGCGTGACCGTGGACATGCCGGGATTGTCCCGTCTCGCCCCGTTTCGCGACAACGGATTAAAGTGGACCTGTGAGTCCAAAGCTGACCCTGAAGGGCGCCGCGACGCGGCAGCGGATCATCGAAGGCGCCGCGGCGGAGATCCGCGAGCGCGGCGTCGCCGTCACGACGCTCGACGACGTCCGGACGCGGACGCGCACCAGCAAGAGCCAGCTCTTCCACTACTTCCCCGACGGCAAGGAAGAGCTCCTGCTGGCGGTGGCGCAGTTCGAAGCCGGCCAGGTGATGGCGGCCCAGCAGCCGCAGCTCGGCGAGCTGTCGTCGTGGGCGGCGTGGAAGCGCTGGCGCGACACGGTCGTCTCGCACTACCGCGAGCGGGGTCAGTACTGCCCGCTCAACGTCCTGATCTCCCAGCTCGGCCGCGCGACGCCGGGAGCGCAGGCGGTGGTGAGCGAGCTGCTGCGCGCCTGGCAGGACGAGCTCGAGGCGGGTATCCGCCGGATGCAGGACGCGGGTGAGGTGAGCCCGCGCCTGAACTCCGGACGCACCGCCGCCGCCCTGCTGGCGGGACTGCAGGGCGGCGTGGTGGTGATGCTGTCGACCGGCGGCATCGAGCACCTGGAAGCGGCGCTCGACGTCGGGATCGAAAACCTGCGGGCGAGCGGGAACCGGAGCTGACCCCGGTTCCCGGTCCCGGGGTCAGGCGTTCTTGATCGCCGAGATCTCGAACTCGAGGGTGACCTTGTCGCTGACCAGGACACCGCCGGTCTCGAGGGCGGCGTTCCAGGTGATGCCGTAGTCCTTGCGGCTGATCGTGGTCGAGCCCTCGAAGCCGATCCGGTCGTTGCCGAACGGGTCCTTGGCGGAGCCCTCGAACTCGAACGGAATCGTGACCGAACGGGTGACGTCCTTGATCGTCAGGTCGCCGGTGACGTCGAAGGACGTGTCGCCGGTCTGCTTGATCTCGGTCGTGGTGAAGGTGATCGTGGGGTACTCGTCCATCGACAGGAAGTCGTTGCTCTTCAGGTGCCCGTCGCGGTCCGCGTTGCGGGTGTCGATGCTGTGTGCCTGGATGGTGACCTGGGCGGAGGACTTCTCCGGGGCGTCACCGTCGATCGTCGCGGTTCCGGTGAACTCGTTGAAGCTGCCGCGAACCTTGGTCACCATGGCGTGCCGGGCGACGAACCCGATCCGCGAGTGGGCGGCGTCCAGGGTGTACTCACCGGTCAGCTGGGGGTAGGTGGTCGCGCTGGTCATGCTGGCTTCTCTCCTCCGTGTGGTCCCCCAGGTGATTGAGGGTTCAACAACACTGTACTCACATTTACTGGTTGCGCAAGCAAGCTTTCGCTAGACTCGCCGATATGGGTGAACCGTACGCGCTCGATCCCGACGAAGCCCCGTTCTGGCGGTCGCTGATGCGCATCACGACCGCGCTGCCGCGGGCGCTCGAGGACCAGTTCCTCCCCGAGACGGGCCTCGCGATCACCGACTACGGCGTGCTGGTCGCGCTGTCCGAAGCGCCGGACCACCTGCTCCGCATCTCGGCGCTGGCCGCGACCACCGGGCTGTCGCTGAGCCGGATCAGCCGGGTCGTCGACGACCTCACCCGCCGCGGCCTGGTCGAGAAGCGCAAGTGCGCCGAGGACGGGCGCGCGTCCAACGCCGTGCTGACCGACGCGGGACTGGCCAGACTGGAGGCGGCCTACCCGGGCCACCTCGCCCGGGCGCGGGCTTCGGTGTTCGACCACCTGAGCGCCGAGGATATCCGCACGGCCGGGCCGGTGCTGGCCCGGCTGGCCGCGGCGCTCGACGCCGCTCCCCCGACCGACGACTGCTGAAGGACGCGATGAGCGACAAGGGCGAGTACCAGCGGGACCTGAACTACATCCCGGACCGCATCACCGCCGACGGCCGCGACGGCTGGCCGGTCGAGCCCGGCCGCTACCGGTTGATCGTCGCCCGCGCCTGCCCGTGGGCCAACCGCGCGGTGATCGTGCGGCGCCTGCTCGGCCTCGAGCCGGTGCTGTCCATGGGCATCGCCGGCCCGGTGCACGACGAGCGGAGCTGGAGCTTCGACCTCGACCCGGACGGGCGCGACCCGGTCCTCGGCATCGAGCGGCTGCAGGAGGCGTTCTTCAAGCGCGACCCGGGGTACCCGCGCGGCATCACCGTGCCGGCGTTCGTCGACGTCCCGAGCGGCCAGGTCGTCACGAACGACTTCGCGCAGATGACGCTGGACATGTCCACCGAGTGGACCGCGTACCACCGCGCCGGCGCGCCCGAGCTGTACCCGGAAAAGCTGCGGGACGAGATCGACGACGTCGCGCAGAAGGTCTTCACCGACGTCAACAACGCGGTCTACCAGTGCGGTTTCGCCCGTTCCCAGGAGGCGTACGACCACTCGTACACCAAGCTGTTCTCGCGCTTGGACTGGCTCTCGGAGCGGCTCGCGGACCAGCGCTACCTGGTCGGCGACACGATCACGGAGGCCGACGTCCGGCTGTTCACCACGCTCGTCCGGTTCGACGCGGTCTACCACGGCCACTTCAAGTGCAACCGGCAGAAGCTCACCGAGCTGCCGGTGCTGTGGGCGTACACGCGCGATCTGTTCCAGACGCCCGGGTTCGGCGACACGATCGACTTCCCGCAGATCAAGGAGCACTACTACGTGGTGCACAAGAACGTGAACCCGAGCGGGATCGTGCCGCTGGGGCCGGACGTCTCCGGCTGGCTGACGCCGCACGACCGCGAGCAGCTGGGCGGCCGGCCGTTCGGCGACGGCACCCCGCCGGGCCCGCCCGTGGAGTCCGAGAGGGTGCCCGCGCTCTAGGTTCCGGGCTACGGTGATCGCCATGGAACGCCTGCGCGATCGCCGGATCCTGGTCACCGGTGCCGGCTCCGGCATCGGCCGGGCCACCACCTTCCGCCTGATGGACGAGGGGGCGTGGGTCATCGGCACCGACGTCTCCGAAGAGGGGCTGATCGAGACCCAGAAAGCCGCACCGCGCGGGGGCTTGACGACGTACGTCATGGACGTGGCCGACGAGGAGTCGGTGGCGTTCGGCGTGCGGTCGGCGGTCGACGCGCTCGGCGGCCTCGACGTGGTGGTCAACGCGGCGGGCATCCTGCTGGCGTCGCACACGCACGAGACGTCCCTGGAGCTGTGGAACCGGGTGCTGGCGGTCAACCTGACCGGCACGTTCCTGGTGACGCGGGCGGCCCTGCCGTCGCTGCTCGAGTCGGAGAACGGCGTGGTGGTCAACTTCAGCTCGACGTCGGCGTCGTTCGCCCACCCGTACATGGCGGCGTACTGCGCGAGCAAGGGCGGCATCCAGGCGTTCACGCATTCGCTGGCCCTGGAGTACAGCAAGCAGGGCCTGCGCGCGGTGAGCATCGCCCCGGGCAGCGTGAAGAGCGGCATCACGGACTCGGCTTTGAGCTGGCTGCCGCAGAACATCGACGTGTCGCTGTTCGGGCGGTTGCTCCCGATCCTCCCGACGGACCACACGACCGAGGTGGGCAACCCGGTGGCGGGCCCGGAGACGGTGGCGGGCGTGGTGGCGATGCTGGCCTCGGACGACGGCAGGTTCATCACAGGCACGGAAATCCGCATCGACGGCGGCACGCACACCTGATCAGCACCGAAGACAATCGATATCGGCCCTTGACCTCCACTCTGAAACTTTTCGCCGCGCTCTCACGACATAGGGCGGACGGCGAAGAGGACAGGAGCAGACGTGGGTGTTGAGGCCTTCGGCATCGAGAAGGAGTTCCTCAAAGACTTGCTTGCGCAGGTCGACCAGGGAGAGACGCAGCTACCCGAGTTCCAGCGCGGATGGGTGTGGCCGGATCGCAACATCGCGAGCCTCATCGCCTCCATCTCTCTCGGTTATCCCGCGGGAACCGTGATGATGCTGAAGCAAGGCGGCGAGACGCGCTTCAAGACAAGACCTGTAGAAGGTGCCCAGCCGTTCTCGAAAACCGCTCCCGAGCGGCTGATCCTCGACGGTCAGCAACGGCTGACGTCCCTGTACCAGTCGATCTTCCGCAACGCACCCGTCGAAACCCAGGACGTCCGAGGCAAAGACGTCAAGGGCTGGTTCTACCTCGACATGGAGCGCGCCGTCCTCGACGACGGCGACCGCGAGGACGCCATCGTCTTCGTGCCGGAGACGAAAATCCGCCTCGACTTCCGCGGCCGTCCCGTGCTGGACCTCTCGACTCCGGAGAAGGAATACGCGGCGAGGTTGTTTCCCTGCACCGCGCTGTTCGACTCCATGCGGTGGATGATGGGTTTCTTCCAGTCCGACCCCGAGCGGCAGACCGAGAACCTCAAACTGTGGGGCAGTTTTCACGACATCGTCGTCCAGCGCTTCCTCCAGTACCAGCTGCCCGTGATCGAACTGGGCCGCAGCACGCCTCGACAAGCCGTCTGCCAGGTGTTCGAGAAGGTCAACACCGGCGGAGTCACGCTCACGGTCTTCGAGCTGCTCACGGCGACGTTCGCGGCCGACGACTTCGACCTGCGCCAGGACTGGGACGACCGCAAGGCGTCCTGGAGCACCGGGAAGTACGACATCCTGGGCAACGTCGCCAACACCGACTTCCTCCAGGCCGTGGCCTTGCTGGCCACCATCGAGCGGCGACAGGCAGCCATCGAGGCCGGCCGGGACGAGGCCAGCGCGCCACGGATCGGCTGCCGCCGGGCCGACATGCTCAACTTGACCCTGCCCGAGTACCTCAAGTGGGCTCCCGACGTGACCGAAGGGCTCAAAGCCACGGCGCAGTTCCTCCACGCCCAGCACATCTTCGACACCCGGTTCCTGCCCTACGGCAGCCAGCTGATCCCGATGGCCGCGGTGTTCGCCCTTCTCCGTCAGCAGGCCGATACAGTCGGCGCGCGGCAGAAGATCTCACGCTGGTATTGGTGCGGGGTCTTCGGTGAGCTCTACGGCGGCACCACGGAGACGCGGTTCGCGCGCGACGTCCCGGATCTCGTCGACTGGGTCCGCGGAGCCGAGACCGAGCCTCGAACCGTCCAGGAAGCCCAGTTCGTCTCCAGCCGCCTCTGGTCGCTGCGGACCCGTGGATCTGCCGCCTACAAGGGCCTCTATGCCCTGCTGCTGCACGAAGGTCCGCTCGACTGGTGCACCGGTTCGGACATGTCCGACGAGAACTACTTCGACAACGCCGTGGACATCCACCACATCTTCCCGAAGGTGTGGTGCGAGAAGGCCGGTATCGACGCCAACCGGTACAACTCGATCATCAACAAGACACCGCTGACCGCGCGCACCAACCGGATCATCGGTGGCCGGCCACCGTCCGTCTATCTGCGCGGGCTCGCGAAGAGCGCCGAAACGACACCCGAGACCATCGACCAGAACGTGCACTCGCACCAGATATTCGCGATCGACCTGCGGAATGACGACTTCGAGACGTTCGTGAGCCATCGCGAGCGGGCACTGGTGTCGCTGATCAGCCGGGTCATGGGCAAAGAGGTGCAGACCGACGCACCGGTCGACGAGCTGAGAGGCGTCTTCAGCGGCGGTCTCTGACGGCTTCGGCGTACCTCGCGGAGAGCACCCGAAGCCGTTCGGCCAGTTCCGGGGGCGACTCCACCTCGAACGCCACATCCAGCATCCCCACCACGAACGCCACGATGTCGTACGAATCGGACGCCAGCTCCAGCCGGCACGTCCGCGCGTCGATCGCCGTCACCTCTCCCTCGACGCGCCCCGCCACCTCCGAAGCCGGGGCGTGGATGCGGAGAGAACAGCGCAACGGCCACATCTCGCGGCCCATCGTCCGGGTCAGGTAAGCCGTCAGGTCGCCGTCGGGCGGGTCGCGGTGGGTGAACCTCGGGCCGTTCGGGGTGCGCAACGACACTCGGTCCGCGCGGAGCGTGCGCCAGTCGCCGCGGGCGGTGTCCCAGCCGACCAGGTACCAGCGCCGGCCCCACGACACCAGCCGATGGGGCTCCACCGCGCGGCGGGACACGCTGCCGGCATGGTCCACGTAGTCGAAGCGCAGCGTCTCCGCCGCGCGAATCGCCGCCGACACCGCCGTCAAGACCGCCGGGTCCACCACCGGCCCGCGCGACGGCAGGGCCAGCATGCTCGCCTCCAACGCCGCGACGCGGTTCCGCAGCCGCGACGGCAGCACGCGCGACAGCTTGCTCGACGCCCGCAGCGACGCCTCACCCGAACCGGACGTGTGCAGGGCGATCGTCACCGCCACGGCTTCGTCGTCGTCCAGGAGCAGCGGCGGCAGCTCGGCGCCCGCGCCCAGGCGGTAGCCACCCACCGGGCCCAGCACCGCGTGCACCGGGTAGCCCAGCTCGCGCAGGCGGTCGACGTCCCGCCGCACGGTCCGGGTCGTGACGTCCAACCGTGAAGCCAGCTCCGTGCCCGACCAGTCGCGGTGCATCTGCAGCAGGGCCAGCAACCGCAGCAGCCGGCCGGAGGTTTCGCGCATGGTCCGATCTTCCCAGACGTCTAGGACCGAAACTGTCCTACACACGCGCCAGGCTGAGCGCATGGATCCCTTCCGCATCGACGTGCCGCAGGCCGACCTCGACGAACTGCACCACCGGCTCGCCCGCACCCGCTGGCCGGGCGAGCTGCCCGGCGCCGGCTGGGACTACGGCGTCAGCGAGCCTCACCTGCGCGAACTCGTCGAGTACTGGCAAACCGGCTTCGACTGGCGCGCCCAGGAGGCGCGGCTCAACGCGGTCCCGCAGTTCACGACCACGATCGACGGCCAGCGCGTGCACTTCCTGCACGTCCGCTCCCCCGAACCGGACGCGACGCCGCTGATCCTGACCCACGGCTGGCCGAGCACGGTCGCCGACTTCCTCGGCGTCCTCGGCCCGCTCACCGACCCGCGCGCCCACGGTGGCGACCCGGCGGACGCGTTCCACGTCGTCGCGCCGTCGGTGCCCGGCTTCGCCTTCTCCGGGCCGACGAACGACCGCGGCTGGAACACCCGCCGGACGGCCCGGGCGTGGGCCGAGCTGATGCGGCGGCTCGGCTACGAGCGCTACGGCGCCCAGGGCGGCGACTTCGGCAGCATCGTCTCGCCCGAGCTGGGCCGGACGGCGCCCGAGTCGGTGCTCGGCGTGCACGTCAACGCCGTCGCCAACGCCGGTGTCCCGACCGCGCCCGGCGACCTCGAGCGACTGTCCGAAGAGGACGCGAAGCGGGCGCGGGAGAACGAAGCGTGGTGGTACGGCCATTCCGGCTACGCCACCCAGATGGCCACCCGGCCGCAGACGCTCGCCTACGCGCTCAACGACTCCCCCGCCGGGCAGCTCGCGTGGAACCTGGAGTGGTTCGTGGACTGGGACCCGACCGCGACGAACCAGACGCCGGTGGACCGCGACGCGATCCTGATGAACGTGGCGATCTTCTGGCTCACTGGTACCGCGGGCTCGGCCGCGCGCCTCTACCTGGAGGCGGGCCAGGACGGCTGGGGCGAACGGCCGGAACCGTCGGGCGTGCCGACGGCGGTGGCGAACTTCCGCGGCGACCACGCGATCCGCGGCCTGGCGGCGTTGTCCAACAACGTCACGCGCTGGACGGAGTACGACACCGGCGGCCACTTCGCCTCGCTGCAGGCACCCGAAGCCCTCATCACCGACATCCGGGAGTTCTTCCGCGGCCTCTAGTCCACAGTGGACACGGCGCCGTCGAGCAACGGCCGCAGCTCCGCGACCACCGTGTCCAGGGGTGCGACGTCCTGGTGCGCCCGGGCCAGGACGATCGCGCCCTCCAAGGCGCTCAGCATGAGCACGGCCAGCGACGCGCTGCGGGCCGCGGGCACGCCGTACTCCTCGAGGGTGGCCGCGACCGGACGCTGCCAGCCGTCGAACGCCTTGCCGACCGCTTCCCTCAGATCGTCGCTGGTGGCCGCCACGTCGGCGACCGTCGCGACCAGTGGGCAGCCCGCGTCGTAGCCCTGTGCCGTGAACTCGTCGCGCCACTGCCCGGCCATCGCCGCGAAGAGCTTGCCCGGCGTCGGATCCTCGATCTTCGCCGCGACGCGCGCGACGCGCCGGGCCGCGTAGCCGCCGGCCCACGTGACCGCTTCGGCGATCAGCTGGTCCTTACCGCCCGGGAAGTAGTGCTGCAGGGACCCCCGCGGCGCTTCGGCGTGCGCGACCACGTCCCGCATGCCGGTGGCCTCGACTCCGTGGATCCGCACCAGCTGCGCGGCACTGAGCACCATCCGCTCGCGCGGCGTCCTCGTCATCGCCTGCCTCCTTCATGACGTCTGTCATGGTAGCCCAGTCCGGCACGACCAGCGCGAAGTCCCGCTCGCCGCGTTCGTAGGCCGGCACCGGCCGGAAACCCTGGCGCAGCAACAGCGCTTCGGCACCCGCGTTGCCCGCCCACACGGTGCCGCGCACCGTCCAGCCCGGGAACCGCCCCGAAGCCCAGAGCCACCGCGCCAGCGCGCTCCCGATCCCCTGCCGCTGCCAGGGATCGGCGACGAGGATCCCGATCTCGGCCTCCCCCGGGGACACCGCGACGAAGTTGAGCAGTCCCACCGGAAGCCCGCCGCGAGTGGCGAGCAGGGCGGGCGCCCCGGCGAGCAGGAACCGGCCGTACCGCCGGAAGACCTCGCCCGGCTCGGCCGGCCCGCCCATCATGAAGCGCCGCCGGAGGCTGTCCGGCGAGCACGCCGCGACGAGCGCGGCCACGCACTCCCGGTCCGCCGGGCGGTCCTCCAGCTCCCGGACTTCTATGACAGCTGTCATAGCTCCATGACAACATACTGCGGCGCGAACCACACTATGACGGCCGTCATAGTTCGACCGGACGACACGATTCTGCGACTATGCGCACGAGCGATGAACTGGGAAGACGTCCCGGAACCGGCGGGAGGAACAACCACTCCCCTCCGTAATCAATGTATAGCGCACCCCTGGGCTTGCGGCAAGACCCCCGTAGTGCCGCACAATTCTCGGCCGTAGCCACAACCTGCGCAAACGCGGGGATTTCAAGGGGGTCTTTTTGACTGACGTGATCATCGCCGGCGGCGGGCCGACCGGCGCGATGCTGGCGGCCGAACTCCGGCTGCACGGCGTCGACGTGCTCGTGCTGGAACGGGACGCGGAGCCGACGAAGGTCGTCCGCGCGCTCGGCCTGCACGCGCGCAGCATCGAGGTGCTGGACCAGCGGGGGCTGCTGGAGCGGTTCCTCGAACTGGGCACGAAGTACCCGGTCGGGGGTTTCTTCGCCGGAATCGCGAAACCGTCGCCGGAGAAGCTGGACACCGCGCACGGCTACACGCTCGGCATCCACCAGCCGGTCATCGACCGCCTGCTGACCGAGCACGCGATCGAAGCCGGCGCCGAAATCCGGCGCGGTACCGAGGTGACCGGCCTGGAGCAGGACGACGACGGCGTGACGGTCGAGCTGGCCGACGGCACGACCGAACGCGCGCGCTACCTCGTCGGCTGCGACGGCGGCCGCAGCACGGTGCGCAAGCTGCTCGGCGTCGGGTTCCCCGGCGAGCCCAGCCGGATCGAGACGCTGCTGGGCGAGGTGGAGGTGGGCGTGTCGCGGGAAGAGATCGACACCGCCAACATCGAGGTCCGCAAGACCCAGAAGCGGTTCGGCTTCATGCCCGTGGAAGGCGGGACCTACCGCGTCGGTGTCCCGGCCGAAGGGGTCGCCGAGGACCGCCGGACCGCGCCGACGCTGGACGAGCTCAAGGAGCAGCTGCGCAAGACGGCCGGGACCGACTTCGGCGTGCACTCGCCGCGCTGGCTGTCGCGGTTCGGGGACGCCACCCGGCAGGCCGAGCACTACCGGGTGGGCCGGGTCTTCCTGGCGGGCGACGCGGCGCACGTCCACCCGCCGACCGGCGGGCAGGGCCTCAACCTCGGCGTCCAGGACGCGTTCAACCTGGGCTGGAAGCTCGCCGCCGCGGTCGACGGCTGGGCGCCGGAGGGGCTGCTGGACAGCTACGAGGCCGAGCGGCACCCGGTCGCCGAGGACGTGCTGAACAACACCCGCGCGCAGATGGAGCTGATGCAGCTCGAACCGGGGCCGCAGGCGGCGCGCCGGATCATCGCCGAGCTGATGGAGTTCGACGAGGTCAACCGGTACCTCACCGAGAAGATCATCGCGGTCGGGATCCGCTACGACTTCGGCGAGGGCCATCCCCTGCTCGGACGGCGCCTGCGCGACGTCGAGCTCAAGCAGGGGCACCTCTACGGGCTGCTGCACGCGGGGCGCGGACTGCTGCTCGACCAGACCGGCTCGCTTTCGCCGGAGGGCTGGGAAGACCGGGTCGACCACGTCGTCGACGTCAGTGAAGAGCTGGACGTGCCCGCGGTGCTGCTGCGCCCGGACGGGCACGTCGTCTGGGCCGGGGAAGACGGCGCGGACCTGTCCGGCGCGCTGCGGAAGTGGTTCGGCGCGCCCACCGCCTGAAACGCCGTCGTCCGAAACGAAGAGGGAAATTTGTCTCAGGGGTACGAAGAAGAACTGCGGTCCGAACGCGACCACGTCGCCGGGCTGTACGCGCGGCTCGACGCCGAGCGCGCGCGGGTGAAGGGCGAGTACGAGGCGGCGCTCGGCGGCAAGGGCGTGGGCGCCATGGAACGGGACGTCGGCGTGCGCTCGCTGGGCCGGCAGGTGAAGCGGCTCGACGTCGTCGACAACGGGCTCTGCTTCGGACGACTGGACGCCGTCTCGGGCGAGCGGTCCTACATCGGCCGGATCGGGCTGTTCGACGAGGAGGACGAATACCGGCCGGTGCTGCTCGACTGGCGTGCGCCGGCGGCCCGCCCGTTCTACACCGCCACCGGCGCGCACCCGGAGGACATGCGCCGGCGGCGGCAGTTCCACACGCGCGGGCGGCGGGTGCTCGGGTTCACCGACGAGGACCTCGGGCGGCCGGGCGGTGACGCGCAGGGGGACGCGGCGCTGCTCGCGGCCGTCAACGCGCCGCGCGGCGAGGGGATGCGCGACATCGTCGCGACCATCCAAGCCGAGCAGGACGAGATCATCCGGCTCGACCACCCCGGCGTCCTGGTCATCGAAGGCGGGCCGGGCACCGGGAAGACGGTCGTGGCGCTGCACCGCGTCGCGTACCTGCTGTACACGCAGCGGGAGCGGATGGAACGCCACGGCGCGCTGGTCGTCGGGCCGAACCCGGCGTTCCTGGACCACATCGGGCGCGTCCTGCCCTCGCTGGGCGAGACCGACGTCGTGTTCACGACCACCGGCGACCTCGTGCCCGGCCTGCACGTCACCGCCGAGGACACCCCGGAAGCCGCGCGGCTCAAGGGGTCGCTGAAGATCCTCGACGTGCTGAAGGCGGCCGTCGCGGACCGCCAGCGGCTGCCGGCCGAGCCGGTGCCGATCGCGCTGAAGGACGTCACCGTGCGGATCGACGCCGAGACCGCGGAGTGGGCGAGGCAGGAGGCGCGCGACAGCGGGCTGCCGCACAACGAGGCGCGCGCGGTGTTCACCGAGATCGTCACGTACGTGCTCACCGAGCGGGCGCTCGGCCGGATCGGCAAGGGCTGGCTGAACCGGGACGACCGCGACGAGTGGGAAAGCATGCGGAAGGGGCTGATCGAGGACCTCGCGGGCGACGAGCGGTTCACCACCACGCTCGACGAGCTCTGGCCGATCCTGACGCCGGAAGCCCTGCTGTCGTCGTGCTACTCGTCCGCGCCGGCGGATTCGGGGTTGTTCCGGGCCCGGGGTGACGCGTGGACGGTGTCGGACGTGCCCCTGCTGGACGAGCTGGTCGACCTGCTGGGCCGCGACAAGACGGCCGAGAAGGCCGCTGAGAAAGTGGCAGCGCGGCAGCGGAAGGCCGAAGCCGAGTACGCCGAGGGCGTCTTCCAGTCGATGAAGCTGGACCGGGAGGAGATGGACGAGGACGTCATGCTGTCCGCCGAGAACCTCCTCTACGCCGAGGACCTGGCGGACCGGTTCGTCGAGGCCGACACGCGCACGCTGGTCGAGCGCGCCTCGGCGGACCGGGACTGGACCTACCGGCACGTCGTCGTCGACGAAGCCCAGGAACTGTCCGAAATGGACTGGCGGGTGCTGATGCGGCGGTGCCCCGGGCGGTCGTTCACGGTGGTGAGCGACCTCGCCCAGCGCCGCTCGGCCGCCGGGGCCCGGGCGTGGGGCGCGATGCTGGCGCCGTACGTCAGCGACCGCTGGGCCTACCGGTCGCTGACGGTCAACTACCGCACCCCGGCGGAGATCATGGCCGTCGCGGCGTCGGTACTTGCCGGGTTCGCGCCGGACGTCAAGCCGCCGGACTCGGTGCGCGCGTGCGGCGTCTTGCCGTGGTCCCGGCAGGTCAGCGAGGACCAACGGGCGGGGGCGATCGAGGAGTTCGTCCGGGACGAGGCCGGGCGGGAAGGCACCAGCATCGTGATCGGGCCGCCCGGGGTGCCGGGCGCGGTGCCGGCGTCGGAGACGAAGGGACTCGAGTTCGACGCCGTCCTCGTGGTGGAGCCGGCGGCGATCCTCGCCGACAGCGCGGCGGACCTCTACGTGGCGCTCACCCGCGCGACGCAGCGGCTCGGCGTCCTGCACGAGGGCCCGTTGCCGGCCGAGCTGACCGGGCTCGCGGAGGTCGTCCGCAGCTAGGCGCGGTTCGCCGGTGGGGAGCGCGGGTACGTTGCCGACGCCCGCGCTCCCCCACCGCGAAAGGCGTCCCGATGCAGCTCTACGCCGAACGGCCGATCCGCCGCACCGTCCAGCTCGTCAGCGACCTGCTCGCCCTGCTGCTCGTGATCTTCGCGGTCTGGCTGGGGACGTCGGTGTACGACCAGGTGCTGAAGCTGCGGGCCCCCGGGGACGGGCTCGTCGACGCCGGGACGGGGCTGCGCGGGACGTTCGACTCGGCGGCGAGCTCCGCGGGCGGCATCCCCCTCATCGGCGACAAGCTGGCGAACGCGCTGCACGGCGGGTCGGACGTCGGGACCAAGCTCGTCGACTCCGGGCGGTGGCAGATCGACGCGGTGGAGAACCTGGCGTGGTGGATGGCGGCGATCATCATCGCGCTGCCGGTGCTGGCGCTGGTGGTGACGTGGTTGCCGCTGCGCTGGAAGTTCACCCGCCGGGCATCCGCGGCAGCACGGTTGCGCGCGATGGGCGACGAGGGTCTGGACGTCCTCGCCCTGCGGGCGCTGGCGACCCAGCCGTTGCGACGCCTGGCGTCGCTGGGCGAGGTGGCCACCGGCTGGCGGGAGCGGGACCGCGACGTGATCGAGAAGCTGGCCGGCCACGAGCTGGCGGCCCACGGCCTGGTGAGCTGACGTCAGCGCGGGCCCTGGCGCCGGCCCACCGAACGGCCGATGAAGAACCCCAGCAGCAGCCCCACCACCAGCCCGATCGCGATGAAGAAGATCACCGTCGCCGCGGCGATCTTGCCCACCGTGCCGAGGAAGCCCTTCGCCTCGAGCTCGGTCACCGTCGCCAGGGTCTGGGCCATCACGTAGTGCGTCATGATCACCAGCCTGGCACCGAAGCCCGGCCACCGCAGCACGGGAGAGGTCCCCTCACCCGCGCTCAGGACGCGGGCGAGGGGACCTCCGATCTCCGTGGGCTGGAGCGGACGAAGGCTCAGCCGACGGAGGGGCCCATCCCGAGGGACTGCGGTGTGCTCGCGTCGGGCGAGGGCTGGTGCAATCCCTCGTCCAGGGGGCCGAACTCGGTCATCAGGGCCGCGCTGCCGCCCCACGGGGTCTGCTCCTCGGCGATCAGCGAGTTCGTCGTCAGCAGCAGGCCCGCCACCGACGCCCCGTTCTGGATCGCCGAGCGGCAGACCCGCAGCGGGTCGACGACGCCCATCGCCACCATGTCGCCGTAGCGGTCGTGCAGCGCGTCGAAGCCCTCGTCGTCACCCAGCTCGCGGGTGCGCGCGACGATCTCGTGCGCCGGGTGCCCCGCGTTGTGGGCGATGAGGAACGCCGGTTCGGCCAGCGCGCGCCGCACGATCTCGACGCCGATCGCCTGATCACCTGAAAGGCCCAGGTTCTCCAAAGCCTTCTCGGCGTGCAGCAGCGCCGCTCCCCCGCCCGCCACGATGCCCTCGGCCATCGCCGCCCGGGTCGCCGACAGGGCGTCCTCGACCCGGTGCTGCAGTTCCTTCAGCTCGGCCGGCGTGGCCGCGCCGACGCGCACCACGGCGACCTTGCCGGTCAGGGCGCCGATCCGCTCGGTCAGCACGTCCTCGTCGACGCCGAACTGCGCGCGCTCCAGCTCCGCCCGCAGCTGCCCGACCCGGAACTCGACGGCGTCGGACGTGCCGGCGCCGCCCACGATGGTCGTGTTGTTCTCGGTGACCCGGACCTGCTTGGCCCGGCCGAGGTGTTCCAGCGTCATCGTCTCCATGCTGAAGCCGGACGTCTTCGACAGCACCGCGCCGCCGACGATCGCCGCGAGGTCCTCCAGCTTGTGCAGCCGCCGGTCGCCGAAGCCGGGCGCGCGCACGGCCACCGACTGGAACGTGCCGTTGACGTGGTTGTGCACCAGCATCGACAAGGCCGTGCCCTCGATCGACTCCGCGATCACGACCAGCGGCCGCGGGGCCCGCATCACCTTGTCCAGCAACGGCATCAGCTGCTGCACCTTGGTGATCTTCTCCGCCGACATGAGGATGTACGGGTCGTCGAGCACCGCCTCCAGCCGGCCCGGGTCGGTGACCAGGTACGGCGAGAGGTAGCCGTTGTCGAACTCGAAGCCCTCGACGAAGTCGACGCTCATCCCGATCGACGGCGACTCCTCGACCGTCACCACGCCGCCGTCGCCGACGGTGTGCAGGGCCTTCGCGATGACGGCACCGACCGTGTCGTCGTCGTTGGCGGAGATCGCCGCGACCCGCGCGTAGTCCTGTTCGGACACCACCGGGTGCGCCTGCTTCTCCAGGTGCGCCACCAGCAGCCCGACGGCGTGGTCGATGCCGCGCTTGACGAGCACCGGGTTGCCGCCGCCCGCGATGGCCCGCATGCCTTCGTGGACGATCGCCTGAGCGAGCACGGTGGCTGTGGTGGTGCCGTCGCCGACGACGTCGTTGGTCTTGATCGCCGCTTCCTTGACCAGCTGCGCGCCCATGTTCTCGAACTGGTTCTTCAGGTGGATCTCGCGGGCGATGGTGACGCCGTCGTTGGTGACCACCGGCGAACCGGTGATCTTCTCGATGATCACGTTGCGGCCCTTGGGGCCCAACGTGGACTTGACCGCTTCGGCCAGCTTGTCCACGCCCGCGAGAAGCAGGTCGCGGGCGTCCGAGCCGAACCGCAGTTCCTTCGCCATGTTTCCTGCTCCTAGGGTGTGAGGATGGCCCGACCGCGCACGCGTCCGGCATCGAGGTCGGCCAGTGCGTCGAGAGCCGCGTCCAGCGGGTACTTCTTCGTGTGGAGCGTGACCTTTCCCGCCTGCGCCAGCACCATCAGCTCGACGAGGTCGTTGTAGGTGCCGACCAGGTTGCCGATGATGTTGCGCTCGGTGGAGATGAGGTCGATGGTCGGGATGTCGATGTTGCTGCCGTACCCGATCACGAAGTGCGACCCGGCGCGCCGGGTCATCGCGAACGCGTCCTGCTGGGCGCCCTGCTCGGCGACGAAGTCGAGCACGACCTCCGCGCCGTTGCCGTCGGTCAGGTCGAGCACGGCGTCGACCTGCTTGCCGTCGCCCAGCACCGTTTCGTCGGCGCCCAGTTCGGCCGCCAGCTTCAGCGCGTCGGCGTTGCGGTCCACCACGATCACGCGGGTCGCGGTGAGCGCCTTGAGCGACTGGATGCCGATGTGCCCGAGGCCGCCCGCGCCGTTGACGACGCAGGTGGTGCCCGGGTACAGCTGCGGAACGGCCTTGCGCACCGCGTGGTAGGCCGTGATGCCCGCGTCGGCCAGCGCGGCGACGTCCTCCGGTTGCGTCGACGGGTCGAGCTTGATGCACGCCCGCGCCGACGTCAGCAGGTATTCGGCCATCCCGCCGTCGCTGTCGATGCCCGGGAAGCTCCCGTTCGGGCAGTGCATGTCGTCGCCCGCGCGGCAGGCGTGGCACAGCCCGCACGTCGGCGTCGGGTGCAGGATGACCGTGTCCCCGACCTCCACATTGGACACCGCCGGGCCCACTTCGTGCACCCAGCCGGCGTTCTCGTGGCCGATCGTGTACGGCAGCGCGACGCCGGACTTCTCGGCCCACTGCTCTTCGATGATGTGCAGGTCGGTGCGGCACACGCCGGCGCCGCCGATCTTGACCACGACGTCGAAGGGCCCGGTGGCGCGCGGCTCCGGTACCTCTTCGATCACCGGTTGCTGGTGGTACTTCTGCAGCCGCACGGCCTTCATCCCGTGCCCTCCTCATCCGAAGTCAGCGAATACCGGGCGCGCAGCATGCCGCGGCAGACGCCCGAGTTGGCCTCCATGCTCGTGCGGGTCAGCCGCGCGAAAGCGAGGTGGCGCTTCGCGTCGGCGGGAGCCACCGGCGCCCCGGTGGCCGGGTCGAGCAGCAGCGGGTCGCCGTCCTCGGCGGGCAGGCCCAGCTCACGGCGCCGGGCGCGCAGCCGCTCGACGTCCGGCCCGGGCGGGACCTCGCCGAGCGTCAGCGACGCCGGGTCGAGCCCGGTGCCGGCCAGGGTCCGGCAGACGCGGTCGGTGCCGGCCAGCACGGCCTTGCGCACGAAGTCGTAGCGCAGGCTGTCCAGCTCGTCGACGGCCTCGCCCTCGAACGACGCGACGAAACCCCGCCGCGCCGCCACTCCGCGGTTGATGACGTCGGAGGCGAAGTGGTCGTCGAGCCGGATGTCGAGCCCGGTCAGGCCCGGCACCCCGGCGACGGCGTCGTAGGCGTCCGCGACCATCAGGAACGCGAAGTTGGGCGCGCAGAAGTAGGTCGGCAGCCGCAGCCGGATGACGGCGTGGCCCGCCGCGCTCACCTCGCAGCGGGCCACGAAACCCAGGTCGGTGAGGGGTTCGTCCAGTTCGGGATCCCGGACGGTGCCGAGCGCCGACCACACCGCCGCGTGGTCGGCGTGATCGGCGCGGACGACCCGATCGTCGAGTGCCGTCATGAGTTCGGCACGCCGACGGGCTCGACCGTCTCCGGGTCCTTGAGCCGCAGCTCGGCCGGCACGTCGATGTCGTACAGCCGGGCGGCGTTCAGCCCGAGGATCTTCTTCTTCTGGTCGACCGTCAGCGGCGCGAAGTCCGACAGCTCGTCGTCACCCGGCATGTTCCAGTCCACGAAGCCCTCGACCTGCCACTTGGGCTCCCAGATGGCGTAGTCGGCGCCGAAGATCAGCTTGTCCTCGCCGATCCAGAACATCAGCTCGCCCATGACCTTCGCGAAGAACTTCGGGCGGGCGTGCATCAGGCCGCCGACCACGACGGCCAGCCCGGCGTAGACGTTGCGCTCCTGGGTGGCCATGAAGCAGAAGTCCTCGATGCGCGGCAGGCCGACGTGCTCGACGATGAAGTTGAGGCCCTGGAAGTTCGTCGCGACGTGGTCCACATCGGACACGTCGAAGGCGTCCTTGTCGAGCGGCCAGATGGTCGGGCCCTTGTGGATGTGGACGTTCTTGACGCCGAGCTCTTCGCACTTCTCGAGGTACCGGGCCGCTTCCGGGTCCTTGAGGCTCCAGCCGCGGGAGTCGCCCCGCCACTCGGCGGTGTAGAGCTTGACGCCCTTGCAGCCGTACCGCTTGACCCGCTCCTCGAACGCCTTCATGCCCTCGTCGCCTTCACGCGGGTCGAAGGTGGTGTTCACGAGGAACTTGCCGGGGTGCTTCTCGGCCAGGGCCGCGTCGGCTTCGGTGGTGTTGAAGCCGTTCTTGTACCACTGCCGCAGGTTCGTCGGCTGGAAGATGGCGGTGTCGACGTGCCCGACCTCGAACAGGTCGTGCATCATCAGCTCTTCGGAGTACTTCTGGAAGCGGTCGATCGGCCAGTGCGTCTCCTTCGGGCCGAGGCCCTGGTAGGCGTGGAAGCACTCGATCCAGCCCTTGGCGTATTCCTCCTGCCCCTTCACCCAGTTGTCCGGGCTCGCGTCCCAGAAGTGGGTGTGGGCGTCCACCACGAAATACTTTTCGCCGTCTTTTTCGTACATCGGTGATCCTTCCTGAGCGGATCGAGTGCTTCCTTGCTGGTGGTTACTTGATGGGCTTCAGATCGAAGTCGAGGTACTCGGCCGCGTCCTCGGGGTTGGCGAACATGATCGTGCGGTCGTCCTCGTGGATCATCCGCCCGTAGTGGGTGGACATGCTCTCCTCGAACTCGGCCGCGTTGAACCAGCCCTCTTCCTCGCCGGCGGCCTCGTCGACCTCGGCGTAGATCAGGTCCGTCCGGCCCTGCGCGTCCACCCGGATCATCGACGGCAGCGGCGTCACGGTCACGTTGTCCTTCTTGGACATGACCTCGGCGATGATCGCGCCGACCTGGTTGTTCATCAGGGTGAAGCCGCACATGTTGGACGCGGTGTTGTTCGTCTTGTACGGGCTTTCCGCGGTCTTGAAGACAGTCACTGGCCCAGCTCCTCCGGTGCTTTGAGACCCAATTCGGACAGGATTCCGGCGAACCGGCTCTTCGCCCGGTCGAGACCGTCCTCGAACCGGATGGGCTTGGCGTCGGGCTGCGACCACAGCGGCTGCAGGGCGCGGGCGGCGGCGATGCTCTTCGGCACCCAGTCCTCCAGCCACTTCTGCAGCAGCGCCTGGTTGTGCCCGGCGAACTCCTTGTCGTTGATCAGCAGGTGGAACATCGCCTTCGTGTAGCGGAGATCGCGCTCGGAGAAGTCGAACTCCTCGGCGCCGATCAGCGTCGGGGTCACGAAGTCGCCGTTCGCGGGCGCGGCCTGCTGCACCAGGTTGCTGCGGAACAGTTCGCCGACGAGGGGCTCGAAGACGATGTTCGCGGCGAAGATCGCCTCGCACCAGTCCCAGATCCCGGTCAGCTGCTCGGCGGTCTCCCGCACGCCCTGCCACGCCGGGTCCTCGGCCCAGGTCGTCAGGTGCGCGCTGCCGTCGAAGCCGTCGATCTCTTCGGTGAGCGTCAGGTTGTACAGCGCCAGGTCCTGCGCCGCGCGGATCCGGTGCATGCTGTTCACCGAGATCGCGTTGTTGTGCATGTTCGTCGGCGCGCGCCGGTTGGCGTTGGCGAACAAGTACAGGCCGAGGCCGTGGTCGACGTGCATCCACGCGCCGACGTGCTTGGCGACGAAGTCGACCCAGTTCGGGTTCCACTGCTCGAACGCCTTGGCCTGGCGGGCCGCGTCGATGTTCTGGTTGAGCTGGCGCACGACGTTCGCGTTGTACCGGTAGAGGGTGAGCTCCCACTCCTCGTTGGGGTCGCGGAACTCGTGCCAGCCGTGGGCGGGCCAGTCGTAGCCCTTGCCGCCGGAGCCGGGGCCGCGCTCGGGCACCGGCCGGTCGGAGCCCCACGCCTTCAGCGCGGTCCACTCCAGCGGGTAGCCGCCCTTGCCGTCGGCGAAGGCGTAGAGCCAGCCCTGGGACAGGTAGTGGCGGGGGTCGGGCTGGACCTCGACCGTGACGTCCTCGTAGTGGCTCTGCTTGCGCTTGGCCGGGGTGAAGTAGTTGTACCGGCGGGCGTCGGAGTCCGGGAAGACCTTCGCGCCCGCTTCGGCGTCGGTGAATGTCGGCTTCGGCACACTGCGTTCGGAGGTGGCTGTCATGGGTTTTACCCTTCGCCCGTGGTGGTGAACTTGTCGTAGAAGACGCGCTTGTCGGCGACGCCGAGCGCGGGCAGCAGTTCCAGCGCGGCTTCCACCATCGGCGGCGGACCGCAGACGTAGGCGTCGGCTCCGGTCAGGTCGTGGCCGGCCCGGCGCAGGACGTCGGTGATCAGGCCGGTCTCGCCTTCCCAGGCGTCGTCACCCGGTTCGGAAAGCGCTGGGACGTAACGGAAGTTCGGCAGTTTCTCTTCGAGCTCCCGCAGTTCCGCGTGGAAGCAGAGATCCGCCTCGCGGCGGGCGCCGTAGTAGTAGGTCGCCTTCCGGTCGATGCCGCGCTCGGCCATGGAGCGCAGCAGCGACAGGATCGGCGCCATCCCGGCGCCGCCGCCGACGAAGACCAGGTCCTTGCCCGGGTTGTCCCGGAGGGTGAACACCCCGAACGGGCCGCTCACCCGGAGCCGGTCGCCGACCGCGACGTCGGTGTCGAGGAACCGGGAGAACAGCCCGTCGGGGTAGATCTTGATGACGAACTCCAGGAGCCCGTCGCGCGCCGAGGTGTTGGCCATGGAGAACGACCGCGTCTCCTCGGTGCCCGGGATCGCGAAGTCCAGGTACTGCCCGGGGAAGAACTTCAGCGCCTGCTCCGGATCGGTGAGCCGGACGGCGAGGTGCCGCAGGTCGTGCGTGACGTGGTCGTTGGCGACGACCTCGACTTCCGCTTCCTGGATCGGCAGCCCCGACTGGATCATCTCCTCGTCGTAGTTGAGCAGCTCGATCGTCAGGTCTTCGTAGGCGTGGGCCCGGCACAGCAGCGTGAAACCCTCCTCCTTTTCGTAGTCGGGGAGCGCGAAGGTCGAATAGCGGTCGTGTTCGACGTCTTCGCCGTCGAGGATGAACGACTTGCAGGCCGCGCACTGCCCTTCCTTGCAGCCGTGCATGAGCATGACGCCCTGCTCGGCGGCGGCGCGCAGGATCGTGGTGTCCTCGGCGACGTCGATCTCGATCCCGACCGGTTCGAACCGGACGCGGTGCTTCTCTGCCATGCCGGGCCTCTCCTCGCGCCTCAGGCCTGCTGCGGGGCCGGGCGCCCGGCCGGGCCCTGGCGGTTGTAGTCGGCCACGAACGCGGCGCGTTCGGCGTCGGTCATCTGGTTCAGCAGCACGTTCGGCGACTGCACCTCGGGCATCCGGCGCAGGTGGTCGAGCGTCCACATCTTCTTCGGGTCGAGGTCCAGGTGCGGCTGCGCGACCATGGTCTTGCCGTCGTCGCGCACGAAGCCCATGTCGGAGACGACGTCGGCCCAGTTCCAGCCGTGGTAGAGCGTCTCCCACTCGCGGGCGCCGACCAGCTGGCCCATGTTCGGGGTGTTGCGGCCCTGGTAGGTGGGCCGGAACGCCTCGGCGTCGGTCCAGCGGCACGTCTCCGAGCAGTACGTCCGGTGCTGGCCGTCGACCTCGTCGACCACCATGTCCTCGCGGATGAGGCACGGCACCATGCACGTCCAGCACCGGTGCGGGTACACGTAGTTCACGTCTTCGGCGACGATCGGGTGGTGCCCGTTCGGCGTCGCGAGGCGGCTGTAGTTCTCCCACCAGGCGCCGTACTTGTCGTACCAGCCCGGGTACTTGTACTCGAACCACTCGAAGTCCTCGTCCGTCATCGGGTCGATGCGCCAGTAGTTGGCGAGCCACCCGGTGGCGAAGAACTGCGCGACCTCGTGCACGTAGCCCTTGTTCCAGATCCGGTTCCACGCCTCTTCGATGAGGTCGTGCGGGATCACGAGCCCGTACTTCTCGAGCGGGACCAGATAGCTGCGGTAGTAGTCGTCGTAGATCCAGCGGCGCCACATCTCCGCGTAGGACTCGCGGTCCTTGCGGCGGTCCTTGGTGCCGTACTCGATGAACGTGCCGATCGCGGCGTCGACGACGGCGTGGTTGTTCCACCACGCGTACCGCAGGTCGCGTTCGAGCAGCTGGTGGTTGCTCTCGTCCGACAACGCCATCAGCAGCGTCGCGTAGCCGTTGCTGATGTGGCGCGACTCGTCGGACTGCACCGAGTGGAACACCGTGGGCAGCAGGTAGTCGCCGTTGGCGGCGGCTTCCGCGGGCATGGCGACGAAGAGGGTGTTCGTGAACGCCGTCTCCGCCACGATCGTGAGGTAGATGCTCGCCGCGGTGATGGCGTCACCGGTGATGAAGCCTTCGGCGAACTGGCGGCCGATGGTGCCGCAGTAGTCGTTCTGGAAGTTGCGCAGGCTCGAGTTGAAGCCCGCCGGGTCGATGTAGTTCTGCATGTACAGGCGCTTGAGGTTCTGCTGGATCGTCGAGTGCCGGACCTCGTCGATCATCTGGATCGCCTGGCCGTTGTGCAGCTCCGGGTTGGGCACCGTGCGGAACAGCAGCGGCATCGCCCGCGCGGCCGAGATCTCCGGCAGCGGGATGATCGACAGGAACAGCTTCTGCCATTCCAGCCAACGCTCCTGCACCTGGCGGAACATGTTGCCGCGGATCGCGCCGTCTTCGGCGCCGTAGACCCGGTGGTCCTTTTCCTCCTGCATCGGGAAGTACGAGCGGAGGACCTGCTTCAACGGGTCCTTCTTCTTGGCCTTCTGGAACGTGTAGTCGGTCCCGTAGTGCGAAACCGGGGTGTGGTACGCCGGCTCCCACGACAGTTCCTGGATCTTCTGGTGGGCTTTCGCCACACTCTGGCGACTCATGGAGACTCCTTGTCCGTCGCTCGCCGTCGGGGCGGACGTCCTGCGTTCACCATTCAAGGGGCGGCCACGAGTGACGCGGGTCTCAATCTGAGACAGAACCGCTGCTCAGGGCGTTTCGTCCGCGTCGAGCATCCGGGCGCGCAGCTCGGCGAGCTCGCTGTGGACGCCCGTGCGCACGCGCGCGTCCCCCTCGACGGTCGGGGTGATCCCGAGCGCGCGCAGCAGCGCCGCGGCCGGGTCACCGGGATGGCCCTCGCCGCCGAACGTCGGGTGCAGCCCCTGTTCCGCCAGATGCGTGAAAACCAGGTTGACGATCGTCCACGGGTTGTACGTCTCCGCGGCCTCGGCGGTCATGGGCACTCCTCCTGGTCAGCGGTCTCTTCCCGGTCCATCGGACCGCTGCCCGCCCGCCCCGGCCGTCTCAATTTGAGACACCGCGCGGCGCGAGCCGGATCTAGGCTGAACGGGCGGCACAACGGGTGTGCCCGCACCCACGTGGGCCGCGGGGAAAGCTGTGGAGGTCACGTGGAAGAGATGGTGCCCGGCACGCTGCTCGCCGACGACGAGCTGGCCCGTACCCGGGTCCGTTTCCTCACCTCCGAACCGGTGCCGCCCGGCACGGTCCGGCAGACGATCTTGGCCTCGTGGCGGCGTTCGCAGGAGTTCCGCGTCGACGCCGACCGGATCGACCCCCTCTTCCAGGGCGACCAGAACCTCGACATCCCGCTGATGCGCGGCGCGGAACCGGTGCTGCACAAGCTGGGCGAGCAGTTCGAGGGCCAGCCGATCAGCCTGATCCTCACCGACGCCAGCGGCGTCGTGCTGACCCAGCGGACCGGCGACGCGGACCTGAAGCGGCACCTCGAACGCGTCGAGCTGGTGCCCGGGTTCAGCTACGGCGAGCAGTCCGTCGGCACCAACGGCATCGGCACCGCGCTGGAGGACGGCCGCGCGACCACGGTGTTCGGCCACGAGCACTACGCCGAGCACCTGGAGAACCTGGCGTGCGCGGGCGTGCCGATCCACCACCCGATCTCCGGCAAGAAGATCGGCGCGGTCGACCTCACCTGCTGGTACAAGGACGCGGGAGGCCTGCTCATCGCGCTGGCCCGCTCGACCGCCGAGCAGATCCGGCAGGCGCTGCTGCGCCACGGTGACCTGCGGGAGATGATCCTGTTCCAGGCGTACCTGCAGACCTGCCGCCGCTGGACCGGCATCGTGCTGGCGTTCAACGAGGACATCGTGATGATGAACGACCGGGCGCGCCAGCTGCTCGACCCGGTCGACCAGTCGGTGCTGCTGAGCCACGCCACCGAGGCGCTGGCCGACGGGCGCCGGACGTCGGCGACGCTCGCGCTCTCCAGCGGCCTGCGCGTGCGCGTGTTCTGCCGCCGCGTCCCGGGCCAGCGGGAGACCGACACCGCGGGCGGCGTGCTGTCGGTGAAGCTGATCGAGGCCGACGAGACCCTGGCCGTGCCGTCGACGCCGATGCTGCCGATGTACCTGCCGGGCGTGGTCGGGCAGGCGCCGCTGTGGCTGCGCTGCGGGCACGAGCTCGACATCGGCCACGAGCGCGGCGAGTGGGTCGCGCTGGAAGGCGAGGCGGGGACCGGGAAGCTGACCCTGGCGAAGGGGCTGCACCAGCGTCACCACCCGGCGGCGCGGCTGCTGTCGGTCGACGCGGCGGTGACGACCGGCACGGACTGGGCGGCCGAGCTGCTGCGCGAACACCTCGACGCCCCGATCCGCACCCTGGTGATCCGCCACGCCGACCGGCTCACGGCGCCGGCGGCGAACGCCTTGTCGGCGACGTTGCGGGAGCTGCGCGAGCGGGCCGACGCGCCGTGGGTCGTCGTCACGCTCGTGCCGGAGGCCGAGACCAAGCCGGCGCTGGCGGAGCTGCTGAAGTCGTTCCCGCGGACGGTGCGGGTCCCGCCGCTGCGCCACCACGTCGAGGACCTGGCGGAGCTGGTCCCGCTGGTGCTGAGCAAGCTCGGCTACGGCGGCAGGCTCACCTGCTCGGCGGCGGCCCTGCACCTGCTGATGCGGGCGGAGTGGCCGGGCAACACCGGCCAGCTCTACCAGGTGCTGCGGAAGGTGGCCCAGCGCCGCCGGGCGGGGACCATCCGCCCGGGCGACCTTCCGGCCGAGTTCCACACGGTCGCGCGGCGGCCGCTGAACCGGTTCGAGTCGATCGAGCGCGACGCGATCGTGCGCTGCCTCGAAGACGCGGACGGAAACAAGGTCCGCGCGGCGAAGCTGCTGGGCATCTCCCGGGCGACGATCTACCGCAAGATCCACGAGTACGGGATCGTGCCGCCGACCCGCTAGGTTGGCGGCTCGTGCTCATCGAGCTGTTCGCCTGACCAGAGGTCGGCACGTACTCGGCTACCTGTTCCTGCCGAACGCGCGGGACCGCGGGTATGCCCCCGAGACCTGCGCGGTTGTGCTCGGCTGGTTCGCCGGGGAGTGTCAGCGCGCCGCGAGTTCGGACAGCTGGTAAGCCAGCTTCTCCCGCATCGGCGGCAGCGAGAACACCGTCTTCAGCACGGTGTTGCGCAGCAGCCGGGCCGGGCGGGGGCGCAGCGTCGCCATTCGCGTCATCCGGTCGGTGAACGCCACCACGCCCGTCGCCACCGGGCGGCGGGTGGTCTCGTACTCGTCCAGCAGCGCGTCCGGCTCGCCCGCGGCCACCCGGGCCAGCAGGCGGCCGAGCGCGACCGCGTCCTGGATGCCGGTGTTCATGCCCTGGCCGCCGGCCGGGCTGTGCACGTGGGCCGCGTCGCCGGCCAGCAGCACCCGGCCCGCGCGGTAGTGGTCGGCCACCCGGTGGTGCACCCGGAACCGTGAGCTCCACACGACCTCGGTGACCCGCGACCGCGCGCCCTCCGGGCCACGAGCGTCCACAATGGACTGGATGTCGGTGATCCCGGGGTGCTCGGGAGCCTCGGCGACCGTCGCGACCACCCGGTAGCGGTCGTCGCTGCCGGGCAGCGGCGCCACCACCGTCACGCCCTCCGGCGACAGGTGCAGGCTGACCTCCGCGCGGTCGAGCGGCCAGCTCATCCGGACGTCGGCCAGCACGAACGACTCCGCGTAGCTGGCGCCGGTGAACCCGATGCCGGCCTGCTCGCGGACGGTGCTGCGCATGCCGTCGGCACCGACCACGTACTTCGCGCGCACGGTGCCCCCGGTCGTCGTGACCGTGACGCCCGTGTCGTCGCCGGCGACGGCGGTGACCTCGTACGGCCGGTGGACGTCGCCGCCCAGCTCGCGCAGGCGCGCCAGCAGCACGGCTTCGGTGCGGTCCTGCGGCACCATCAGCGTGTACGGGTAAGCCGTGGGCAGCCCTCCGAAGGGCACCTTGGCGAGCACCGTGGCGCCGTCGCGGACGGTGAACGTCGGCACGACGACGCCCAGCTCCTTCAGCCGCTCGGTGACGCCGAGCTCGGCCAGCACCTCCAGGGTCCGGGCGTGCACCACGCAGGCCCGGGACGTGTTCGCGCCCTCGGCCTGGCGGTCGAGCAGCACGAAATCGACGCCGGCCTCGGCGAGGACGATCGCGGTGGCCAGGCCGGCGGGGCCGGCGCCGGAGATCAGGACGTCGGTACGGGTGGGCAGGGACATGACGGCACCTCCGAGTTTGCCAACAACTGTTGGCATTCACGGTAGGCACGCCCCGGCTGGCTTGTCAACAAGTGTTGGCCTACACTCGTTGGCATGACCGAGTCACCGCGTCGATCGGACGCCACCCGGGCGACCATCCTCGACGCCGCGCGCCGCCGGTTCGCCGCCGACGGCTTCCGCCGCGCGACGATCCGCGCCATCGCCGCCGACGCCGACATCGACCCGTCGATGGTGATGCGCTACTACGGCAGCAAGGACGGCCTGTTCGCGGCGGCCGTGGACGTCGAGCTGGACCTGCCGGACCTGGCCGCGGCCGACCCGGGCACCGTCGGCGAGCTGCTGACCCGGCAGTTCCTGGCGCTGTGGGAGCGGCCGCCGACCGACGAGATCCTGCTGACGCTGCTGCGGTCGGCGGTGGCCGACGACGCCGTGGTCGAGAAGATGCGGCAGGTGTTCGCCGGCCAGGTCACGCCGGCGGTCCTGCGATTCGGCGACCCGGCCGACGCCCCGCGCCGCGCGGGGCTGGTGGTGAGCCAGCTGCTCGGCCTGGCGTTGACGCGCTACGTCCTGCGCCTGCCCCCGGTGGTCGCGCTGACGCCGGCGGAGGTCGTCGCCGAGGTCGGCCCGACGGTGCAGCGCTACCTCGCGGGGGTCACTTCGGCGGGTTGACGGCCTCGGCGGGCACAGGCACCGCCGTGACTGCCATCCTGGACGGCATGCCGACCCGGTGGACGTGCCCGCGCTGCGATCGCGAGTTCGCGCGCGCCGGCCAGGGCCACACGTGCGTCCCCGGCTGCACCGTCGACGAGACGTTCGCCGGCCGCGACCCGCGGTTCCGCGCGATCTACGACGCGGTCGCCGAGCACCTGCGGTCCCTGGGCGACGTCCACGAGGACGCCGTCAAGGTCGGGGTCTTCCTCAAGCGGGAGCGGAAGCTGGCCGAGCTGCGGCCGCGGTCCCAGGACGTCCTGGTCTACCTCTTCCTGCCCCGCCCGATCGAGACGGCCCGCATCGCCCCGGCCCGATGGGCGAGCGGACCCCGCGTGGGACACCGGCTCAAGCTGCGCGAAGTGTCCGATGTGGACGACGAGGTCCGCGAGTGGCTGACGATCGCCTTCGACTTCGCCTGAGGGCTCAGGCGGCCGGGCCGGTCCAGCCTTCCGGAACGTGCCCGATCCGGACCCGCTGCGGGTGGTCGCCGACCGGCACCGAGACGAGCTTCCGCCCCGTCGCGAAGTCGATCGCCGTCACCTGGTCCGCGCCGGCTTCGGAGATGACGCACGCGCTGCCGTCGCCGCTCACCGTCGCCCAGTACGGCTTCACCGCGGGCACCAGCGTGCCCTGTTGCAGGGTCGCGCGGTCGACGACCGTCGCGTAGTCGTCCATCGTGCCCGCGACGCAGAGCTTGGTCCCGGCCGGGTTCATCGACAGGCCGTGGTGGCGGGAGTCGTTGACGAACGTGGTGCGGTCGTCGCTCGTGGCCGGGTTCTTCGGCAGCTCCTTGAGCCGCGTGATCCGGTCGCTCGCGACGTCGTACTCCAGGAAGCCGTTGAAGAACGACACCTGGAAGTACAACGTGGACTCGTCCGGGGTGAAGGCGACCGGCCGGACGGCGTCGGAGAGGTCCCGGCGGCCGAAGGCGTCGAGGCGATCGCGCATGTCGATCACCTTGACCTGGCGGAACGTCGTGGCGTCGACGACCGTGATGCGCCGGTCCCCCTTGGTGAAGTCCCAGCCGGGGTCGTCGAGGTTCGTGTCGACGTTGCCGATCGACATGTTCCACAGGTACCGGCCGCCGTCGGTGAACACGTTCTCGTGCGGCTTGTCCCCCGTGGCGAACGAGCCGAGCTGCTGCCCGGTGCCGATGTCCAGCACGTGCACGGTGTTCGACGTCGAGGCGGACACGGCGACGCGGCGGCCGTCCGGCGAAACCGCCATGTGGTCGGCGCGGAACCCGGAAACCGGGAAGCGCCAGTTGATCCGGCCGGTGGCGAGGCTGATCGAGACGACGTCGGCGAAGCTCGGCCGCGACGCCACCACGGAGGACCCGTCCGGGGTGGTGTACATGTCGTCGACGAACTGGTCGTGCCCCTCGCCGGGCCCGTTGCGGATGCCGAGGAAGAACGCGAGCTTGATCGGGTTCAGGTAGATCTCCCGCAGCCGGTCGTCCTTGTCCGGGATGATGTTCACCCGCCCGATCTTCGCGAAGGAACCGCGGGACTGGATGACGTCGGCCGTCCCCTCCCAGTTGTTGCCGACGAACATCACCTCCCGCAGGGCGGCGGGTGCACCGGTCGCCGGCACCGCCGCGCCGGTCGTCAGCAGAAGGGTCGCGGCCAGGCACGAGAGGTACGAGCGCCGTCGGCGGCTGCTCGGGAGAATGCGCACGGAAGACACCTTTCGACGCTGAAGAGGTGCGGCGGTGGTTTTTGCGCGGGACAGGGGTTACTGTCCGGTATTGCCACGATAACCGGCCCCGGGAGTTCCTCCGGTAGGGCCGATCGCCCAACGTCGGGGGTGGCGGGTTGTGGCCGTGCCACAACGGGTCCGGGAGGTGCCGGTGACGCCGCTGCTCCGCCGGATCCTCGACGACCTGGCCGCGGACGAGACCGTGCTGGACGAGCTGGTGAAGGCCGCGCGCAGCGAGTCCGCCGAGGTTGCCCGGCTCCCGGAAGCCGAGAACCGGCGGCACATCCAGGTCCTGCTGTCGGCCGCGCTGCGGGCGACGGCGAGTCCCGGCGAAGCCGACTACACGGCCGCGGAGGCGCTGGGCGCCGATCGCGCCGCGCAGGGTGTCCCGCTCACCGAGCTCCTGCGCGGGGTCCAGGCGGGCCGCACGCACGCGGGGCGCGTCGCCGTCGAACGCGCCCGGGCGGCGGGCGTGCCCGACGACCTCATCCTCGAGACGGTCCTCGACGCCGGTCGCTACACCGGCGCGCTGGAGCACCACATCGTCAAGGGCTACCACGCGGCCGAGCTCCAGCTGTCCCGCACGGTGCGCGACGCCCGGACCCAGCTGCTGCGGTCCCTGCTGCTCGCCGGGCACCCGCCCGCGCCCGAGGAGCTCCGGCGAGCGGGCCTGCACCCCGACGTCCGGTACTTCTGCGTGGTGTCCGACGTGAGCGACCCGGCGCGGGCGCGCACGCTGGAGCAGGCGCTGCTGGAGTTCGGCGGGGTCTACGGGCTGGTCGAGGGCAGGCTCACCGGCCTGGCGGCCCGGTCACCCGCGCGCGTCCCGCTGGACGGCGACGTCCTGCTGGTCGTCGCCCCGGCCGTCGCCTTGGCCGAGCTGCCCGAGGTCCACCGCCTCTGCACGGCGGCGGCGCGCCTCGCCGGGCCCGGCTGCCACGACCTGACGGCGCTGGCGAGCGAGCTCGCTCTGACCGCGCAGCCGGTCCTCGGTGGCCTTCTCACCACGGCCTTGCTGGGCGCGCTGGACCCGGCGAACCCGTTCCACCGCGAGCTGGCGGGGACGGCGCTGGCGTACCTGGACCACGGCCAGCGCCTCCGTCCGACGGCGGAGGCCCTGCACCTGCACCCGAACACGGTCCGGTACCGCCTGGACCGGCTGGCGGAGCTGACCCCGTTGGCGCTGGCGGAAAACAGCGGGTGCCGGGTCCTCGACGCCGTGCGCTCGTGGTGGGCCCTGCACTGCTGGCTCACCACGCCGGCGTAGGTCGCCGGGCGCCGTCAGGCGGGGTGCAGCTTGTCCGGGTGGTGGACGGCGGTCTTCCCGGACTTCTCGCTCTTGACGAGGTACTGCGGTTCGTCCGGCGACGCCTTCACATCGCGCTTACCCGCGTGCGTGTCCTCGGTGATCTTCTCCTCGACGGTCCCGATGGAACTCTCGTTGCCCGCGTCCCAGCGGACGCGGTCGCCCTTCTTGAAATCCTCGCTCATGGGTGCCGGGTACCCGTGATCACCGCGGGTACGCACCCGCGTAGTCCTTCAGCACCAGAGCGTTCGCCGCTTCGCGGATCGGGCGGGCCATCTGCTCCAGGACGCGGTTGCGGCCCGGGAGGTACGGCATCAGCCTGATCATCCGGGTGTTGAACCACGCGAACGCCCGCGACCGCGGGATGATCCCGCGCAACGCCGTCTTCGCCAGGGCCTGGTTCTTCTCGATGTACGGCCGCATTTCGCTCTCGTAGCGGGCGAACGCCACCGTGTGGTCGCCGGATGCCGCCGCCAGCTCCCCCGCCAGGACGTACGCGCCCACCAGTGCGAGGCTCGTGCCCTGACCCGACGCCGGGGACGCGCAGTAGCCCGCGTCGCCGAGCAGGGTCACGCGGCCGGCCGACAGGTGGTCCATGACGATCTGGCACACGGGGTCGAAGTAGAAGTCGCCCGCCTCGCGCATGGCGGCGAGCAACGCGGGGATCTCCCAGCCCAGGCCCGCGAACCGGTCCGCGACGAGGTCTTTCTGGCCGTCGACGTCCCGGCGGTCGTATTTCAGCGGCGGGGCGGTGAACCAGAACGCGGCCTTCGCGTCGTCGGCGCGAGCCGTGCTGTAGACGTTCACCATCTTGCCCGCGGCCGCCGAGTGCAGCAGCTCCCAGCGGTCCAGCTCGAACGTGTTGGGCACGGTGGAGATCGAGATGTACGCGTCGAACCGGCGCAGGAAGTCCTCCTCCGGGCCGAACGCCAGCGCGCGGACGCCGGAGTGGAGACCGTCGGCGCCGACCACCAGGTCGAACCGGCGCGGTGCGCCGTGGGCGAACGTCACGTGGACGCCGTCCGCGCGCTCGTCGAGGCCGGTGATCCAGTCGCCGAAGACGTACTCGGTGTCGTCCCGCGTCGCGATGTAGAGGATCTTCGCGAGGTCGCCGCGCAGGATCTCGGTGTCGTCGCCGTGGCGGAAGCCGAACGTGTCGGCGTCCAGTGTCGCCAGCTCCTTGCCGCGCTTGTTCACGAACGCCGCGCCGCGCATGTCGGTGCTCGCCGCGTGCGCCTCCTCGAGCAGGCCCATGCGGCGGACGACGTCGACGGCGACACCGCGGATGTCGACCTTGTAGCCGCCTTCGCGCGGGCTCGGGGCGCGCTCGACGACGGTGGTGCGGAAGCCGTGGCGGTGCAGCCAGAAGGCGAGGGCGGGGCCGCCGATGCTGGCGCCGGAGATCAGGATGCTCTTCGTCATGGCCCGAACTCTGGGCGCGGCCGCTGACCGCTCACGAACCGAGCGCGAACCGCCGCTGACCGAACTCGCTCAACGCCTGCTCAGGGGGCATTTCGCGGCCGCGATCGAAGGCTTCCGCGTACGCCTCGGCACCGATCCGCGCCCGTATGCGGCCGGTCACCGAAGCCACGTCGGCGTCTCCGGTGACCGGTGCGCCGCGCAGACCGACCGCGACGCCGAGCAGGAACGCGGCCCGGGAGTCCTCGGTCCGCGCAGCGAGGACGCCCGCCAGTCCTTCGACCGCCTGGGCCGTGCCCGGCAGGTTCGCGTGTTCGAGAGCGGTGGCCAATGCTTCCTGGTGCAGGTCGGTCGCTTCGTCGAGGTTTCCCTCGGCGACGGCCGTCCAGCCGAAGCCGGTGTGGAGCCGGATCCGCGTCTCGCCGCCGGTGACCGGGTCGACGGCGAGACCGACGGCCGCGGTGTACCAGCGCCGGGCCGCGGCCAGGTCGCCCGCGCGCCGGGCGATCTCGCCCAAGCCGCCGCGAGCCCGCGCGAGCGTCACCGTTGTCCCGGCCGCGCGAGCCATGTCGGCCGCGGCTTCGTAATCGGCGCGGGCGGTCTCGGCGTCTCCGGCCCGCAGCACGCCGTCGGCACGGCGGCAGAGCAGGTCGGCGGCGTCCTCGAACGCACCCAGCTCACCGGCCAACCGCACGGACTCGTCCATCAGCTCCCGGAACCGCACGTGGTCGCCGCGCCAGTCCGCGAACTCCGCGAGCTTCTCCAGCGCGCTGGCCTCGCCCCAGCGGTCGCCGAGGGCGCGGAACCCGTCCAGCGACGACGAAAAGTGCGTTTCGGCCTCCGCGATCCGGCCGCGGTACTGCGCGCCGAGGCCGTCGCCGATCCGCGTGAACGCGCGCGACCACGGATCGTCGCCGACGAGCGCGGCCAGCCGGGCGCCGTCCCGCACCTTGGTGTGCGGGGAGAACGCCCACAGCAGGAAGAGGTACGGATACCGCAGCGGCCCGTCGAGCGCCCGCAGGATCGGCTCCGGCTCGACACCGGTGCCCGACGCCTGGATCAGGCAGAGGACGTACTCCTCGGCCAGTCCCGGCGGCGGCTCGGCCCCGAAGGCGGCGACGACGGCGTCCGCGAACGGCGTCACCTCGCTGCGCAGGCCGCGCAGCCACCAGTACCAGGTCAGGGCCGCGATGAGCCGTACCGCGGTTTCCGGTTCCTCGGCCGCGCTCCACCGCAGCGCGGCGTGCAGGTCGGCGTGCTCGGCGGTCAGCTCCGCCAGCGCGGTCAGCTGGTCCGCGCCACGCAGCTTCGGCTCGGCGGCGCGGGCGAGGTCGAGGAAGTACTTCGCGTGCTCGGCCCGGCGGTTGTCGCCGTGCTCGGCGCAGAACGCGCGGATCGTCTCCAGCATCCGGTACCGGCCGCCGGTGAACTCGACGAAGGACTTCTCGACCAGGCCCGTGAGCACGGCCTCGGCATCGGGCTCGGGGCCGGGGATGGCCGCGTCGAACCGCGCGCCGCCCACGAACTCGACGGACGACTTCTCGACCAAGCCGGTGAGCACGGTGTCGGCGTCCGGCTCGGCGCCGGGGCCGGCCGCGTCGAACCGCGCGCCGCCCGCGAACTCGACGGACGACTTCTCGACCAAGCCGGTGAGCACGGCCTCGGCGTCGGGCCCGGGGCCGGCCGCATCGAACCGCGCGCCGCCCGCGAACTCGACGAAGGACTTCTCGACCAAGCCGGTGAGCACGGCATCGGGGTCGGGGGCGGGCTCGGCATCGGGCTCGGCGCAGACGCGTTCGACCGCCTCCAGCCGCGCGCCGCCCACGAACACCGCGAACCGGGCCGCGAGCCGCTTTTCGTCCGGTTCGAGGAGGTCCCAGCTCCACTCGACGACGCCGCGCAGGGTCCGGTGCCGCGGCTCGGCCGTGCGGTCGCCGCGGGACAGCAGGCGGAAGCGGTCGCCGAGCCGGGCGGCGATGTCGTCGGCGGACAGCGAGCGCAGGCGGGCGGCGGCGAGCTCGATCGCCAGCGGGAGGCCGTCGAGGGCCGCGCAGATCCGGGCGACCGCGCCCGGGTCGGGCACGCTGCCGGGGGCGACCGCCGCGGCCCGGTCGGTGAACAGCCGCGCCGCGGCGCCCGCGGGCAGGGCGCCGACCGGCACCACTCTCTCGCCGGTCAGGCCCAGCGGTTCACGGCTGGTGGCGAGCACACGCAGGCCGGCGCACGCGCCGAGCAACCGCCGGACCAGCCGCGCCGCCTCGGCGACGACGTGCTCGCAGTTGTCGAGCACCAGCAGCAGCGACCGGTCGGCGAGCGCGGCGGCCAGCCGGTCGGCGGGTTCCCCGGCCGCGCCCGGCGCGAGCACACCTTGTTCACGCAGGCCCAGCGCGGCGAGGACGGCCCGCGGCACATCGGTCGTCGTCGCCAGCTCGACGAAGCACGCTTCGCCGGCCGCGGCTTCGATGGCGAGCCGGGTCTTGCCGGCACCGCCCGGCCCGGTGAGCGTGACGAGCCGGGCGTCCGCGAGGGCTCCGCGGAGGTCGTCGAGCTCGGTCCGGCCGACGAACCCGGTGAGCGGCACCGGAACTCGCCGGGTGGGCGCGGGTTCGGCGGCGCGCAGGACGGCGACGTGCGCGTCCGCCAGCTCCGGCGACGGGTCGGCGCCCAGCTCGTCGGCGAGGCGTTCGCGGATCTCGGCGAAGGCGGTCAGGGCCTCGGCGGACCGGCCGCTGCCGTGCAGCGCGCGGATGAGCTGGGCGGTGAGCCGTTCGCGCAGCGGGTGCTCGCCGGCCAGCTCCCGGAGTTCCGCGACGAGCTGTTCGTGCCGGCCGAGCGCGAGATCGGCTTCGACGCGGTCCTCGGTGGCGGCCAGGCGCAGCTCGGCCAGCCGCGCGGCCCGCGGCGGGTCGGCGAGCCCGTCCAGCGCGGGTCCACGCCAGAGTGCGAGCGCTTCGGTCAGCAGCGCCGACTTCGCGGCGGGGTCGGGGGTCGCCCGCGCCTCGGCGGTGAGCCGTTCGAACCGGTGGACATCGACGTCCTGGGGGTCGACGGCCAGCCGGTACCCGGCGGGGCCGAACTCGACGAGCCCGTCCGGAGCCCCGCCGTCCCGCAGGCGCCGCCGCAGCCGCGAGACCTGCGATTGGAGTGCTTCGGCGGCACCCTCGGGAGGGCGGTCCCCGTGCAGGCCGTCGATGAGCCGCCCGGCACTGACGACGCGGCCGGCGTCGAGCGCGAGAAGGGCGAGGAGGCCCCGAAGCTGCGGACCGCCGAGGGGAACGGAGGTCCCATCGGGACGGCGGGCTTCGACCGGCCCGAGGATCGCGAACTGCACGCCGCCGATTCTGGCTCAGGACGGGGGTCCGGCGGTGCGATTCCGCGAAGTCTCGCCGGACCCGGCGACGACGCCGTCTACCGCAGCTTCCGGAAGAACGCCCGGATATCCCCCACCAGCAGCTCCGGCGTCTCCATCGCCGCGAAGTGGCCGCCCTCGGCGAACTCCGACCAGTGCTCGATCTTCTCCTCCGGGTCCATGATCCGCCGCACCACCGGCGACGTGTTGAACACCGCCCAGCCCGCGGGCACCGCCGACGGCGCCAACCACCCGTGCCCGGAATGCGCGGCCTCGTAAAGGAACCGGGCCGCCGTCGCGCCGCTGCGCGTGAACCAGTACAGGCTGACCGTCGTCAACAGCCGGTCCCGCGAGATGCCCCGGCCCGTCCACGCCTGGAACTTCTCGGCGATCCACGCCAGCTGCCCGACGGGCGAATCGGTGAGGGCGGCCGCGATCGTCTCCGGCTTGTGCGACTGCAGGTCCAGGTACCCACGACCCGCCTTCCACGCCTCGCGGGCCGCGTCCAGTTCGGCCTGCTCGGCCTCGGTCAGGTTGTCCGGCAACGGAAGCTGCTCCCCCGCCAGCGCGATCGTGCCGCGGTCGCTAGTGACGTGCGTGCCGAGCACGCGGTCCGGGAACAGCGCGGCCAGCCGTCCGGTGACGCCCGCGCCGATGTCGCCGCCCTGGGCGGCGAAACGGTCGTACCCGAGGCGCGTCATCAGCTCCGCGAACGCGTCCGTCGTGCGGGCCAGCTCCCAGCCGGGCCCGCTCAACGGCGTCGAGAACCCGAAGCCCGGCAGCGAGGGCACCACGACGTGGAACGCGTCCGGGCCCGGCTCGGTCAGCGGCCCGATGACGTCCAGGAACTCGGCGAAGGTGCTCGGATAGCCGTGCGTGAGCAGCAGCGGGACGGCGTCCGGGTCCGCCGACCGGACGTGCAGGTAGTGGATCGTCTGGCCGTCGATCTCGGTCGTGAACTGCGGAAACGCGTTGATCGCCGCCTCCTGCGCGCGCCAGTCGAAGCCGTCGCGCCAGTACTCGGCCAGCTCCCGGACGTTCTCGGTCGGGATGCCGCGGGACCAGTCCGGGGCATCACCGGGCACGGGGTCGGCGAACCGGGCCTCGGTGAGGCGCCGGTGCAGGTCGTCGAGGTCGGTCTGCGGGATTTCGATGCGGAAGGAGTTCGTCATGAACAGCACGCTACGAACCATTGCGGAAGATTTTCTTCCGCAATTCGTGCGATCCTCGGGAAATGTTGCAGACCTCCGCCCGCCTGCTCCGGCTGCTGTCGCTGCTCGAGACCCGGCGCGACTGGACCGGCGCCGACCTCGCCGGGCGGCTGGGTGTCACCGCGCGCACCGTCCGCAGCGACATCGGGAAGCTGCGCGACCTCGGCTACCCGGTCGAGGCCTCCCCCGGCGTCCAAGGGGGCTACCGGCTCGGCGCGGGCGCGCAGCTGCCACCACTGCTGCTCGACGACGACGAGGCGGTGGCCGTCGCGATCGGGCTGCGGACGGCCACCGGCGTCGCCGGGATCGGCGAGACGTCGGTGCGCGCGCTCGCGAAGCTCGAGCAGGTGCTGCCGTCGCGGCTGCGGCACCGGGTGCACGGCCTGCAGGCCGCGACGGTCTCGGTCCCGGGCAGCGGCCCGTCGGTCGACGCCGACGTCCTCACGGCGATCGCCTCGGCCATCCGGGCCGGCGAACGGCTGCGGTTCGACTACACCAGCCACGACCGCGCGGCCAGCCGCCGGGACGTCGAGCCGCACCGGCTGGTCAGCCTGAGCCGGCGCTGGTACCTCGTCGCGTGGGACACCGCGCGCGACGACTGGCGCACCTTCCGCGTCGACCGGATGACGCCCCGGGTGCCGAACGGTCCGCGCTTCGCCCCGCGCGAGCCGCCGGAGGGCGACGTCGCGCAGTTCGTCCAGCACAGCGTGGGCGCGGCGACCTGGCGCTACCACGCGAAGGTCCGGCTGCACGCGCCCGCGGAGTACGTCCGCGCCCGGCTGCCGCTCGCGGTCGAGCTGACGCCCGAGGGGCCGGACCGCTGCGTCGCCGCGGTCGGCTCGGACAGCGCGGCCATGCTCGCGCTGTACCTCGGGCTCCTCGAAGTGGACTTCGGGGTCCTCGACGCGCCGGAGCTGGCCGCCGAGCTGGCCAGGACGGGTGAACGGTTCCTGCGGGCTAGCGCAGGGAGTTCGCCAGCTCCTCGATGATGACCATCTGCTCCCGCACGCCGACCTCCATGCCGGACTCGAGGATCATGTCGCGCAGCTCCTTGCTGCCGGTCACGGTCAGCAGCTCCAGGCGCGTGCGGTCGCCGTCGAGGGCGGTGAAGGTGGCCGTGTTGAGCGGCCCGTCGACGGAGTCGAGGTCGACGCCCGGCATCTCGAACACCTCGGTGTAGACGATCTTCTCGTCCGGCACGACCTCCCGGTACTCCCCGTGGAAGCCGACCTCGGCGCCGTCGTTCGTCTCCAGCACGTACCGCCAGCGGCCGCCGGGCCGCAGGTCCATCTCGACCTTCGTGGTCGTCCCGCGCTGCCCGGCCCACCACCGCTTCACCAGCTCCGGCGTCGTCCACGCGCGGTAGACCAGGTGCCGGGGCGCGGCGAACTCGCGCGTGATGAGGATCCGGTCGTCGGCCGGGGTCGTGATCTCCATGTCACCGCTCCTGTTCCTTGAGTTCTTCGAGGACGTCGTCCAGCAGCTCGAAGCGTTCCGACCAGGTCCGCTCGTAGCGCTTGACCCAGTCGTGGATGGGCTTGAGCGCGGGGCCGTTGAGCCGGTAGAGCCGCTGACGGCCGTCACCGCGCACGTCCACCGCACCCACCTCCCGCAGGACGCGCAGGTGCTTCGACACCTGCGGCTGGGCCAGGCCGAGCGCGTCGACGAGGTCGCCGACGGACCGCTCGCCGTCCATGAGGACGTCGAGGATCTGCCGCCGCCGGGGCTCGGCGACGGCGTTGAAGGTGTCCGCCGTTGTCGCTGCTCGTGCCACGGGAGCATCATATGCCCATATGGGTATGCGTCAAGAGCCCGCATCCTGGGCACGCTGGGCTGCGGCGCCGCCGTCTGCCACGATCGGCCCATGACCTCCCGGGGCGAAGGTCCACAGAGGACGGACGCGCGCGGCGCCCGGCGGAGTGCCAGCGCGAGCGCCGTCCTGCGGGCGATCCTCGACGACGGCCCGATCGCGCGCAGCACCATCGCGCGGCGCACCGGGCTGTCCGCCGCGGCCGTCACCGGGCACACGGCCGAGCTGCTGCACCGCGGGCTCCTGCGCGAACTCCCGGGAGCCGGACGGCGAAGCGTCGGGCGGCCGCACGTGCCCGTCGACCTCGACACCGCGCGGCACGTCGCCGGCGCGCTGCACCTGGCCGTGCACCACGCCACCGTCGCGCTGCTCGACCTGCGCGGGAACGTCCTGGTGCAGCACGAAGAACCGCACGACGGCCTGGCCGCCGAAGACCTCCTCGCCCGTGCCGCCGAGATCCTCGACGACCTGCTGCTCGGGCACGCCCCGGACCGCGAGCCGCTCGGCCTGGGTGTCGCCACCGGCGGCTGGGTCGACCGCGCGTCCGGCACCGTGGTCGACCACCCGCTGCTGGACTGGAAGAACGTGCCCGTGCGCGACCTGCTGGCCGAGAGCACCGGGCTGGCCGTCGAGGTGGACGGGCACGCGCGCGCCCTCGTCCACGCCGAACGTCTTTTCGGCCACCCGAAGGCGCGCGAGAGCGTCGTGCAACTGTTCGCCGGCAACGTCGTCGACGCCGCGTTCGCGACCGGCGCCACCGTGCACCACGGGCCGCGCTCGGCCGCCGGGGCCGTGGCGCACCTGCCGGTGGACGACAGCGCCGAGCCGTGCCGCTGCGGGCGCACCGGCTGCCTCGAAGCCACGGTTTCGGAAGCGACGCTCGCCCGCAGAGCCGGCGTGCCCTTTCCGGAACTGCTCGCTCTCGCGACGGCCGGGGAAACCGCGGCGGTGCGGATGTTCCACGACCGCGCCCGGTTGATCGGGCAGGCGGCGGCATTGCTGCTCGACGTGCTCAACCCGGCCGTGCTCGTGGTGGTCGACCGGAGTGTAGCCCAGGTGCCCGGCTGCCTTCCCGCCATCCGGGACGAGGTCCGCGAGCGCTCGCGAGGATGCGCCGACCCGGTGGAAACCGTTGTGCCGACGAGCTTCCCGGGCGCGGAGCTGGCGACGGCCGGCGGCGCGGTGCTCCTCGACGTCCTCTACGACGATCCGCTCGGCCCACTGCTGTCCGGGTTGCCGCGCGCCTCGTGAACCACCCGAGTTATTTCACGAACTCGCAAAATTGACCGTCCGCTCGGCCGCCCCGAACAATCGAGGCATCCCCGCCGACTCCCGGAACGGACGAAACCACCGTGAAGAAAACCTTGCCCCTCTTGGCCGCCGCCGCGGTGCTGCTCGCCGGGTGCGCGTCGGCCACCGCGACCGGGACACCCGGCCAGCCCGAAAAACTCGAGCTGCGCTACCAGGGCAGCGCGAACTCCGTGACCCTGCCCGAGCTCGCCGAGGACCTGGGCTACTTCGGCCCGGTCAAGCTGAAGTGGGTCGGCAACACGATCAGCGGCCCGCAGGACATCCAGTCCGCCGCCACCGACCAGACCGACTTCGGCGGCGCCTTCACCGGCGCGGTGGTCAAGCTGGTCGAAGCCGGCGCCCCGGTCAAGGCGGTCGTCAACTACTACGGCTCCGACGACAAGGCGTTCATCGGGTACTACACCAAAGAGGACAGTCCGATCCGGACCGCCCGTGACCTGATCGGCAAGAAGGTCGGCGTCAACACCGCCGGCGCCAACCTGGAGGCGGCGCTCGACACCTGGCTGAAGAACCAGGGGCTCTCCGGTGACGAGATCAAGCAGGTCCAGCTCGTCGTCATCCCGCCGGTGAACGCCGAGCAGGCCCTGCGCAACGGCCAGCTCGACGTCGTCGCACTGCAGGGCATCCTGCAGGACCACGCTCTCGCGGCCGGCGGCGTCCGCTCGCTCTTCAGCGACGTCCAGGCCTTCGGTCCCTACAACGGCGGCCCGTACGTGCTGCGCACCGACTTCATCAAGAAGTACCCGGAGACCACGAAGATCTTCGTCTCCGCGGTGGCCAGGGCGATCGAGTGGGAGCGCACCACCCCGCGCGAGCAGGTGATCGCCCGCTTCACCAAGATCATCGAAGCCCGTGGCCGCAACGAGAACACCGGCACCCTCAAGTACTGGAAGAGCGTCGGCGTCACCCGCGGCGGCCTCATCGGCGACCAGGACTACACGCTCTGGCAGCCGTGGCTGAAGGAGCAGCGCTACATCAAGGGCGACAAGATCGACACCTCGAAGCTCTACACCAACGAGTTCAACCCCTACCGTGCCGGTGCCCCGGCGGTGACCAGGTGATCGGCATCCGTTCGGTGACCAAGACCTTCGGCGCGCTCACCGCCCTCGACGACGTCTCCCTCGACGTCGCCGACGGCACGTTCCTCTCCCTCGTCGGGCCGAGCGGCTCCGGCAAGTCGACGCTGCTCGACCTGCTCGGCGGGCTCACCACCCCGACGTCCGGCGAGGTGCTCATCGACGGCGAACCGGTGCGCGGCCCGGGACTCGACCGCGGGGTCGTCTTCCAGCAGTACGCGCTGTTCCCGTGGCGCACCGCCCGCGCCAACGTCGAGTTCGGCCTCGAAGGTGGGCCCCTCGGCAAGCGGCACCGGGCCGAGCGGGCGCGCGAATACCTCGCACTGGTCGGGCTTTCCGGGTTCGAGGACCGCTACCCGCACGAGCTGTCCGGCGGGATGAAGCAGCGGGTCGCGATCGCCCGCAGCCTCGCCTACGACCCCGCCGTGCTGCTGATGGACGAGCCGTTCGCCGCCCTCGACGCGCAGACCCGCGAGCAGCTGCAGGACGAGCTGCTGCGGATCTGGCGCCGCACCGGCAAGACGATCGTCTTCATCACCCACGGCATCGACGAAGCCGTCTACCTCGGCCAGCGGGTGGCCGTGCTGACCTCGCGACCCGGGCGGCTCAAGGCCGTCGTGGACATCGACCTCGGCGACCGCGCCGGTGACGTCCGCTCCGACCCGGCGTTCGGGCGGCAGCGCCACCGGCTCTGGGAACTGCTGCACGACGAGGTCCGCAAGGCGGCCGAACACGAACGGAGCGCGGCCGGATGACCACCACCCTCGAGAAGCCATCCGTCCACATCGGACCTGCGAGTCCGCCGGCGAAGCCGCGGCGGTGGCGCAAGCGACTCACCCGGGCGGTCCACGCGTCCGCCGCGATCGCGCTGTTCGTGGCGCTGTGGGAGCTGGTCCCCCGGTTCGTCCTCGACGAGGGCACCCGGACCTTCCTGCCGCCGCTGTCGGAAGACCTCCGAGCGCTCTGGGACCTCGCGCTCGACGGCGAGCTGGCCGACCACCTGCTCGCCAGCGTCGGCCGCTCGGCCGCCGGCTTTGCCGTGGCCGTCGCGGCCGCCGTGCCGCTCGGGCTGCTGATCGGCTGGTACCGGCCGGTCGCGCGGTTCCTGCAGCCCCTGCTGGAACTGGCCCGCAACACCGCCGCGCTGGCCCTGCTCCCGGTGTTCACGCTGCTGCTGGGCATCGGCGAGCTGTCCAAGGTCACGCTCGTGGTGTACGCCTGCGTGTGGCCGGTGCTGCTCAACACGATCGCCGGCGTCAACACCGTCGACCCGCTGCTGGTCAAGGCGGCCCGCTCGCTCGGGCTGTCCAGTCCGCGGCTGTTCCGGAAGGTGATCCTGCCGTCGGCGGTGCCGACGGTGTTCACCGGCATCCGGATGGCGGCGTCCTACTCGATCCTGGTGCTGGTGGCCGCCGAGATGGTCGGCGCGAAGGCCGGGCTCGGTTACCTGATCAACACCAGCCAGGTGAACTTCCAGATCCAGCAGATGTACGCCGGGATCATCGCGGTCTCGCTGCTCGGCGTGCTCGTCAACGCCGGCTTCGTCGCCCTCGAACGGCGGTTTTCCACCTGGCGCCCCAAGGAGAAGCCATGATGCACCTCAACGCGTTCGTGATGCCGAACGGCCACCACGAAGCCGCCTGGCGGCACCCGTCCACCGACCCGCACCGGGCCCGGACGCTGCAGCACTACGTCGACATCGCCCGGACCGCCGAGCGCGGCAAGCTCGACTCGCTGTTCCTCGCCGACGGTGTCGCGCTGTGGGGCAACGTCAAGCACAACTCCCACAGCCACTTCGAGCCGTTGACGCTGCTGTCCGCCCTGGCCGCCAGCACGGTCCACATCGGACTCATCGCCACGGCGTCGACGACCTACAACGAGCCCTACCACCTGGCGCGCAAGTTCGCCTCGCTCGACCACCTCTCCGGCGGCCGCGCGGGCTGGAACATCGTCACGTCGGCGGGCATCGACGAGGCCCGGAACTTCAACCTGGCCAAGCGACCCGCGCACGCGGCCCGCTACGACCGGGCCGAGGAGTTCGTCGAGGTCGTCAAGAAGCTGTGGGACAGCTGGGACGACGACGCCGCGCTCGTCGACCGCGCGACCGGCGTCTACGCGGACACCGACCGGATCCGCCCGATCGCGCACGACGGCGAGCACTTCCAGGTCGGCGGGCCGCTCAACATCGAACGCCCGCCCCAGGGGTACCCGCTGCTGGTGCAGGCGGGCTCGTCCGAAACCGGCAAGGAGTACGCGGCCCGCCACGCCGAAGCCGTCTTCACCGCTCAGCAGACTTTTCCCGAGGGCAAGGCGTTCTACGACGACGTCAAGGGCCGGCTCGCGAAGTACGGCCGGTCGCCGGAGGAGATCAAGATCCTCCCCGGCATCTCGCCGATCCTCGGCCGCACCGAGGCCGAAGCCCGCGAGCGCGAGGCCGAGCTGAACGCGCTGATCACGCCGGACTACGGGCTGCGGCAGCTGTCGAAGATGCTCGACCACGACGTCACCGGCTACCCGCTGGACGGCCCGCTGCCCGACGTCGGCAGCTTCACCGAAGGCGGCCAGAGCCGGTTCGAGCTGGTCGTGGGCCTGGCCCGGCGCGAAGACCTGACCATCCGGCAGTTGCTCGAACGGCTGGCCGGCGGGCGCGGGCACCGCGTCTTCGCCGGGACGCCCGTCCAGGTCGCCGACGAGCTGGAGGCCTGGTTCACCGGCGGCGCGGCGGACGGCTTCAACGTCATGCCGCCCACCCTGCCCGGCGGGCTCGACGACTTCGTCGACCTCGTCGTCCCGGAACTGCAGCGGCGCGGGCTCTTCCGCACCGAGTACTCCGGCACCACCCTGCGCGAGCACTACGGCCTCGCGCGTCCCGTCAACCGCAACCGAGTCAAGGAGCCCGCATGACCGCGATCAGCATTGACGTCCGCAAGATCACCGGGAGGATCGGCGCCGAGATCATCGGCCTCGACCCCGCCGGAGATCTCGACGCCGCCCAGGTGGCCTTCCTCACCGACGCCCTGTACGAGCACAAAGCGCTGGTGTTCCGCAACACCGAGCTCGACGACGAGGGCCAGCAGCGGTTCGCCGCCCGCTTCGGCGAGCTGACCAAGGCGCACCCGACCGTACCCGCGGCCGAAGGCGCGCCGACGATCCTGCCGGTCGACAGCGAGCTGGGCCGGGCCAACCACTGGCACACCGACGTCACGTTCGTGCTCAACCCGCCGAAAGCCAGCACGCTGCGCAGCCTCGTGGTGCCGCCCTACGGCGGGGAGACGCTGATCGCGAACGCGGCCGCGGCCTACCGGGACCTGCCGGAGCCGCTGCGGGCGTTCGCGGACACGTTGCGGGCGGTGCACACCAACGACTACGACTACGTCCAGCCGCCGGAGACGGTGGACGAGCGGGAGCAGGCACGGCGGGCCCAGTTCGTCTCGCGCAAGTACCGGACCGTGCACCCGGTGGTGCGGGTGCACCCGGTGACCGGCGAGCGCGGCCTGTTCATCGGCGGGTTCGCGCAGCGGATCGAGGGGCTGTCGGTGAGCGAGTCCCGTGATCTGCTGCGGCTGCTGCAGTCCTACGTGACGCGACCGGAGAACATCGTGCGCGTCGCGTGGGAGCCGAACCAGCTCGTGCTGTTCGACAACCGCATCACGCAGCACTACGCGATCGACAACTACGACGGCCTGCCGCGGCGCCTGAACCGCGTGACGGTGGCCGGCGACGTCCCGGCGGGCATCGACGGACGGCCGAGCGAGTCGCGGGAAGGGGACGCCTCGCACTACACCTCGGTGGCGTGACCCGGGCGCGGGACGGGCGTGCGCTCAGCGCCCGTTCCGCTCCATCGCGCGAAAGTAGTCCCAGGCCCGGCTGACCAGCGCGGGGTGCGTCCGCAGGTCGATCGCCGTGCGGGCCAGCGCGGCCGCCGAGGCCAGCATCGCCGACCGGCCGCGTTCGCCGGCCGACGCGGCCGCGAACTCTTCCGTGTGCACCGCGTGCTCTTCCGCCGCGATCGCCACGAACGGGTGGATCGCCGGGACCCGGACGCTCACGTCCCCGATGTCCGATGAACCCGGGTACACCCCCGGCGTGGGTGGCGTCGCGTGGATCCCGCGCGCCGCCAGGTGTTCGGTGAACCGCTCCGACAGCACCGGGTTGTCGCGGAAGTGCGCGAACCCGCGCCCGAGGCGTTCGACGTCGACCTTCGCGCCGGTCGCCAGCGCCGCGCCCTCGGCGCAGGCGCCGACGTCCTCGGCCAGGCGGTCCAGCGCCGCGGTCGTCAGCGCTCGGAGCCCGAAGCGGCCTTCGGCGCGGTCGGGGACGATGTTCGTCGCCTCGCCGCCGTGGGTGATGATGCCCTGGACGTGGGAGCTCGCGGGCAGCCGCTGGCGCAGGGCCGCGACCGCGCCGAACGCCTGGATCAGCGCAGCGAGGGCGTCGATGCCCTGGCCGGGGTCGCCGGCCGGGTGCGCCGCGCGGCCGTGGAAGGTCACCTTCAGCTCAACCTGCGCGGTCAGCGGTGCCCACGACCACGAGTGGACGCCGGGGTGGACCGTCAGGGCCGCGTCGACGTCGTCGAAGACGCCGGCCTCGGCCAAGGCGACCTTGCCGCCGCCGCGTTCTTCGGCGGGGCAGCCCACGGCGAGCAGCGACCCCGGGCTGTCGGCCAGGATCTCCTTGGCGGCCAGGGCGGCGCCGAGCCCGGCCGCGGCGATCAGGTTGTGCCCGCACGCGTGGCCGAGCCCGGGCAGCGCGTCGTACTCCAGCAGCAGCGCGACGCACGGCCGCCCGGTCCCGGCCCGCGCGACGAACGCCGTGGGCAGGCCGCCGACACCGGTCTCGATCTCGAAGCCGTCCGCGGCCAGCTCGGTGGTCAGGCGCTCGGCGGCCGCGTGTTCCTCATAGGACAGTTCCGGCCGCTCGTGCAGTGCGGTGGCCACCGCCCACAGCCGTTCGTCCAGCCGCTCGATCCGCTCGTCCGCCCGCTCATGCAGTTCTTCGTGCCACTCCATGCCCACCGGCCTACCCCCACCACGCACGGTCACGCCACCGTCAGTCTTTCACAGGTCGCGGGGCTAGGCCTTCGCGCTCTTCAGCGCCAGCGGGTTCTTCGGCGCGGCCGAGCGGGCGTCGATCATCCGCTGCCCCAGCTCCTGCAGCCGCTTGCGGCCCATCGCGGAGCGGACCTCGGGGAACCACTCGTCCTCTTCCTCTTCGACGTGGTGGCGGACGTTCTCCGTCAGCACCGTGACCTTCGCGTCGAACGTCTCGTGGTGCGGGTCGAGGTCGACCAGCTCGGAAAGCATCCACACCACCACGTGGTGCTCCTCGACGCTCTCCAGGACGTGATCCTTGGTCTCCGGCACGGCCTCGCGCGCGGCCGGGTAGAAGATCTCCTCTTCGATGTACGCGTGGACCGTCAGCTCTTCGATGATCGCGTCGGCGATGCGGCGCTTCTCGCGGTACGCCTCGTCCCCCGCCTTCTCGAACTCCTTGAACAGCTTCTCGACGGTCTTGTGGTCGTTCTTCAGCAGCACGATCGCGTCGGTCGACATCGGTTTCCTCACGGTGTGGCCAGGTCCCGCAGGGCGACCTGGGAGTTCTCCAGTTCCTTCGTCATCAGCAGGGCGATGGTGCCGGCGTGGGCCAGCGCCCGGCCGACGTTCCCCACCGAGTCCCACGTCGCCGCGACGCCGTCGTCGGCGACGCGGCCGGCCAGCAGGCCCTCCTCGAGCCGGTCCTGGAGGGCGGGCAGCAGGTGGGTCAGGTCGTCCGCCAGCAGCCGCAGCGAGCCGAGCACGCGGTACATCTCGGCCGGGGAGTCGATCTCGCCGTCGCCGACGCAGCGGGACAACCTGCGCACGGTGGCCCCGGCGTCGGCGGCCAGCAGCGACGGTGAAGCGGCGGTGCTCGGATCCATAGCCGCCCGGTTACCCGCTCGCCGGCAGGGGAAACGCCGTTTGCGCGGCACCCCGCCCGGGTATCCCACCGGCTCCCCCGATCCCCAGGAGAACACCGGTGAACGCAGACGTGCTGACCTTCGGCATCGAAGAGGAGTTCTTCGTCGTCGACCGGCGTGGCCACCTCTCCCAGGCCGGCGACGACGTCGTCGACGCCGCGGAAGCCGCGGCCGACGGGCGGGGCGAATTGCAGCACGAGCTCAACCTGTCCCAGGCGGAGGCCGCCACGGACGTCTGCAGCACGCACGCCGAAGCGCTGCGCCAGGTGAGCGGCCTGCGCGACGACCTCGCCCGCGCGGCCCGCGCCCGCGGCTACCGGCTGCTGCCCGCCGGCGCGCCCCCGCTGTCCGAAGTGGACCCGCCGCGCATCACGCCCAACCCGCGCTACCAGCGGATGGCCGAACACTTCGGCGCGACCGCGTGGACCTCGCTCACCTGCGGCTGCCACGTCCACGTCGCGATCCCCGGCAAGGAAAGCGGGATCCACGTCCTCAACAGCGTCCGGCCGTGGCTGCCGGCGCTGCTCACGATCACCGCGAACTCGGCCGTCGTCGACGGCTACGACACCGGCTACGCCAGCTGGCGCTACCACCAGTGGAGCCGGTGGCCTTCGGCCGGGCCGCCGCCGCGGTTCGCGTCGCTCGACGAGTACGAGAGCATCGTCGACGGCTGGCTGCGCTCGGGCGCGATCCTGGACCGCGGAATGGTCTACTGGGACGTCCGGCTGTCGGAAAAGCAGCCGACGCTCGAATTCCGCATCTCCGACGTCGCCGCCACGCCCGTGGAGGCGGTGCTGCTGGGAGTGCTGGCCCGCGGCCTCGTCGCGACGGCGCTGGCCGACGACGCCCGGCCGCCGGAGCTGTCGAACGAGGTGCTGCGCGGGCAGCTCTGGCGGGCGTCGAAGGAAGGGGTGACCGGCTCGTGCCCGCATCCGCGGACCGGCGACCTGCAGCCCTCGAAGACGGTGATCGGCGATCTGATCGAGCTGATCGCGCCCGCGCTGGAAGCGGCGGGGGATCTGGATTTCGCGCGGGAAACGACGGCCCGGCTCATCGCCGAAGGCGGCGGTTCCGACCGGCAACGGCGTGCGTTCGCGGAGAAGAACCGGGCGGAAGCCGTCGTGGACCTGCTGACCGGCGGCTAGAAGACGGGCCCGCCGAGGTCACCCAGCACCCGGAGCGCGCGCCCGGCGGCGTGGGAGCGGCCGGGGTCGACGACGAGGTGGACACCCGCGGCTTCCGCGTCCCGCTGGGCCTGCAGGAGCACTTCCAAGCCGGCGGAACCGAGGAACCCGACCTCGCCGAGGTCGACGCGCAGGACGGCCGGGCGGGCGCGCAGGTGCCCGGCCAGCGTGGCGCGCAACCGGGGTGCGGTGCGGCCGTCGATTTCGCCCGCCACCTCGACGACGATCGCGTCGGCGCTCTTGCAGCGGACCTCGGTGCGCAGGTCGGCGGGCGCGCGCGGCGCAGGCAGACGGTCGTGGGCCGTAGCCGTGCGGACCTCCCCCGGCCGGGAATAAGTCGTCATGAACGGAGAAGTACCCCTGGCGCGTCGAGCACCAAACAACGCCACGGCCCAGGCCCGTTTCCGGCGGCTTGAACCGGCTCCGGCGGGGTACCCGCCCCGGAAAGGATCCCGACGGAAGGCACCGCGATGACGTCCCAGGACCACACACAGGACCCGGCGAAGCCGGCGGAAGGCACCGGCGGCGAAGACCCGCACGGCGACACCTCGCAGGCCCAGCGCGAAACCCTGCGCGGTGAGCAGGGCACGTCGAGCGGCGACCAGCACGACGACAGCGACCCGCAGTCCGGCTGACCCGGTTCGGAACCCCCGGCGGCCGAGGTCGCGTTCGGTGCTCGACGACCGTCCGGCGAAGCGGCCGAGGCTCGGGTAGGAGCGGTATCGAGGTCGGCCGGAAGCATTC